>CAYGPO010000042.1:0-31219 GCA_964351665.1 uncultured Gammaproteobacteria bacterium | reverse complement strand
CCCGGAGCCGGCAACGAAGCAAAAGGCCAATCTAAATCCTAAACCGCGATCGGCGCCTTAATGTGAGGGTGTGGGTTGTAGTCCACCAGCGTAAAGTCGTCAAAGCAAAACGAAAACAGGTCGGTCACCAAAGGATTGATTTGCATCCGGGGCAGGCTGCGTGGCTCCCGGGTCAGCTGTTCTCGGGCCTGATCTAAGTGATTGAGATACAGGTGCGCGTCCCCCAGGGTATGCACAAAGTCCCCCGCTTGAAGGCCGCAGACCTGGGCCACCATCATGGTCAGCAGGGCGTAGGAAGCGATGTTAAAGGGCACCCCCAGAAACACATCACCGGAGCGCTGATAGAGCTGGCAGGAAAGGCGCCCGTGTGCCACGTAAAACTGAAACAGGGTGTGACAGGGCGGTAGCGCCATGGACTGAACCTGAGCGACGTTCCAGGCACAAACAATATGCCGACGAGATTCGGGCTTTTGTTTGAGGTCCTGCAACAGCCCCTTGATCTGATCGATGTGGCCGCCCTGATAATCTGGCCAGCTACGCCATTGGTAACCATAAACCGGCCCCAGGTTGCCATTGTCGTCGGCCCATTCGTCCCAAATTCGAACACCGTTTTGTTGCAGATAATCGATGTTGGTGTTGCCGCTGAGAAACCAGATTAGCTCATGAATGATGGACTTAAGGTGCAGCTTTTTGGTGGTCAGCAGGGGGAAGCCCTGGCTGAGGTCAAAGCGCATCTGGTGGCCAAATACGCTTAAGGTACCGGTGCCGGTGCGGTCACCGCGCTGGCTGCCGTTGTCGATGATGTGTTGCATCAGCTGCAGGTATTGGTTCATCGGGAAATCTCTGGCTGGTCTGGCCGCCGTCGGTAGGCAACGATGAGCATGATGGCGCCGGTGGCGATCAGTGGCCAGGATAATACTTGTCCCATGGTGAGCCAGTCACCGGCCAAAAAGCCGATATCCCGATCGGGCTCGCGAAACCATTCAACGGTGGAGCGAAAGACCCCGTAGCCGACAAAAAATAGTCCGGTCACCGCCAGGGGTGGACGGGGTTTTCGGGAGTAGACCCAGACAATCACAAACAGTACCAGGCCCTCCAGGATTGCCTCATAAAGCTGGGACGGATGCCGGGCAAGGTGGTTCAGATTGCCTGCCAGGTACTCAGCCTGCAGTTGATCTGCCGGCAGCAGACGTTCCAGGGAATTGGGAAAGATCATCGCCCAGGGAAGGTCCGAGGGCCGGCCCCAAAGTTCGCCGCCGATGAAATTGCCCAGGCGGCCAAAAAACAGGCCTGGGGCAATCATGGGAATCAGAAAATCGGCGATGCGGTGATAGGGCTTACCGGTCTTGCGGGCAAACCAGGCAAAGGCCAGTCCAACACCGATCAGGCCGCCGTGAAACGACATGCCGCCTTTCCAGATTTGGTAAATGCGATGGGGGTCTTTGAGCACCTCGGCAAAATCATAGAACAGCAGATAGCCGATGCGCCCGCCCAGCACCACTCCCAGCACGCCGTAAAACAGCATGTCGCTGATTTCCGCTTCGGTCCAGCCGCTGCCGGGCTGGCGAGCACGGTAATTTCCCAGCAGCAAAAAAGTCAGGAACGCCAGCAGGTACATGAGCCCATACCAGTGAATTTTCACCGGGCCCAGGTTCAGCAGTACGGGGTCAAAGTCGACTAAGAACGGCATGCAGGGATTCTACCTGAGTTTGCCCCAGGGCTGGATGCAGGGTTGCTGTCGGTGGGTAAAATGTAAACAACTAACGCTGCCGAGTCACCGGAGTTTCATCGCCCAGGGTTTTTTCTTATGGCCCGGGTATACTGGCGACCTATCCAGCCGTGTCTCACGAACAGCTCAGGAAAATCATTGAACCGTCTTGCCGATTCGCCCAGCCCCTATTTACAGCAGCATGCCGCGCAGCCGGTGCACTGGTGGCCCTGGGGTGATGAGGCGCTGAGATTTGCCCGGGAAAATGATTTGCCGGTGCTGCTTTCAATTGGCTACTCCTCCTGTCACTGGTGCCACGTGATGTCCCGTGAGTCCTTTGATAACCAGGACACGGCAAAGGTGCTCAACGATCAGTTTGTGCCAATCAAAGTTGACCGGGAAGAGCGGCCGGATCTGGACCGAATCTATCAACAAAGCCATCAGGTTCTGACCGAACAGCCTGGCGGCTGGCCCCTGACGTTGGTGCTGGACCCCCACAGCCAGACGCCGTTTTTCGCCGGCACCTACTTCCCCGCCCAGGGCCGCGACGGGGTGCCGGGGTTTTCCGAAGTGCTGGTCAATATCAGCAAAGCCTGGAATGAAAAACGAGAGTCCTTGAACCAGCAGACCGAGAAGTTACGAGATTTCCTGTCCCGCTCGGCTCAAACCTCGCCCACAGACAGGGCGCTTACCTTGGATCCGGGTAGCGCAGCGTTGAACAACTTAAAGCGCCAATACGATCCCATTTACGGCGGTTTTGGATCAGCGCCCAAGTTTCCCAACTCGCCACTGCTACGGTTCTTGATGAGCTGGTCGGCGTTTAGCGATGAACAGCAGGCCGATGCTGACCGAATGGTGGAAAACACCCTGGCCCGGATGGCGGGGGGTGGTCTGTGTGATCAGCTGGGTGGGGGCTTTTTTCGCTACAGCGTTGACGGTGCCTGGAGCGTTCCACATTTCGAAAAAATGCTCAGCGACAACGCCCAGCTGCTGGCCCTGTATATTGTTGCCGGTAAGCGCTACGGACGACCCGATTTCATCAAAGTTGCTGAACGCGTTGCCGCTTTTATGGAGCGAAAACTTAAATCCACCAGCGGCGGCTTTGTGACCGCGCTGGATGCTGACAGCGAAGATCGAGAGGGGCAGTATTATCATTGGAGCCGCGAGGAGTTCAACGCTAATTTGAGCTCGGTGGAAGCCGACATCGCCGGTGCCTATTGGGGATTGGACCAAGCCCCCAATGTGGATGGCGATCGCTGGCACCTGGGCTCGGGTAAACCGCTGGAAAAAGTCGCCAGGAAGATTGGAATCGGTCGCTCGCTGGCTGATGAGTGTCTGTACAACGCGCGCAAGAAGTTGCTGGGTCATCGACGCCTGAGGCCATCCCCGGCCAGGGACGATAAGGTGCTCAGCGGGCACAACGGGCTGGCCATCAGCGCCCTAGCCATTGCCGCCCGGGTCACCGGCAATACCGCCATGTTGCAAAGCGCCCAGCGAGCACTGGATTTTATTCGCTCCAGGCTGTGGCAGAAGGGCAGACTGCTGGCGGTATCCCGGGGCTCGCGCAGCTATCAAATGGCCTTTCTTGACGACTACGCATTTTTGCTTGATGGGGTGCTGGAGTTGTTGGCAACCGCGTTCCGGCCCGCCGATCTGGAATTTGCCCAGCTGCTGGCCCGGGCCCTGTTGACCCATTTCGAAGACCCTTTCCAGGGTGGGTTTTTCTTTACCGCCAGTGATCACGAAACCCTGATTCAGCGGCCCCGGCCGTTACAGGATGATGCAACCCCCTCGGGTAACGCGGTGGCGGCCCGCAGTCTGCTTAGGCTCGGGCGTTTGCTGGATAACCTGGTTTACGTGAACGCTGCAGAGCGCACCCTGAAGAGTGGCTGGGACGAACTGCAGCGAGCCCCCCAGGCCTGCGGGGCGCTGCTGGGCGCGCTGGATGAATGGCTTAATCCGCCTACACTGGTTGTGCTTAGGGGCGAGTTAGAGCAGGTGCAGGCAATTGGTCGCCAGCTTGCCTCGACTAATCCTGTGTCCCATCAGATCTACCTGCCGGACCCTGCCTCACTGACCCAGCGCTACCCGGCAAAGGGGCCGTTCACAGCCTATCGCTGCGAGGGAACTCAGTGTTCCGCGCCGATTCTCGATCCTTCGGAGCTGGCTGCTTAGTTATAGCCCTGGGGCAATGCCCTGCAGTTTTCCGTCCTTGGCCTCAAATCAGGTCCGGCTATCGAATCCCTAACACCGAGGCGCCCTGCTCGAACACGATATCAACCGGGATGCCGGCGGCGGCCAGCAGCTCAAGGTCGGCGGCCAGGCCTTCACCCACCACACCCTTGGTGCTCAGCAGGGCCGTCGCGCCGGCATAGTCGCCGTCACCCTGCAGGGTGAGAATCAGCTGGCCCAGTTCGGCCATGGCGCTGGCCATGGCATTGAAGTCCACCGCGTAGGTCTGGTCCTGCGGGTTATGGATAAAGGCACCGCGCTCGGCAAAGTAATTAAAGCGCACCATGTTGGCTTTGCCGTGGGCGGAGGTCGCGCCGAAGCGCACGGAGCGGAAAATGCTGGCCAAAAAGGTCACGTAGTAATCCTCCAGCTCGCCTTCAAGTTCGCCGTTTTCGTGCAGCCTGGTCACCATATATAAACCGAGAATGTCGGCCTTGCCTTCTTCCAACGCTGAGGCGGTTTCTTTCAAGGCCTGACGCACCGTGCCTTTTCCGTCCAGGGTGTTGTTGATGCCAAGCCCATGGGCCACCTCGTGGAACATGGTGTTGGCAAAAAAGGCGTCAAAGGTGACGTGGCTGCGCTGGGCAGGCGTGATTAGCAGCTCGCTGATGGGTAGCAGAATTTCATCAAACTTTGCCCGCATGGCATTTTTCAGCTGCAGCCGGCGGGTGCCCTTGGCCAGCTGCACCCGCTCATCATTGGGCAGATTGATGGCGATGGTTTTTGATCCTGCGTTGCTGTCGCCGGCGTAGTAAACAACGTCATAGGCGTTCAGGTCAGCGTTAGCCCCTGGGACTTCGGCTTTGTAGGCATCGTCCACCGGCAGCCCCCGCTGTAGCTCCGGCAGAAAGTCGGCGAAGCGGGCCAGTCGGGCGCTCCACTGCAGGTCTTTGATCAGGACAAAGCCTTCAAAGGCCGCCCGGTACCCAAACAGCTGGTCTTCATAGGTTTCGATGGGTCCGATGACCAGCTCAACCGGATTGGTCTTGTTGTCCATCCAGGCCATGTCGGAGGCGAAATAATCGTTGCTCAAAAAAGCCTCTGCCCGCAGCCGCAGATAGTTGGCGAAACCCGGGTCCTGGGCCAGGTCGGCGGCCCGCCGAAGTAGGTCAGCCGCCTGAGTAAGCTCAGGCCCAAACACCTCGCTGTAGCTGTGCAGCTGCAGCTGCCCCTGCTCGTCGCGCCTGACCAGAGAGTACAGGCCATCCTTGCCCACTTGATCCCACTGTTCAAACTCCTGCTTGCTCATGTCCGCCGGGTAAAAGCTCGCGCCCAGGGGTTTAGCTTCCACCCCGGGCAGGAACGGCCGGTTGCCGTCAAGCCGGTCCCAGGGGCCGTAGTTAATCCTGGCGAAGCGGCGGGCTGCCGGGTCAGCAATGGCCTCAAGCAGGGGTTGGGGGTCGCCGTAGGCCTGGCGCCAGAACAGGCCGTTCATGATGTCTGCGGCCTCAATCAGCAGGCCTACCATCTGTTTCTGCTGCCCGGACAGGTGGTCCAGGTTGGCCCCAAGGCGAACCTCCCGGTAGATGTCAAAACGGGATGGGTTCGCCGCTGGCGGGGCGTTGACGGCCGGAGTGCCTGGCATGGCCAGGTCCGAATCTGCGGCGTCAGGCTCGGTGGTGGCCGGGCTGGGAGCGTCGCTGCAGCCGGTGGCAAGAGCCAGGGTCAGGATAAACAGCGCAAAGGCGTTGAGCTTCATGGCGTAATCTCTCAAAGCGAAGATATTCGGTCGAATTCCAATTGCAGCGCGCTGGGATCCAGCAGCGCATCGGGTTTGTCCAGCAAGGCCTGCAAGGCGGCCAGGGCCTGGTCCGTCTGGCCCTGGAGTGCCAGCAGCTGTGCCTGCCAGAAGGCGGGAAAATCCGACTCAGCAAACAGCGGTTGGCTGAACTCCAGCTGATTGCGAAACTCAGAGCGTCGTCGCTCGGCGGCCAGCAGCCGGAACATGGCCACGTGGGCCTGATGCAGGTTGGGTACCCTGCGGGTCAGCCGCCGATAGATATTGATGGCCATATCGGCATCGCCCCGTTGCTCAGCCAATTCCGCCAGGCCCAGCTTGGCCTGGTGATAATGATGGTTGATGGTCAAGGCTTGTTCAAAGCACTCGCCGGCTTCTTTCAGGAGACCGGCCTCCAGCTGGGCGCGACCCAGATTGTAGTGTGTGTGAGGCAGGGTAGGGGCCAGATCCCGGGCCGCGGCAAACTGGGCCAGTGCCTCGCTTTGTTGTCCCAGGGACTGGTATTGCAGGGCCAGGGCGCTGACCGCTGACAGATGCCTGGGCGAGCGTTGAACGGTGCTTTGAAGGGTCGCCAGGGCTTCGGCTTCCAGGCCGCTGTCGCGCTGGGCCAAGCCCAACAGGACCCAGGCATCCGCCTGCTCAGGGTTGATTTCCGTGGCCCGGCCCAGGCTTTGTATGGCGCCGGTGGAGTCGCCGCTGTCGCGCTGACATTTGCCCAGATTCAGCCAGGCTGTGTGGCTGCTCGGCTCCAGCTCCGTTAAGCGCTGAAAGTCTTTAAGACCGCTGTCGAAATCGCCTTTCTGGCAGGCGATCAGGGCCCGCAGTTCAATCCCGGCGGTCAGCTCCGGGTTTATCTCCAGCGCTTCGGCCAGGGCCTTTTCTGCGCCTTCGCCGTCCCGGGCACTGAGAGCGTCCCGGGCTCGGTCAAGGGCCTGCAGTTCTTTCGCATCGGTGGCGATGGTCTGTTCCACTTGTCCGTTTACCTCATCGTTCAACGCAGTTTCTCCGACCGGGGGCTTTCAAGCCGGGATGTTACCACGCAGGGAGTTTGGCTCCGAGCCACGGCTTTCCTGGCCAAAGTCCCGCCAGCGCTCAAGGTCGGGAGAGTCAGAAAAACCCTCTATGGAGTATCATTGCCGGCTCAAATATTTTCGGGACAACCAATGAATTTTGACGTCGACTTTAGCGCAATACTGCACACCTATCTGGTCCCTTGGAGCATCAAACTGGTATTAGCCCTGGTCATTTATGTTGCCGGCCGGTGGCTGTCCAAGCTGATTGTGGCGCTGGTAAAAAAGGTCATGCTGAGGGCCGGTACCGACCCAATCCTGATTAACTTTGTTGGTTCCATCGCCTCCGCCCTGCTGCTGCTGGTGGTGATCGTTGCGGCATTGGATCAGCTGGGATTGAACACCACGTCAATCGTTGCGGTGATGGGCGCGGCCGGTTTGGCCATTGGTCTGGCCCTGCAGGATTCGCTGAAAAACTTTGCCGCCGGGGTTATGCTGATTATCTTTCGGCCGTTTAAGACTGGCGATTACGTTGAAGCTGCCGGGGTTTCTGGCAGCGTTGAGGCGTTGGCGGTGTTTTGGACCCATTTAAAAACTCCGGACAACAAGATGGTGATGGTTGCCAACAGCGACATTATTGGCAGCGCTATCACCAACTACTCCGCCAACGACACGCGCCGGGTCGATATGGTGTTCGGCATTGGTTACAACGACGACCTGGATCTTGCCCGGCAAATTATCCAGCAGCTGGTGAATGATCACGAACGGGTCTTAAGAGATCCTGCTCCCCAAATCGCGGTCAGCGAGCTGGCAGATTCCAGCGTCAATTTTGTGGTTCGACCCTGGGTAAAAACCGCCGACTTCTGGCAGGTCCGGTTTGACCTGACCGAACAGATTAAGCGCCGCTTCGACGCTGAGGGTGTGTCGATTCCTTATCCGCAGATGGATGTGCATATGCATCGGCTGGATCAATCCCAGCCCACGGATAAAGCGGCATGAGGCTGGCTTTTTCGGATTTTGGCGTGACGGGTTACCCCGGCGCAAACTCAGCGGTAATCCATTGTAAAAATCGCTGCACGTTGGGTCTTACCTCATCACCCTTGCGATACAGGACGTGATACCGATCCGGAATTTTCACCCGTTGTTCAAAGGCCGGTACCAGGTGTGAGCGCTGCAGCCATTGGGCGGTCAGGGGCAGCGCGGCGGTGACCACTCCCAAGCCCTGTTCAGCGGCCTGCAGGGCGGAAAACATACTGTCCATGGTGAGGGTGCCGGCGGGTTCGAACTTCTTCAGCCCAACGCCCCTGGCCCACAGTTCCCAGGCGTCCAGCTGGCTTTCAAAATAGATCAGCTGATGCTGGTTGATGTCTTCGATGTGATCTGCCCGAATGGTGCTGGCCAGCTGGGGTGCGCACACCGCCTGCAATTCCAGCTCCATCAGCGGTCGAGATACCAGCCCGGGCCAGCTGCCCTGGCCCAGTCCAATGGACACGTCCGCATGGTCCGGATGGGTTTCGCTGCGGCCGAAGGACGATTCCAGGTGCAGATCAATTTCCGGATTCTGGGTCTGGAAGCTCTGCAGTCTTGGCACCAGCACCTCGGTGGCGAAAAAAGGCAGCAGATGCAGCCGCAGCACCTGTCTGCCGAAGCTGTGAGTGAGCTTCTCGGTGCCGCTTTCGATCCGCGCGAAGGCTCGGTGTACGTCCCGGAAGTACGATTGACCCGCAGCGGTCAGGCGGATGGAGCGGGGCAGCCGCTGAAACAGGGGGATGCCAAGATCCTCCTCCAGTTGGCGTATCCGGTGGCTGACCGCTGATGGCGTGACATGCAGCTCTGCCGCTGCCAGCTTGAAGCTTCGGTGGTAGGCGGCCCGTTCGAACGCCAGCAGCAAATTTAAGTGGGGTAGCTGGCGGCGCACATCACGCTCCCTGCGTCCTGGGCTCCGTATGAAGGTGTACAGGCGTCACGATTCCCGCTCTCGGGTCGTTGAAACGGTCCAGGTCCAGCTCCCCTTCGGAATAAGCCACCACCGTGGTCACCGCAGCATCTCCGGTCACATTGACCACGGTGCGCATCATGTCCAGTAATCGATCAACACCCAATATCAAGCCTATACCTTCCACCGGCAGCCCCACCTGTTCCAGCACAGTGGCGAGCAAAATAATCCCAACGCCGGGCACGCCGGCGGCCCCCACCGATGCCAGCACCGCCATCAGTACCACGGTCATCAGCTGGGCCAGGGTCAGGTCTACGCCGTACGCGTTGGCAATAAAAATGGTCGCGCAGCCCTGCATAATGGCGGTGCCGTCCATGTTGATGGTGGCGCCCAGGGGCACGGTAAACGAGGCCACGGAGTTATTGACGCCCAGCCGCTCTTCGGTGGTTCGCAGGGTCACCGGCAAGGTGGCGTTACTGGACGAGGTGCTGAAGGCAAACGCCATCACGGTGCGCATCTTGCGCAGGAAGGTCAGTGGATTGAGGCCGGTGGTTAATTTCAACAGCAATGGGTAGGTCACCAGTCCGTGCACCGCCAGCACCAGCACTACGGTCAGGAAGTAGGTCAGCACCTCGGCAAACTCTTTCAGATCAAGGGTTGCGCAGAGCTTGGCCATCAGTGCCAGTACGCCAATGGGGGCCACCTGCATCACCATGGTCACCAGCATCATGACCACTTCGTTGAGATCGGCAAAAATATTTCTGATTCGGCGACCGGACTCTGCAGCCAGGGAAATGGCTAATCCAAACAGCACGGCAAATACAATCAGCTGCAGCATGCGCGCCTCAGACATGGCCTGGATGGGGTTCTGGGGCACCATGCCCAGGATTACCTCGGACAGGGATTGGCTGGGCGGCGGGGTGAAGCTTTGGGCCGGCGGCGTGAAACCTTCACCAGGCCCGATCACGGTCGCGACGGTGATGGCCAACGCGATGGCGAGACCAGTGGTTAGCATGTAAAGCCCTACGGCCTTGCCACCGAGTCGGCCCAGTTCTTTTGGATCAGCCAGAGAGGACACGCCGCAGACCAGGGATACCAGCACCACCGGCACCATCAGCATCATCAGCAGCTTAACGAACAGCTTGCCGGTGAGATCAAATACGCCCAGGGCCAGAACCTGTTCGCCCCATTGCCAGTTCGACACGTTGATAGCGACTCCGATGGCAACGCCTATGGCCATGCCAATCAAAATTCGGCGGGTAAGTGCTCCACCCAGGGGGCTTGCGTCGGTCATAGTGCTACTCGAGTCATCGGACCGCCCATTATAAGCCATGGCGCAGGACTCGCTGGATTGTCATAATCGCCACATTTTCCGCCATCAGGAAATACCCATGAACCGTCTTCTCCCCGCTGTTTCTGCGCTTTTTGTTAGCCTGTTAGGTCTGCAGGTGGCTGCCCAGGATTTTTCCAAGGTTGAAATCTCCACTATTAAGGTCACCGACGGCATTTATATGCTGCAGGGCGCCGGCGGCAATATTGCGCTGTCGGTGGGCGATGACGGTGCCTTTATTGTTGACGATCAGTACGCGCCGCTGGCGCCGAAAATCACCGCTGCCATTGCTGAACTAACCTCTGAGCCGGTCAGTTTTGTGCTAAACACCCACTGGCATGGCGACCATTCCGGCGGTAACGAGGCCTTTGGTAAGGCCGGTAGCGTGATTGTGGCCCACGACAACGTGCACAAGCGAATGTCGGCAGAGCACGTGTCAAAGATGTTTATGCGGACCGTGCCCGCGTCACCGCCGGCTGCCCTGCCCAGAATCACCTTCACCCAGCGGGTCAGCCTGCAAATGAACGGCGGCGTCCACGCCATCCACGCGCCCAACGCCCACACCGATGGTGATGCGCTGATCTTTTTTCCCAAGGCCAACGTGCTGCACATGGGTGATACGTTTTTCAACGGTCAGTATCCCTTTATTGATCTTGAGTCCGGCGGCAGCATCGACGGCCTGATCGATGCGGTGAACAAGGGCCTGATGCTGGCCAACGTTGAGACCAAGATCATCCCAGGCCATGGATCTTTGGCCAACCGAGATGACATGCAGGACTATCGCGATACGCTGATGGCTCTGCGAAATAACGTCGCGGCGCTGAAAAACGATGGCAAGACCCTGCAGGAAACCATCGCCGCCAGCCCCGGGGCTCAGTGGGATGAAGCCTGGGGCGGAAAGTTCATCAAGCCGCCGCAAATCGTGACGTTTATCTATAATTCGCTTTGATCAACCGGCTGAGTCGGGCCTGTTAAGGCCGTGAACACAGCCTGCGCAGTGATTGATATAACGGCGTTGGCCCGGTCCATCAGGCCTTAGGTTGCTGGACCAGGCTCAGGTTCAGCCCCGGCCATTGCCGTGGCTGAATCTGATTGGACCTGAAGCAATGCCCACCAAGTGGGCGCAATCGCCCAGATCAGGCAGCTTTTGCCCGTGTGGGTTTAATGCTACGAATTTCCCGCCCCAAGGTGGCGACCCGGGTGTCCAGCGCTTTCAGTTCATCTTTGCTGGGTAACCCAACAAAATTCAGCACCTCGCCCAGGCGTTTTTGCAGCAGCTGTTCCACCCGGCTGGCGCTGTCGCTGACCAGGGTGCGCGCTTGCTCAACGGTGGCGCGTAGCTTCGCCCGGCTGCGAATTTCGTCCTGAATCTGGCTGACCTTGCTGGTTACCGCGCTGGTGGCACGGTGCTGAACGCTTTCGCCTTCTTCTACCAGCTCGGCAAACAGTTTGCCGCTTTCATTGCGTACCCGGGAAATTACCCCCAGACCCGCCAGTCGAAGTTCTCGGGCGGCGCTGTTGGCTTTTTTAACCGACTCTGTCACGGCGTTGATTTTGTTACTCATGGTGCTGTTACTCCAGTGGAAGTGGTAGTCAATGAGCATGATGGTAAGAGCAGCCGATAGAGTAAACACACTACCTGTTCAGGCGGGTGGCCAGTCGGTGCTGCCAGCAGGTGCCGGCCAGGAGTCTACGGCGGCTCCGGGGCGTAGCTGCCGCCAGCGGCGGGCGGCGCGCCGCTGAGTTTCAGGTCGTCCAGTTTCATCCAGTCCTTGGGCGCCAAGCCAAAATAGGCGTCCAGGAAGGTTGGCAGGATCCCCCAGGGGCGACTGCTTTCAGAATTCCACAGGGCGGCAATGCCAACATTTTCTTCGGGCAGCAGGGCAATCACGGCGCCGTAGCCGCTAACCGACCCGGCGTGAAACACGATGGGATGATCTGAGTAGTCATAGATTCGCCACCCCAGCCCGTAGTGGGCGCTGTTGAGCCGGCTGCGTCGCCACTGACCGCGATAGAGCTCGGCCCGGGTGGCCACCAGGGGCTGATGCAGCCGGGCCAGTGTCTGATCGCTGATTACCTCAGGGTTTTGCCCCATCTGGGCTTTCAGCCAGCGGCACAGGTCGCTGATACTGGCATTGACACCGGCGGCAGCGGGTACCCGGTAGTAGTTATCGTTCACCTGGCTTTGGCGAAGGAATCGGCCGCGACCCCGGTGTGGCCTGGCCCAGTTATCATCGTGCTTCAGGTGCGCCTGGCCGAATCCGCTGTCGGCCATGCCCAGGGGTCTGAGCAGCCTTTGTTGCACCTGCTCCTCATAGGTCACGCCGGTGCTTTGCTCAATGGCTTCAGCGATCAGGTTAAAGCCGACGTTCTGGTAGCCGTAACAGTCTGCCGCCGGACACAGGGGCTTGACCGCGGCAAATCTGGGCACAATGTCCCGGGGCTTGCGGCTGGCTTCAAGCAGGTTGTCGTAAGCGTTGGGAGGCAGGCCCAGCCGATGACTGAGCAGGTGGGTCAGATTAACCTGATCCACCTGGCTTGCCACCGGCAGTGTGAAGTAGGGAACCAGGGATCTGGCGCTGGCCTTAAGATCAAGCTTGCCCTGTTGATCCAGTAACACCGCGGTGGTTGCCGCAAAACCTTTGGAAACCGAGGCCAACCGGAAGCGGGTGTTTGGGTTCAGGGCGGGACCACCCAGGGTCTGCTCACCGTGCACCTGCATCAGCTGGGTATTGCCGCCCTGGGCGACACACACGCCCAGTCCCATCATGTTAGGCGCCCCGTCAAGCTGCTCAAGGTCGTTTTTTAGCTGGCTGACGGCGCCAGCCAGGCCCTGGGCCGATGGCCCGGAGAAAAACATCAGCAGGCAAATGCCTATCAGCCATGGGCCGGGGTTGCAGCACGTGCCCGAGCCGCGGGGTAGCGGGCTTTGGGTCTGCTGGGGATTGGCTTGTACGACAGGCATCGTGGTCCAGCTTACCCGGCTGGACAGGCTGCCGCCAGCGCCCAGAGCCTGAAAAAAGGTAGGCCAACGTGACAAAGGGGGCACTCAAGCCCCTGAAAATCATGGCACAATTGGATCTTTGATTCTCTAACTGGGAGAAAGCTATGGGTTGGATTTTCTTCGGTCTGATCGTTGCAGCCGTGGTGTTTGCCATTTCGCTCTACAACGGCCTGGTCACCAAACGAAACCGGTATAAGAACGCCTTTGCTCAGATTGACGTGCAGCTGACCCGTCGTCATGACCTTATTCCCAACCTGGTGGAAACGGCCAAGGGGTATATGAAGCACGAGAAAGAGACCCTGGAAGCGGTAATCCAGGCCCGCAATCAGGCGGTTACGGGTCTTAAAGGGGCAACCCAAAACCCCGGCGACGCCGGCGCCATGCAGCAGCTGGCGGGTTCTGAAAACATGCTGAGCGGCGCCCTGGGCAAGCTATTTGCCCTGGTGGAAAGTTATCCGGATCTTAAAGCCAATGAAAACATGATGCAGCTCACCGAAGAGCTGACAACCACAGAAAATAAAGTGGCTTTTTCCCGTCAGGCCTTTAACGACTCGGTGATGAACTACAACAACGCCCGGGAGACCTTTCCCAGCAATTTGTTGGCCACCTCGTTCAATTTTGACGAAGCCAATTTGCTGGAGATCGAAGATCCAGTGGTACGGGAAGCGCCGAAAGTCGAATTCTAAGTTCTTCCCATCGGTGTTTTGGAACACAGCGCCGGCTGCCCTGCAGTCGGCGCCCACGTCTTGAGTCAGGAAGGCTCGCAGCATGAATTTTTTTGATCAGCAGGACAAAGCGCGCAAGAAAACCCGGGGCCTGATTGGCCTGTTCCTGCTGGCGGTGTTGGCCATCGTTTTGGCAGTGGATCTGGTGGTGGTGATTGTAGCCGCCAGCGTCAGCAACGCCGATCGCGACGTGGCCATGCCCATCGGCCAGCTGCTGAAACAAAACCCCATGATGCTGGTTTGGTCATCGCTGTTTGTGGTGGCTGCCATTGGCGGTGCAACGCTGTTTAAGATGGCGGTATTGCGCGGCGGCGGAGGGGTGGTGGCCCGATCCATGGGGGGCACCCTGGTGTCGCCGGATGCCACCGGCCCCAAACGTCGACAGCTATGCAATGTGGTTGAGGAGATTGCCCTGGCCTCCGGCGTGCCGGTGCCAGAGGTTTACGTGCTGGAGGGCGAAAGCGGCATTAACGCCTTCGCCGCCGGCTACGCCCCGGGTGACGCGGCCGTGGCGGTCTCCAGGGGCTGTTTGGAAACCCTCACCCGAAGCGAATTGCAGGGCGTGATTGCCCATGAGTTCAGCCATGTTTTCAATGGTGATATGCGGATGAATATCCGCCTGATGGGGGTGCTGTTCGGCATCTTGGTGATTGGCCTGGCGGGCCGACAAATTTTGCGGGTCAGCTACTACGGCGGTTCTAAGAAAGACGGCGCCCCTTTAGTGTTTGTGGGCGGCGCGTTAATGGTCATTGGCTTTGTTGGGCTGTTTTTTGGTCGTCTTATCCAGGCTGCGGTGTCGCGCCAGCGAGAGTTTCTTGCCGACGCCTCAGCGGTGCAGTTCACCCGCGAGCCCGACGGCATCAGCGGTGCGCTGAAAAAAATCGCCGCCCTGTCTCAGCATGGTCGAATAGAAGCGGTTGACGCGGAAGAGGTGGGTCATATGCTGTTTGCCGATGGGGTTGGGCGGCGGATGTTTGCCACCCATCCACCCCTGGAAGAGCGGATCAAAGCCATAGACTCACGCTTTGACCCCAGCGAGATTCGCCAGCTGGCGGCCCGTATCGCCCTGGAGCCACCACCCATGGATGCCGGCCCGGCGCCGGCTCACGTGAGCGGCGCCATGGGCTTTGCCGGCGCCACCTCGGTGGCCGCGAACACCATGGAACTGATAGCTGAGGTGGGTAATCCCAGCTGGGACCACGTGGCTTACGCTGAACGCTTGATTGATCATTTGCCGCCGGAGCTGCTTGAGCGGGCTCGCTCGGTTCAACACGCGGTGGACGTGGTGCTGGCACTGCTGCTGGACACCGATCCGAACCTGCGTAGCCGGCAGCTGAAAATCATTGAAACCCAGATGGGGCCCAACCATCGGCAGCGGGTAGAGCACAATCTGACCGCCACCGACGGCCTGCCGTCTCTGCATCGACTGCCCCTGGTGGAGCTGGCTTTTCCTGCGGTCAAGCGTCGACCACGCAAAGCCATCGGCACTTATCTTGCGGTGATTGGTCAGCTGATCCGCGCCGATGGCGAAATTTCCGTGTTCGAATATGCGCTGTCCAAGGTGGTCAGCCAGTATCTGGAAGAATCCATTCGGCCTGATACGGTAGACCGGGGTGAGTCCAGCCTTAAGCAGTGTCGTGCGGCCATAGCCGGCCTGTTAATGGTGCTGGCAGACGTGGGTCATGACAGCGAGACCAGCGCCCGGCAGGCCTATCAGGCCGGCATGAATCATCTGTTTCCGATGGATTCCAGCAGCAGCTACGCCAGTGCGCCCAACTGGGTTGCCACCATGGACGATTCATTGGCCAAGGTGGATCAACTCAAGCCGATGTTCAAGCAGGCCCTGATCGAGGCCGCCATCACCACCCTGGCCCATGATGGTCAGGTCACCCTGGAAGAAGTGGAACTGCTGCGGGCGGTGTGCGCCGCGCTGCACTGTCCCATGCCGCCGACCTTATCCGGCGCGGCATAAGGCAACGACTTACTTAAGCAGGACACTATGATGACATGGGCAGGGCTGTGTCCGAGGCCTGACGGAGGGTTGGCCGGGTTGCTTGCTGTTTGAGCCGATGACCCTTTACAAATTGCCCCAGCTCGTTGATATCTGCAATGGGTCGTGAAAACACATAACCCTGTAGTAAATCGCAGCCCAGCTGCTGCAGGCACTGTTTTTCCGTCTCAGTTTCCGCCCCTTCAGCCACGGTTTTTTTGCCAAGAGTGTGGGCCAGCTGCACCACCGCGGTACAAAAGCCCTGTTGAGAGGCCCTGGTGTCTACATCGGTGACGAAGGAACGGTCAATCTTGATAACGTCCACCGGCAGTCTCTGCAGATAGGTCAACGAGGAAAAACCGGTACCAAAATCGTCCAGAGCCACGGTCAGGCCGGCGTCCCGCAGGCTTGCAAGCTGAGAAAAAATGGCGTCAGGGTCCTCCACCAGCGTTGATTCGGTCAGCTCCAGCTCCAGCTCCCCGGGGGCCAGCTGGTGGGCTTTCAGGCAGGCCCGCACTTTTCCTAAGAAACCCTTATCAGCCAGCTGCACGGCGGAAACGTTTACCGATAGTCTGGGCGGCCTAATGGCAGGATCCAGCCCCGAAAACTCCTCACAGGCTCGATTCATCACCCACTCACCCAGCTCTTCGATCAGGCCATATTTTTCTGCTACCTGGACCATTTCCCCGGGGGATACGTTGGACTCTGGCCAGCGCACCAACACTTCAGCGCCGCTGATGGCGCCGCTGGCAAGGGCCAGCTGGGGCTGATAGGCAAGGCTCAGTTCATTGTTGGCCAAGGCCCTGCGTAGTCGACCCAGAATGTTGAAGGTGCGGTTGATATTTCGGTTGATGTCGTCGGTAAAAAAGGTCACCCGATTGCGGCCCAGATCTTTTGATCGGTACATGGCAGCATCAGCGTTGCGCAGCAGTTCTTCCGGCCTCGCCCCGTCCTGGGGGAACATGGCAACGCCTACGCTGGCGGAAACCTGGGTTTGCTGGCCATTAATCTCGACGGGCTGGGACAGGGCGCTGATGGCGGTTTCGGCCCAGGCATTGGCCGCCGCAGGATCAGCGCAGCGCTGCAGGATAATGACAAATTCGTCGCCCCCCAGGCGGGCAATGGTGTCGCCCCGCTGGGCGCAGGCGCTGAGCCTGCTGGCGGCGCTTTTGATCAATTGATCGCCGCCGGTGTGGCCCAGGGAATCGTTGACCAGTTTGAAGTTATCTAAATCCAGGAACATCAGCGCAAAGGCTTCATCAGCGCTGTTTTCGGTGTTGCAGGCCAGATGCAGCCGATCTTCCAGCAGGTGGCGGTTGGGAAGCCCGGTGAGGGTGTCGAAGTTGGCCTGGGCGAACAGCTCTTTTTCCTTTTCCGCCGCAGTCAGGGTAACGCCGATGCGATCGCGCAGTTCGATCACCTGGTTACGAAGGTCCAAGGTATCGGAGTCAGCATCATCGATGCCAACCAGCAGGTAGCCCAGGGGTCGGGAGTGCCAGTGGATTCCCACCAGCAGCCCGCCGCCGCCGCCGAGTTTTTGCAACGATTCAGCCGGTGCCCAATCCGGGTCAAAGCTTGATGGCCGATGAGCGCTGGAAATCCAGGCAACATCTGTCTCGGAAAGCTTGATTTGACTGATTTCGCCAACCTGACCATCAGCCCGACGGGTGCTTTGGCAGGTGGCGATCTGGTGGTCGCTTTGATCAAAAATGGCGATGGTCAGGTAGTCAGCATCCAGAAACAGAAAGGCTCGACCCAACAGCAAATTGATCACGGTCTCGACGGATTCGCTTTGCAGGATCAAACGGTCAATTTCGGCGTTGATGCGGTAGCGGCTGGTTTCTTCGTGCAGCCGTTCCATCATGCTGTTGAAACTTCGGCCCAGATCGCCAAACTCATTGGCGGCTTCGATTTCCACCGGCTCAGAAAAGTTTGATTGGCTGACCCGGCTGGTGGCCTCGGTCAGCGTCTGCAGCGGCTTCAGCCGGCGTCTCAGGAGGATCAGGGAAAACAGCGCAGCCACCGCGATGGATAGCGCTACCAACGCCGGCAGGAAGCGCTTTAGCGCCAGGGCATCGAGGAAATCATCGGACTGTCTGAAGCCGGTCAGCCGCCAGTTTGCGCTGCCCATCCGACTATTGAGAAAAAGCTCCCATTGGGCGACATCGTAGGATACGCCGCCGACTTTCAGTTTTGCGGCGTAGCGGGTTTCGCCTGGCAATTGTTCCAATAGAAATTGCCCGTCTAGGTTGGTGCCGTCCTGATCGCCGCAAAATAACACGACCCCCGAACCCAGGGATTGGGCACACATAACGACTCTTGGCGGCAGCGACACTGAATGTTTCCAAAACCAATCGGGATTCAAGGTGCCTTGGATTTTCTGCTCGCCCCTGGCCAGCACGATGGCGAGTTCATCGCTGCTAACGCTTAGGTTTGGACGGGTCATCCGCAGGTCCGCCAGGGGCGTGCGCTGGATCTGCAAAAAAGCCCCGGGGGGGTCATCTGCCTGGGATTGGCCCAGTGCTTCGACGGCTTCTTCCATCCGCGCCAGCAGCAGGTGGCCCTGAGCGCGCAGGGCGTCGCCCAGCTGGCGTTGCTGCTGCTGTTCAATCACCGTAGTGAAGTGCCCCAGGGCGTAAATGCTAACGGTGGCAACGGGTACTGCCGCTACTATCAGGAAGGCTCCGAACAGCCGTCGGCCAATCCTGGTTGGCAGGCTGGCTGTGGCCATCTCAGTATTCTTCAGCCAATCCTATAAATTGCCCGTCGGAGGCGCGGACAATGTCGTCCCGGCTGGCTTTGGCATTCAGCTGGGGTTTGGATATGCCGTCCTTGCCCGAGCTGAACAGGTCGTAGTCGCTGTTGATCGGCTTGAGATTGCGGTCCCGGCGCATATTTTCCTTATCTTTTCCTTTGCCGACTTTGCCACGTCGCTGATCCTGCTCCGAGGTATCGGCGATATTGAGATACTGATAGGGGTTGCCCCAGGGGTCGAGTCTGCCGTCCATGTTAATTTCCGCCAGAGAATCCGGGAAGCGCTGGCGGCGGGCACGAAATCGCTCGATGGCCAGCTCGATATCTTTGACATCTGCGATCGCCGTCGTAATATCCATTTTTTCCCGATAGTCTGAATAGCCAGGTACCGCCACGGATACCAATATCCCAAGAATGGTCACCATCACCAGCAGTTCAGCCAGGGTAAAGCCCTTGTATTTCTTAGTTAATATTCGTTCCATAGCCAAGTGATTCGTTCCATAGCCAAGTGATCCCTAGCGCCGAAGCAGCTTAGAGAGTCTTCCGGCTGGAAAATGAGCACTGTTTGGAGAATAACTACCCTGTGACTATCGTTTGCTCGTATAGGATATCGACGGCCAGGGTGGTTGGCTTTAGTGGGAGGTCTGATCTGTCAGACAGGCCTTTTGGTCTTACCAATCGGCGACTTTTTGGGCCTGACTTATTGGCCCTGAGCGGGATCCCCGACCAGGGCGGCTTTGGATTCAGAGCATTCAAGGCCGCGGGCCCATTGGTGCAGAGCAAGGGCCTTAGCCTCCACCTTCTGCCGATCGGCTTCAAGCAGGTAGCCCTGGTAAATCAGCTGGCTGGCGGCCTGGCTGATGGCGCTGGTCGGCAGTTCCGGCTCCAGGGTTGGCCTGCCGTCTCCCGCCACCTGACACAGCCGCAGGGGAATCAGCAGGCCGCTAAAATCCCTAAGTTCAGTGGGGTTAGGCAGTTTGTCACGGAATGACCAGGGGGTGTGGGTGGCTGCCGGGACGGCAATCTCCAGATTTCGGATACCCCCCAACTCATTGCCAAACTCGTCCACCGTGGGGACCAGGACCGGATATGCCGCGCCCAGTTTGGGCGGCTGCTGATCAATGATGCCCTGGAGCCAGCGCCGTCCGTAGTCGGCCCGGTAGGCCTGCTGAGCGACGGTGGGCTTATTAAGCCCGGGAATCTGGGGGAAGCTGAAGTTTTCCAGGGCGGTGAGCGAGCCGTCGGCAAGGTTTGGATAGCGGCTTAGTGGCGGCGGGGTATCGTTGACCACCCACTGGTTCAGGGCCAGCACCAGGGCCCTCAGATTAACCAGAAAATCCAGCGGGTTGCTGCGCCAGATGCCATCGGCTGGCAGTTCATCAGAGCCGGGCCCTGGCCCGACATAGTGTTGGCCGGACGCCAGATGATAAATGCGCTCGTTGGGCAGTGGCGGAACATCCCTGGCGCCGTCGGGGCTAAGGTGAATCAGCGCTGCCGATCGGCCCCAGTATTCATAGCCGGTATTGGTATAAAACACCTTGGGCAATAAATCGTTATTGATGTAGCTATCAAACAGGCCAGCGCGCTGCCGGGTCAGCGGGTCCAGTTGACTGGTGCCGGAAAACGGAAACAGGTCGGTGGGATAGAAAAATGCCGAGTATCGGTGGCCATCCCGGGATGGCTGGGCGAAGCGGTGGTTGAAACTGCCTCTGCCGGCGCCGGCGGTATGAATCAGCAGGCCGTCCAGGGCCCGCCGACCCTGTTCGTCTTCGTTGAAGCCCTGGTACAGAAACTGGCGCGCAAAACGGCCCGTCTGGGACACCCCGAATCCCAGCACGTGATCAACCTTCAAGTCCTCATCGGCGTCGTGTTTCAGCCAGCTGGCCAGATCGCGAACCACCGCCAGGCCCATGCCAACCAGCTTTGGATCTTTCGCCACGTAGGTCAGTTCATAGATGTAGCCGGCCTCGGCGCCCCCATCAATCTTCAGATGCGGCGCCTTGTTGCCCTGGGCGTTACGGGCGATGACAAAATCCCACTGGTCCCGGGCCAGGGTCTCCCGGGGCCCCAGGCGCTGGCTACGGCGGGTCAGCAGGTTGCGAGGGTCCACCGAGCGGGCAGGCCGATAGGCCAGATGATTGCGGTGGGCCAGAGGCAGCAGCCGGGTGGCTTTGTCCACCACCCAGTCTGATCGAACTAAACCGTAGTTCGCCGGATCACGGCTGGGCGCATCCGGCACTTCAAGCCGCAGTCTGGCCGGGTCATCCTCGGGTACGTCCCACTGCCAGCCGACCCAGACCAGGGTCATGCCCTGTCGCATCAGCAAACCGTCACCGAAGTGTTCGGGCAGTTCGGGCGTTAACGATTGGCTGGCATTTTGAAAGTAGCGCAGCCCGGCAATACCGCCTCTGTTAGAGATTTCCAGCAGGGCCACGGGTTGGGCCGGCGGGCTGACCGGGCGCAGTATCATAAAGTTCGCCGTGGCCATCGCCCAGCCGTTGGGGTGGGAGGTGCGGGCCAGGGAGATATCGCTGATGCGCTGGTTGACCTTCAGCCCTGGGTCAACGCTGAAGCGCATGGTGCCCGTGAGCCGCTCATAGGCCGGATATTGCTCGGTGGCATCAATCCCAACGCGCTGGCGAATGTTGAGCCTGTCCAGACGGCCGTGGCTCAGCGGCGCGTAAATGGTGGCCCCAATCACGGCCAGCAGCAGCCATGGGACCAGCCGGTTAAATGGTCTGCCGATCAGCCCCATGAGCGGGTTGCTCGTTGCAGCTGAAACGGTGGGATAGAATGAGCGTTCGTTTTCCTGCACCTGCGTGTAAGCCAGACGGCTTATCTCAGGCTAAACGGACTGAAACCAAATGGCAATTCATGATGGAGTTGGAATTTTGGGCGTGGTTCTGCTGCTGGGCGCTTTTGCTTCCCTGCAACAGGGTTGGGTAGACGCCCGGGATCGTCGTTACTATTTGGCCAATGCGTCGGGCGCGGCGCTGATTCTTGGCTCTCTCTGGGTGGATTTTAATCTGTCGGCTTTTGTCATTGAGTGCTGCTGGCTGGTGATTAGTCTGGCCGGCCTTGCCAGCAGCCCAGGTCCCGGCAGGGAAAAGCGACTGTGAATTGGCCCACTGGGCTGGGCGCTAAAGCAGGTAGATACGCCGTTGTGTTATGTCGACGAGCTTTACCATCTTCGTAGTCACATAGAACTGGTCAAAGCCAGAACCGAGGGAAAACAATGAATGTAAAAGGGATTTTTCTGCTCAGCCTGGTGCTGACCGCTGGCTGTTCATCGGAAGATTCTTCAGTCCCCGCCGGCCCAGCTCCTGAGGCTGCCCCGGCGCCGGCGTCCATTGCCGGGCAGTGGCGCGGAGTGCTGGCATCGCCGGGGGGTGAACTGCCCTTTGAGCTGGTGATTGACGAGGGTCAGGCCAGCGGCTACGTGCTTAATGGCGAGGAACGGGTGGAATTCAGTGACGTGGTGAGAGAGGCTGACCAGGTGGTGATGAGCTATCGTTGGTACGACTCGGAAATCACCGCAAACATTTCTGCCGACGGCTCGGTGATGCGCGGGCGGTGGCGTAAAACCTATGAAAAAGGGCTGGACTCAGCGCTGCCTTTCAGCGCCACAAAAGGCATGGCGGTGCGTTTCCTGCCGCTGGCAGGTAGCGCCGGCAGCGCGACGGATATCAGCGGCAGCTGGCAGGTAGCGTTCACCGATGAAGACGGCACCGAACCTGCCCAGGGTGAGTTTCAGCAAAACGGCAGTCGCGTTAGCGGGACCTTTCTCACCCCCACCGGCGACTACCGTTACCTGGCCGGCAGTTTTGAGCAGAACCGGCTGCGCCTGTCCGCCTTCGATGGTGGCCACGTGTTTTTGTTTGACGCAACCCTGGATGCTGCCGGCCGGCTGCGCGGCGACTTTTGGTCCCGGGATACCTACCATGCAACCTGGCAGGGAAGCCGAGCTGAAGTGGGTCAGGAGATCCTTCCCGACGCCTGGGAGCAGGTATCGATGATAGATGATTCGGCGGCAGTGAGTTTTGCTTTTAGCAATCTCTTAGGTCAGACCATAAGTCTTGCTGATCAGCGATATGACGGCAAAGTGGTACTGGTTAACCTGTTTGGCAGCTGGTGTCCCAACTGCAACGATGAGGCTCCGGTGCTTAGCCGTTGGTATCGCGAACATCGCGATCAGGGGCTGGAGATTATTGGCCTGGCGTTTGAATACACCGGCGATCTGGAGCGAGACCGGGAGATGGTCAGGCGTTTCAAAGAGCGCCACAACATCGACTACGAACTGCTGTTGGCGGGTACCTACGACAAAGCCGAGGCCGCTGCGGCGTTGGGTTTTCTGGATAAGGTCGCGGCCTATCCCACCACCCTTTTTCTGGATCGACAACATCAGGTGCAACGCATTCACAGCGGCTTTGCCGGCCCAGGAACCGGCGACTATCACACCCAGATGGTGTCCGAGCTGGAGCTGGAATTGGAGCGCCTGCTGGCCAGCGATGGCTCGGAGTGACGCCAACCCAGCCTTGGATATTCCCATCAGGCTAAGGAAAGCAGCAGCGGTTTACATTTGTTAACGGAATAAAGGCCGAAGTAACATTTCTTCAAACACTTTGCTGCCCGGTTTGGGTAAATTAGCGCCATGGAATCGGCAGTCAAGCAAGGAGCAACCGCCATGACTCAAGTGAAAGCAAAACGAACCAACCGTGTCGCCATGTATCACGATCTGTCCGTTGAACTGGGGCGCATTGAAATCCTGGTAGAAAACCAGGGAGAGGACAACATCGATCAGACGCTGCTGGCCAAGCGGGTCAAGTTACAGTCTGCGATCAAGCATCTGGCGCTGTAGTCCACCCGTTACCGAGTTTGCTGCGTCGAGTTTAATCGTCGCCGCCAGAAACAAATCGGCCGGGCCCCCCATGGATGGGAGGCCCGGCCTTTTTTTACCTTTCATCGCCTGACTAGATCCGGTTCACTGAACCTGGAGCTTTGGCCATCTACTGACCGGCGGTTTTTTCCCGGTCGACCAGCTTATTGGCGGTGATCCAGGGCATCATTTCCCGCAGTTTGCCCCCCACCTGTTCAATCTGGTGGGCCGCATTGTTTCGTCGCCGGGCGGTCATGGAGGGGTAGTTGGTAGCGCCTTCGGCAATGAACTTCTTGGCGTACTCACCGGACTGAATATCTTCCAGAGCCTGACGCATGGCCTTGCGGGATTCTTCGTTGATCACCTTGGGCCCGGTCACGTACTCGCCGTATTCAGCGTTGTTGGAAATTGAGTAGTTCATGTTGGCGATGCCGCCTTCATACATCAGGTCAACAATCAGCTTCAGTTCGTGCAGGCATTCAAAGTAGGCAAGTTCCGGCGCATAGCCCGCATCCACCAGGGTTTCAAAGCCCGCCTTAACCAGCTCCACGCAGCCGCCGCAAAGCACACTTTGTTCGCCAAACAGGTCGGTTTCCGTTTCATCTTTAAAGGTGGTTTCAATGATTGCCGTTCGGCCGCCGCCGATACCGCTGGCGTACGACAATGCCAGCGGCAGCGCGTTGCCTGTGGCGTCCTGAAATATCGCCACCAGGTCCGGTATGCCGGCACCACGAACAAATTCACTGCGCACCGTGTGACCCGGCGCTTTAGGAGCCACCATAATTACGTCCAGGTCAGCCCGGGGCACCACCTGGTTGTAGTGCACGGCAAAGCCGTGGGCAAAAGCCAGGGTCGCACCCTTGCGGATATTGGGCTCAATCTCGTTTTGATACAGCGATGACTGAAACTCATCCGGCGTCAGTACCATCACCAGATCGGCCTGGGCCACCGCTTCACTCACCGGTGCAACCTTTAAACCGGCCTGCCGGGCCTTGTCCACGGAGGCGGAGTCCTGACGCAGACCAACGGTGACGTCGACCCCGGAGTCCTGCAGATTAAGAGCGTGGGCATGACCTTGAGAACCATAGCCTATGATGGCTACTTTGCAGCCCTGGATCAGGTTTAGGTCACAGTCTTTGTCGTAGTAAATTTGCATGGTTTGAATGTCTTCCTATCGGCTTCAACGGCCAGTTTACGGCACTCACAATGTTTATAAAAATGAAATATAATCATTTTAATATACCGATTTGAGCATCAATGGACTTCCGTCATCTGACCAGCTTTTTGGCCCTGGCTCGCACTCTGCACTTTGGACGTGCGGCCAGCGAGCTCAATATCAGCCCATCAACCCTTAGCCGCAGCATTGCCCAGCTGGAGGAGGTAGTGGGTGCTCAGCTGATGGAGCGAAATAACCGCCGAGTGGTGCTAACCCCCGCCGGCGAGCGTTTCCAGCACTACGCTCAGGAAACCCTTGCTCAGTGGGATTCGGTGCGTCAGGATCTGCGGGAAGGGGCCATCTCACTGGATGGAGAAATTCGAATTTACTGTTCCGTCACTGCCAGCTACAGCTATCTGCACCGACTGTTGACCGATTTCCTCAATCAACATCCCAGGGTCAGGGTGAGTCTGCGCACCGGTGATCCAGACCTGGCCCCGGACCGGGTCCGCGCCGGCCAGGAAGAAATCGCCATCGGCGTGCGGCCGGCCCGATTACCCTCAGGCCTGTCCTTTCGGCCCATCGCTACCACTGCCTTACAGCTGATCTGCGGCATCGACGATGACATTGACCCAGTCAGCATTGGTCCGGAATTACTGGCCCGCCAGCCGCTGATCCTGCCCGAGCGCGGGGTGGGCCGCAGCCGCATCGATCGCTGGATGCGGGAACATAAAGTGTTGCCATTGGTGGCGGCCCAGGTGGCTGGCAACGAGGCCATCGTCAGCATGGTGAGCCTGGGACGTGGTCTGGGGGTGGTGCCGCAGATTGTTCTGGACAACAGTCCCCTGGCTGATCGAGTCCGGGTACTGCCCATGGCAGCGCCGCTTGGGGTGATCGAAATCGGTCTGTTCGCGCTGGAAAGTCGCCTGCGCGGGCGGCTGCTGGGCACCTTCTGGCAGGCCTCAGCAGCTGGCCTTGGGCCTGGCGCGAAAGCCCCGCTGGCGCGATGACAGACGTCAGCGGCGTGACAGAACTGACCGCGGTGGACATCGGCGGCACCCATGTCCGCTTTGCTCCGGCCATCATCAGGCCGGGGCAACGACCGCAGCTGGATGAGGCGGTGGTGTTTCGAACCGCTGACTATGCGGGTCTGGCTTCAGCCTGGCGTAACTATTGTGTTGGCCTGGATCAGGCCCCGGCGGACGCCATGTCCATTTGTTTTGCCGGTCCGGTGCGCGGTGACACCCTGCAGGCCACCAACAGCCATTGGGTGCTGAACCGGCCTGCGCTAGAGCAAGAGCTGGGCCTTTCAAAGGTCCATCTGATGAACGATTTCGGCGCCATGGCCCACGGCGTTGCGGTGTTGAGCAGGGACGAATTTCAGCGGATCTGCGGCCCGTCTGGCCGGCATGACCCGCAGAGTGATGGTGTCACCACCGTCATTGGACCCGGTACCGGCCTTGGCGTAGCGCTGCTGATACGCAGCGGCGGACAGGTCAAGGTGGTGGAAACCGAGGGTGGCCATATCGACTTTGCTCCCCTGGACGCCATGGAAAGCGCCATTTTGAGCCGGCTGCGGGAACAGTATCTGAGGGTCTCGGCCGAACGTATAGTGTCGGGTCCTGGGTTGGCTAATCTGGTCCAGGCCATAGCCAGTATCGAACAACGACCCATGGTACCGGTGGACGACGCTACCCTTTGGCGCCAGGCCCTTGAACCGGGCGGCGCTGATGATTTGCCCCGGCTTGCCCTGCAGCGGTTTTGTATGAGCTATGGTTCGGTGGCAGGGGACCTGGCGCTGGCCCATGGCGCCAGCCGGGTGGTGCTGGCAGGTGGGCTTAGCCAGCGGCTGGCTGCGACCCTGGGCCAGTCCCAGTTCGCCGGACGGTTTGTTGCCAAAGGTCGATACCAATCGTTGATGGCCGAACTGCCGGTGGAGCTGGCGCTCTTTGATCAGCTGGGATTGCTTGGAGCAGCCGCGGGCTTTGGGTCCGCGCTGCAAACCCCTAATGTAAAACGATGGCCGATAACTGGAGCTGAGAACGAATCATGAAAGTGAGCATCAACCCCCGACGTCCGGCTTCCCAGGCGGCTGGATTGTGGATCCGTGGAAGTCATCAAAATGGCTGAATTTGTACCTGTAGATCCTTTTGATCTGGTAATTTTTGGCGGCACCGGCGACCTGGCTCAACGCAAACTGCTGCCGGCACTTTATCACCGGGATAAAGACGGTCAGTTCACCGACGATAGCCGTATCGTGGCCGTGTCACGATCTGAGTTGGATGACCAGCAGTTCCTGGCTCTGGTGCGCGACGCGCTGGAAGCCCACCTGGCCAGTGGAGAACTGGATGAGCAGGTCTGGGCGCGATTTGCTGGTCGCTTGCACCACCGCCAGCTGGATATCCTCAGCGCCGACGGTTGGCCGGAGTTTGCCCAGGTCCTGGATCCCACTGGCCAGCGCATCCGCATCTTCTATTTGGCCACGGCTCCTGGCCTGTTTGGCGCCATCGCCGGCCAACTGGGTGAGCACCATTTACGCGACGATCGCTCCCGCATCGTGCTGGAAAAGCCGGTGGGTACTGACCTTGCCACGGCCCAGCAGATTAACGACGGCGTTGGCGCGGTGTTTGCCGAATCCAATGTTTACCGGATTGATCATTATCTGGGCAAAGAAACCGTCCAAAATCTGGCTGCGCTGAGGTTTGCTAATTCGCTGTTTGAACCCCTGTGGCAAAGAACCTGCGTCGATCACATTCAGATTACCGTGGCCGAGAGTCTGGGCGTGGGCAACCGGGCGGGGTTTTATAACGGCACCGGCGCTCTGCGGGACATGGTCCAAAATCATATGCTGCAGCTGCTTTGCCTGGTGGCCATGGAGCCGCCCATCAGCATGCACCATGACGACCTGCGCAATGAAAAGCTGCGGGTACTGCGTTCGCTGCGGCCCATTGATGCCAGCAATGTGAGCAAGGTTACGGTCCGAGGACAATACGCCGCGGGCGCCATTAACGGTGAGGCGGTGCCTGGTTACCTGGACGAACTGGGCAGTGAGGCCGAACCCACCAGCACAGAAACCTTCGTTGCGATAAAAGCGGAGGTAGACAACTGGCGCTGGAGCGGCACACCCATCTATTTGCGTACCGGCAAGCGCCTGGCGCACAAATTCTCTGAAATTGTTCTGCAGTTTCGCCCGGTTGCTCACAGCATTTTCCCCCAGACCTCAGGCGAGCTGCAGGCCAATCGACTGATCATTCGGCTGCAGCCCGATGAGGGAGTGACGCTGAGCCTGGTGACTAAACAACCCGGCCCCGGCGGTTTTCAGCTGCGTTCCCTGCCCCTGAATCTGAGCTTTTCAGAGGCTTACTCGGTGCGCTACCCCGATGCCTATGAGCGGCTGTTAATGGAAGTGCTGCGAGGCAATCCGGCGCTGTTTATGCGCCGCGATGAGGTGGAAGCTGCCTGGACCTGGGTCGACGCCATTCGCAGTGGCTGGCAGGAAACCAACGCCCGGGTATCGCCCTACGTGGCGGGCACCTGGGGTCCCTCGGATGCGTCAGTGCTGCTGGACCGGGACGGGCGCAGCTGGCGTGAACCTAACGAGGGCTAGGGGTGTCAGTCACTCAGCATCATTTTGCCACCCGAGGTCAGGCCTCCATCGCCCTGGCCCGGGCTATAACCCGACAGCTAAGCCGCCGACTGAAGGTCCATCAAGGGGCCACCCTGGTGGTTAGTGGCGGCAGCTCGCCGCTGCAAGTGCTGGGTCATCTGTCGGCGACCCCGTTACCCTGGTCCCGGATCCACGTTTTGGCCAGCGATGAACGGATGGTTGACCCGTCGGATCCGGCCAGCAATCTGGGAATGATCCGCCGACAGCTTGCCATCGACAGAGCCGCTGAGGTTCAGCTGCTGGACATTGCCCGAGCCGGCGGCGAGCAGCTGGCGCAGCTGCCCAGGCCCTTCACCCACGTGATGTTGGGGATGGGCGGTGATGGCCATACCGCGTCGTTGTTTCCCGACGCGCCGGAACTACCAAAGGCCCTGGCGAGTCCACCAGGCCATAGTGCCTTGGAAGATCGTTCAGCAGGCCTGATGGTAATGTCGCCACCGTCAGCCCAGCAGCAGCGTATTACCCTCACCCCCAGCCGGCTACTGGATGCACGTCGAATCAGCCTGCTGGCCTTCGGCGAGGATAAGCTTACGGTGCTACAGCGCGCCCTGGCCCCTGGCCCTGTGGCCGAGTTGCCGGTGCGCTGCGTACTGCATCAGGACCGGGTGCCGGTGGATGTTTACTGGTCCCTTTAACTCTCATTGTGCCGCGCTGTCGGTACCCACTAACAGCGCAGCGAGCAAGGCGCCTTGGCGGGGCTTGTCCCCTGAGACGCCGGTTGACTAACGGTAAAAGTAACAGGCATCTGCCATGACAAATGCAATCGTAAAACGTGTAACCCGCCGCATTGTGGAACGCAGCGCCGATTCCCGGGCCGACTATCTTGGCCGGATGCAGGCTGCCGCTGAAAAGGGCAGCGGTCGCGGCCAGCTTTCCTGTGGCAATCTGGCTCACGCCATTGCCGCCGAGGATGCCAGCGCTAAGCAGGCACTGGCCGCAGTCCGTCGTCCTAACCTCGGCATTATTACCGCCTTCAACGACATGCTGTCCGCCCACCAGCCCTACGGGCGCTATCCCGACATCATCAAGTCCGCCGCCTGGCAGGCCGGCGGGGTGGCCCAGGTGGCCGGTGGGGTGCCGGCCATGTGTGACGGCGTAACCCAGGGCCAGCCGGGCATGGAGCTGTCGCTGTTCAGCCGCGACGTGATTGCCATGGCCACCGCGGTGTCCCTGAGCCACAACATGTTTGATGGGGTGGTGGGCCTTGGCATCTGCGACAAAATTGTTCCGGGATTGCTGATTGGCTCCCTGGCCTTCGGCCACCTGCCTCTGGTGCTGATTCCCGCTGGACCCATGCCCAGCGGCCTGCCCAATGCCGAAAAGGCCCGGGTGCGCCAACTGTACGCTGAGGGCAAGGTGGGACGTGAGGAGCTGTTGCAATCCGAGTCCGCCTCCTATCATTCTGCGGGCACCTGCACCTTTTACGGCACCGCCAATACCAACCAGCTAATGATGGAGTTTATGGGCCTGCAGTTGCCGGGATCGTCGTTTATTAATCCTGGCACCGAGCTGCGCGAGGCCCTGACCCGGGCGGCGGTGGCCCGGGCTGTGCAGGTCAGTGCCAACGGCGAGCAGCCCCTGTCTCTGGCCAGGGTGGTCAGCGAAAAAACCCTGGTCAATGGGATCGTCGGACTGCTGGCTTCTGGCGGCAGCACCAACCACCTGATCCATCTGGTGGCCATAGCCAGGGCGGCGGGCATCGTGCTGGATTGGGACGACTTTGACGCGCTGTCCAGCGCCGTACCGCTGCTGGCCAGGGTTTACCCCAACGGCGCCGCGGACGTTAATCACTTCCATGCCGCCGGCGGTGTGCAGTTCATGATCGGTGAGCTGCTGGATGCCGGTTTGCTGCATGGGGATGTGGAGACTGTTGCTGGGCATGGTCTTGACCACTATCGCCGCGAGGCGTTTTTGGAACTGGGCAAAGCCGTCTGGCGGGACGGCGCAAGTACCAGCCACAACCCGGATATTCTGCGCGGCTGCGCCCAGCCCTTTGATGTTAGCGGCGGCATGGTGGTGTTGCGGGGCAATCTGGGCCGGGCGGCGATTAAGGTGTCTGCGGTCAAACCTGAGCATCGCCGGGTTGAGGCGCCGGTGCGGGTGTTCCAGGACCAGTCAGCGGTGGTGACGGCCTTTGAAGCCGGGGAGCTGGACCGGGACGTGATTGTGGTTGTCACCTACCAGGGCCCCAGGGCCAACGGTATGCCTGAGTTACACAAATTGACCCCGGCTCTAGGGGTTTTGCAGGATCGGGGTTTTAAGGTGGCGTTGATCACCGATGGTCGAATGTCCGGCGCTTCTGGTAAGGTTCCGGCGGCCATCCACGTGCACCCGGAAGCCGCCAGGCAGGGGCAGATCGGGCGTCTGCGGGACGGCGACCTGGTGCGTCTGGACGCGGAAAACGGAACCCTGGAAGTAATGCTGGATGCGGCAGAGTTTAATGCTCGTAACTACGCTCCGGCCCCGCAAACCCCCGACTGGGGAATGGGTCGGGAGCTGTTTGCGGCGTTTCGTGCACAATGTTCCGATGCTGAGTCCGGAGGCTCACCCATTGTTTAGAGGAGAAAATCAGTGAATAGCGTTCCAGCGGTAATGACTCTGGGGCCGGTAATTCCGGTGGTCACCATTGATGCGGGGGTGGATGCCGTTGCCCTGGCCCAGGCGCTGCTGCGGGGCGGCATCGCCAGTATGGAAATCACCCTGCGCACCGATGCTGCCCTTGAGGCCATTAGCCGGGTCAGCAAAGAGGTTTCAGAGATGTCCGTTGGTGCCGGCACTGTGTGGACTCGGCAACAGGCAACGGCGGCCCACCAGGCCGGCGCGGACTTCATGGTCTGTCCCGGCATCACCGACACGGTGCTGGACTACTGCATCGACAACCGACTGGATTTGCTGCCCGGCGCCCAGACCGCCAGTGAAGTGGCCCACTGGGTCCGACGAGGGGTGAGCGCGGTAAAGTTATTCCCCGCTCACTACGCCGGAGGGGTAGGCGCTCTGAAATCCCTGGCAGCGGTGTTTCCTGAGCTGGTGTTCTGCCCCACCGGCGGCATTTCAGCGGCCAACGCCGGCGACTATCTGAGCCTTAAGTCGGTT
>CAYGPO010000041.1:0-32275 GCA_964351665.1 uncultured Gammaproteobacteria bacterium | reverse complement strand
TGAAGACGCGGTTGAAGACGCCACCGACGGCGGCAGCTGATCGCCGCTGGGGTAGCATGAATCATCCAGGCTAGGAGTCTGCGCCGTAGAAACTTTCGCCGGCGAAAATTCGCGATCGCCATAGGTTGGGACTATCGCGGGAGGAAAATAGCCGGGCTATTTGACCAAGGCGATAGGCACAAACTATGGATGAGCGTGGATTTGCAGCCCGGAATTTTCTGCGGCGCAGACTCCTAGTGTGACGTATTAAAAAGGCCAGCCCCGCGATGCGGGGCTGGTTTTTTTTAATCTGCCAGCAGCCGACAGCGTTTGCCAGCGGCCGATGTCCCGGCGGCTAAACCTCAGTCCTGGCCCTGGCAAAGCATCAGCAAAAACGCATATTCCAAGGCCCTTTCCTCATACTGGCGGTAGCGACCGCTGACCCCGCCGTGTCCAGCGTCCATCTCGGTGTGCAGCAACAGCAGGTTGTCGTCGGTCTTCATGTGGCGCAGCTTTGCCACCCATTTGGTCGGTTCCCAATACTGAACCTGGGAATCGTGCAGGCCAGAGGTTACCAGCAGATGGGGATAGGCAGTCGCCCGCACGTTGTCGTAGGGTGACCAGCGCTGGATCTGCCAATAGTCCTGCTCAATGGCCGGATTACCCCACTCATCAAACTCACCGGTGGTCAGTGGGATGTCCTCATCGGCCATGGTGGATAACACGTCAACAAAGGGCACCTGGGCGATCACCCCTCGATACAGCTCTGGCGCATCGTTGATCACCGCCCCCATCAGCAGCCCGCCGGCTGACCCGCCCACCGCAAACAGCTGAGCTGGATCGCCGTATCCTGCCTGAAGCAGACCTTTGGTGGCATCGACAAAGTCGTTGAAGGTATTGGTTTTGGCAGCCTTGCGCCCGGCGTGATACCAGCTCCGACCCAGATCTTCACCGCCGCGCACGTGGGCAATGGCAAAAATCATGTCCCGATCAAGCAGGCTCAGCCGGCTGGCGCTGAATTCGGGATCTATGCAGTGGCCGTAGGCACCATAGCCGTAAACCAGCATGGGCCTTTGGGATAACTCAGGACCCTGGCTGCGGTAGACCAGAGAAACCGGCACCTGGGTGCCATCTCGGGCAGTGATGCTAATGCGCCGACTGGAATAGTCCATGGCCTGGTAAACACCACCTACCTCAGAACGCTTTCTGAACACGGTTTTACCGGTGCCAAGGTCCAGGTCGTAGATCTCGTAGGGTCGAGTCAGGGAGGTGACGCCAAAACGTAGCTGGGGCTGATCGATGCCGTTGTCGTCCAGGTGGTAACAGGGATGCTCCGAGGCATCCAGGCCGTCCAGGGTGACGGTCCATGATGGGCTTTCGTCATAGGGCAGAACCCGCAGCGCCGGCAAACCCTGACGCCGCTCCGCCACCACCAGATGGCCGTCAAACAGCTCTATATCTTCCACCAGCACGCCGTCATCGCCGGCCACCACCAGCCGCCAGTTCTCCATCGAGGCTGAGGTCTTGAGATCGGCTTCAAACACTTCGAAGTTCTCATGGCGATGGTTGCTGGAGACATAAAAGCGCCCAGCCCGATCGTCCACCGAGTATTCGTGCTGGGGGCTGCGCGGCAGAAACACCTGGAAGTCTGACTCCGGCTGATCCGCTGCAATCCACCAAACCTCATCGCTCAAGGTTGCGCCATGGTGAATGTAGATGGTCTCAAGTGAGGTGCCGCGATGAATGGAGGTGTAATAGCGGGGGTCTGATTCTTCCCGGCACAGGGTGTCCTGGGTCGGCGGACTGCCCAACCGGTGACGCCATACCTGGAAGGGCAGCAGGGTCTCCGGATGTTTGCGGACATAAAACAGAAACTGACTGTCAGCAGACCAGATTACCTCGCCATCGATACCCTCAATACCCAGGGCCCTGGCCTTGCCGGTCTGCGTGTCAATCAGATGCAGGTCATAAAGTCGCCGGCCGACGGTGTCTTCAGTGATGGCCAGCCAGCGATGATCATCACTGACGCTTAGCCCCCCCAGCTCATAAAACGGCTGGCCTTCGGCCCGCTGGTTGGCATCCAGGATCATCTGCTCAGGGACCTTGCCCTGGGCTGGCTTACGGAAGTGTTGGGCGTACTCCAGATCGCCGGAAACCCGGCTGAAGTAGTCAAAGGGGCCCATCCGATGAGGCACACTCTCATCATCGCGAATTACCCGGGCAATCATTTCCTGCTTCAGCTGCTCTCGCAGCTCGGCCACGGGCAACAGACGATTTTGGGTGTAGGCGTTCTCCGCCTCCAACAGGGCCAACACCTGGGGGTCGCTGCGAGAGTCATCCCGCAGCCAGTGCCAGGGATCGTCCCGGCTGTGGCCGTGGGCAACATGCTGATGGGGCCGTTGGGCCGCCGTTGGCGCTGCCGCCGGCGACGTTTCGGGACCCAATCCTGGCTGATCTTTTGGCCGATCTTTTGGCCGATCTTTTGGCCGATCTTTCGGCCGATTTTCTGGCCGTATTTCAGGCGGCTCGGTAGCGCCAGGCACCGAGGCGTCTACGACCGATCAGCGACGTCTACGTAGTCTCGCGCACCAAAGCCGGTATAAACCTGACGCGGACGACCGATGCGGGTCTCCGGCGTCTCGCATTGCTCCAGCCACTGGGCAACCCAGCCGACGGTCCGAGCGATGGCAAACATGACGGTGAACATGTTGGTGGGGATGTTCAGGGCTTTGTAGATAATGCCGGAGTAGAAATCCACGTTGGGATAGAGCTTACGCTCAACGAAGTAATCGTCCTTCAGCGCAATATCTTCCAGCTTCATGGCCAGCTCCAGCAAGGGATCGCTGATGCCCATCTTCTCCAGCACGTCGTGGCAGGTCTTGCGGATGATGGTGGCACGGGGATCAAAGTTCTTGTAAACCCGGTGGCCGAAACCCATCAAGCGGAACGGGTCATTTTTGTCTTTCGCCCGCTCCATAAACTTGGGAACGTTTTCCACGCTGCCAATTTCGTTCAGCATCCGCAGCACCGCCTCGTTGGCACCGCCGTGGGCCGGCCCCCATAGGGCGCAGCAGCCTGCGGCAATACAGGCATAGGGGTTAGCACCGGTACTTCCGGCTAGACGAACCGTTGAGGTGCTGGCGTTTTGCTCATGGTCAGCGTGCAGAATGAACAGCAGATCCAGGGCGTTGGCAGCTACTGGATCCACCTCGTAGGGTTCTGCCGGCACCGAATACATCATGTGCAGCAGCCGGGACGCGTAACCCAGCGCGTTGCTGGGATAGGCATAGGGCCAGCCAATGGAATGCCGGTAGCAGGCGGCTGCGACGGTGGGCATTTTGGCAATCATACGAATTGCCGCCAGGCGCCTGTGTGAGGGGTTATCCATGTCCAGGGAGTCGTGATAAAACGCCGACATTGAAGCCACAATGCCCATCATCATGGCCATTGGGTGAGCGTCGTAGTTGAAGCCGGAGATAAACGACTTCATCGACTCGTGAATCATCGTGTGATAGCGGATTTCCTGACGGAAGCTCTCCAGCTCACCGGCGTCAGGCAGTTCTCCATTCATCAGCAGGTAGGACACCTCCGTGAACGAACTCCTCTGCGCCAGCTGTTCAATGGGGTAGCCCCGGTAAAGCAGGATTCCCTCATCGCCGTCGATATAGGTCACGGCGCTGCGGCAGGCCGCCGTAGCGGCGAAGCCGGAGTCATAGGTGAAATAGCCCAGCGCCCCAGGCAGCTTCTTGATATCAACCGTGGGCAAACCTGCAGAACCGCGGATCACCGGCAGTTCAACGCTTGAACCCGTGCTTGGGTCGGACATCAGCAGTTTATCGGCTGGCACTTGGAGCTCCTGAGTAGGGTTTTTCGGGCGCAAAGGATACCACAGCTGACAGCAATCAGCTTCAGTCACTTTGTAACTTTTGCAGCGTAGCCTGTTGCTGAATGCAACAGGCTGGAGCCAGGATCAGCTGGACTCAGCACCACCGCGGCGATAACGACGCTTGAACTTGTCCACCCGGCCGCCGGAATCCATAATTTTGTGCTTACCGGTGTAAAAGGGATGGGATTCGCTGGATATTTCCACCTTGATCAACGGGTATTCGTTACCGTCTTCCCAGGTGATGGTGTCTTTCGTTGCCATCGTGGATCGGGTCAGGAATGAGAAATCGCAGGAGATATCCTGAAATACCACGTCGCGATAGTTTGGATGAGTATCTTGTTTCATAGCTTGTCTGTGCTCTTGGGCTGATCGGATCAGCGCCGTGTTCCGGTCGGCCACCCGTCGAATGTCGCCAGGAAATGTTAAGCGAAGCGTTAAGCCCTGGCGCGGCAAAGCCGGGCAGTTTATCGCGACTGCACATCGTTATCAAGGGTTACACTAACGCAATGAACAAGACCATCGATGCCAGCCTGTGGATATTGCCGTGGGTTATTCTGCTGGGCGTGCTCAGCGCCCGAGTCGCCTTGCCAGTAGACGATTTCCGGCAACGATTTATGGGCGAACTTGGGCCCATTGAGCTTGGCACTGTGGTCTTTCTCGGCGTGGCCATTGTGATTGGCATCAAGCTGCTGCGCCGCCCAACGCTGACTGGCCTGCAAAGAGGCTGGTATCTGCTGGTGCTGCTGGGCTGCGTGTACTTTGGCGGCGAAGAGCTGAGCTGGGGCCAACACCTGGCCGGCTGGTCTACCCCAGACGCCATCGCTCAGCTAAACGACCAGCAGGAAACTAATCTGCACAATATGAGCAGCTGGCTGGATCAAAAACCGCGGCTGGCCTTGGAACTGTGGATTGTGCTCGGCGCACTGCTGGCCCTTAGTCGCACTGCCCTGGGCGCAACGGCCCCGCTGGCTGAGCCCTGGCGCTGGGCGCTGCCGGGACTGGCCTGCGCCTCCTGCGGCTTGGCGGTGTTGCTGGCCCGCCTGCCGGAACGGCTGGCTGAGTTCATCCCCGCCGCTGGCGCAGCGCCCTTTGACATCCGGCTGGCGGAGCTGCAGGAGATGCTCATTGGCCTCCATTTGCTGACTTACCTGTGGTTTGCGCTGGGCCGGTTGGCGAATCCAAAGGGCCGAGGTCAAGCGCAAAACCCCGGCTAATCCCTGAGAGTTTGCACCTTAGCTTTCCCGCTCAACCGACAGCACATCACCAAATTCTGCCAGCACCACAATCGGCCGGCAGCAGACTTCACAGTCCACCACCTGTTCGTCTCTGGGGGTATCGGGCTCCAGAAACACGGTGAAGGACTCCCAGCAGTAGGGACATTGAATTGTGCGCTCGCTGAGCTGATCATCCATCGTGTAAAAACGCCGCCTGCAGGTCATTGGAAAATTGAAAACCCATGGTGGTCGGACACACCTGATCACCGTCCAGGACCAGCCAACCGTTTTCTACGCATTGGCTTAGCTGGGGCTCCAGCGCCGCCCTGGACAGGCCGGTGCGGCGATCAAAATCCTGCAGCGAAAAGCCCCTTTGCAGGCGCAATGCCCCCAGCATGAACTCGAACACCAGATCATCGCGATCCAGCTGACGTTGCTCAATGGTCCGCTCCGGGCCAGTCAGATACGTCTTGGGGTGGCGCTGCTTGATGAAACGTTCAACAAGCCCCTTCGCCCCATTGGTAATCTTGCCATGGGCTCCGGCACCGATCCCCAGGTAGTCGCCGAAGCGCCAGTAGTTGGTGTTGTGCTGACAGGCAAATCCCGGCCGGGCAAAGGCGGAAATCTCGTAATGCTCGTAGCCGGCCTCAACCAGCATGGATGAGGCCAGCTCCTGCATATCCCAGGCCAGATCATTGTCTGGCATTTGCGGCGGCGGCGAACGATGAAACAGGGTGTTGGGCTCCAGGGTCAGCTGATAGTGAGACAGATGAGCCGGACCCAGGCTTATGGCCTGCTGCAGATCTGCCGCCATTTCCGCCAGGGACTGAGCCGGCAGCCCGTACATCAGATCCACGTTAATACTGTCAAAGCCCGCCGCCAGCGCCGCCGACACCGCCTCATTGGCGGCGTCGGCGCTATGTACCCGGCCAAGACGCTGCAACGAGAGGTCGGAAAAACTCTGCACCCCCAGGGACAGCCGGTTGACCCCCGCTTGCCGGTAATCCACCAGCGGCCCGCACTCCAGGGCACCCGGATTGGCCTCCATGGTGACCTCGGCGCCGGGGCGAAGCGCTAGCCGGCTGGCAATACCCTGGAGCAGGCGCTCAATGGCCGCTGGAGGAAACAGACTGGGGGTTCCTCCACCGATGAAAATACTGCTAAGGGTGCGCCCCCAGACCAGCGGCAAATCCGCCTCCAGGTCCGCCAGCAGCACGTCCACATAGGCTTCCACCGGCGGCGTTTCCGGCACCTGGTGAGAGTTGAAGTCACAGTAAGGGCATTTCTTCAGGCACCAGGGCAGGTGCACATACAAACTTAGCGGAGGTAAGGCGGTGATCATGACGTCAGCCCACTAGGGCGACAGAAAATCCGGCCTGCGAGCCAACTCGGCCAGCAACGCGTCGATGGCCTGACCCCGGTGGCTGAGGCGATTTTTTTCCGCCGGCGCCAGCTGGGCACTGGAGATCTCCAGACCATCAACGATAAACAGCGGATCATAGCCAAAGCCGCCGTCGCCTTGAGCACTGTGGGCAATGGCGCCGGCCCAGCTGGCCTGCACGATCAGCGGCAGTGGATCGCTGGCCGAACGCATCAACACCAACGCGCAGCAAAATTGAGCGCTGCGATCAGGCCGATCTTTCAGCGCTTCAAGCAGCTTGCGGTTGTTGTCATGGTCACTGGCGTTAGCACCGGCGTAGCGGGCCGAATAAACACCCGGCGCGCCGTCCAAGGCGTCCACACACAGTCCGGAATCGTCCGCCAGGACCGGCATTGCGCTGACTTCACAGGCTGCCCTGGCCTTCAATATGGCGTTCTCGACAAAGGTGGTACCGGTTTCCTCAACGCCAAACAGCTGAAACTCGCTTTGGGCCTGAAAGCTGATATTCAGGGTCCCAAAGCGCTGGTTAAACTCTTTCAACTTGCCCGCATTGCCGGTGGCCAGGACCCAGCGGTGCTGGCCGATCATGGGCGCCGTGTCATCGCCCATGCTATTGCGCCAGGGCCGCCCGCTGGAACTCGATCAGGCGGCTGATCCCCTGCTGCCCCAGATCCAACATACTGTCCAGCTCGTCACGGCGGAACGCATGGCCCTCGGCGGTGCCCTGGATTTCCACAAAAGCGCCTGCATCGTTCATGACCAGATTAAGATCGGTCTCGGCATTGGAGTCCTCCGGGTAATCCAGATCCAGCACCGGGGTGTTGTTATAAATCCCCACCGACACCGCGGCGATGGCGCCGTGGATAGGATCGGCTTTCAGCTGGCGACGCTTGAGCAGCAGATTGCAGGCATCAACCAGGGCCACGTAGGCGCCGGTAATGGACGCTGTGCGGGTGCCGCCATCGGCCTGGATCACATCGCAGTCCAGGGTGATCGTGCGTTCGCCCAGAGCCGCCAGATCCACCACGGCGCGCAGGGATCGGCCAATCAAGCGCTGGATTTCCAGGGTCCGGCCGCCCTGCTTTCCCCGCGCAGCTTCCCGCCCCGATCGGGTATTGGTGGCCCGGGGCAACATGCCGTATTCTGCGGTAATCCAACCCCGACCCTTGCCCCGCAGAAACGGCGGAACCCGATCTTCAACCGAAGCGGTGCACAGCACCTGGGTATCGCCGGTACTGACCAGTACAGACCCTTCTGCGTGTTTGGTGAAATGGCGCTGCAGGGATACCGCGCGCAGCTCATCAGGGGCTCTGCCGCTGGGCCTGATGGTGGTGAGTTTGTCGTTCATTTGAGCGTGAAGCCTTTTCAGGGTAGGTCAGTGTGGGTTTGATAAAGCCAACGGTGAGTTTACCATTGGCGTTTTGCCGCAGTGGAAATCTTCATGTACAGCATGACCGCCTTTGCCACCGGCAGCGAAGATACACCCTGGGGCCACCTGACGCTGGAACTTCGAAGTCTCAACCACCGCTATCTCGAGCTGTTTATTCGCCTGCCCGAAGAGCTGCGAGGCCTGGAGTCTAACTTCCGCGAGACCCTGGGGCAGCAGCTTAGCCGGGGCAAAGTCGACCTGTCCCTGCGCTTCAAGCGTTCCGCTAATAACGCCAGCAACGCCATGCAGCTCAACGGCGCACTGCTCACCGAGCTGGCCGGGCTGGCGGCCCAGACCCGCAGCACCATTGAAGGCACCCCAAGGGCAACGGATCTTGACTACCTGCGCTGGCCCGGGGTAGTTCGGGAGCCCGATCCTGACCTGGGCGCCCTGGGAGACAGCGCCAGAGGCCTGCTGGATCGGGTGCTGTCGGATATGAAGACCATGCGGCAACGGGAAGGTGGCCGACTGTCCGGCCTGCTGTCAGATCGCCTGGGACAAATAGCCCCCATCGTTGACCAGGTCCGCCAGGCCCTGCCTGAGATTCGTCTACGAATGGGCCAGAAGCTGGATGAAAAGGTACAGGCGCTGTCAGCGCAGCTGGATCCCGAGCGCCTGGAGCAGGAAGTTGCGCTGCTGCTGCAGCGGATGGATGTGGATGAGGAGCTGGATCGACTGAGCGGCCATGTGGTTGAGGTCACCCGGCAGCTTTCGGCGGCCAAGCCAGTGGGCAGGCGGCTGGATTTTCTGATGCAGGAACTGCATCGGGAGGCCAACACCCTGGGAGCCAAGTCAGTGGATCAGCGCACCACCCAGTGGTCCGTTGATCTGAAGGTGCTGATTGAACAAATGCGCGAGCAGGTGCAGAACATTGAATAGGTCAGCCAGCGACCCGGCTGGCACCCAGCACACCTTGGCCAGGGGCCTGGTGTTCATCGTTGCGGCGCCCTCAGGCGCCGGCAAGACCTCGCTGGTCAAGGCCCTGGTGGAAGGCGGCCAGGATCTGCGCACCTGCGTGTCCCACACCACCCGTCAGCCCAGGCCCGGCGAGGTGCACGGCCAGCATTATCACTTTATCGACCCTGAGACGTTCCAGGCCATGATTGAACGAGGTGAGTTCTTAGAACACGCCCTGGTCCACGGCAACGGCTACGGCAGCAGCCGTTTGGAAATGCAGCGCGCTGAGCAGCAGGGCGTGGATCTGATTTTGGAAATCGACTGGCAGGGCGCCAGACAGGCCAAAGCGGTGATTCCAGCGGCCCACTCGATTTTTATTCTGCCGCCGTCCAAGGCCGAGCTGGCCCGCCGACTGCGCGACCGCGCCCAGGACAGCGAGCAGGTGATCGCTGGCCGCCTGGATGGCGCGGTGGAAGAAATGCGTCGCTGGGAGGAATTTGATTACCTGGTGGTCAACGACCGGTTTGAGCTGGCACTGGAGCAACTCCATGCCATCGTCACGGCCAGCCGCTGTGCCCGACCTGCACAATCAAGGCAAATGGCGCCGCTGCTGGCAGACCTGCTGGGGGATTGACCAACCATGGCATTCCTGCGCGGACCGGCGTAGAATTACAAGGCTGTGCGGCCTTTGGGGCCTAACTCATTCAGGAATAACGCAACATGGCACGAATTACCGTAGAAGACTGTCTTGACCAGGTCGACAACCGCTTTGAACTGGTGCTGCTGGCAACCCGCCGCGCCCGCCAGATCAGCAAAGGCGCTGAGCCGCTGGTAGAGGTAGAGAACGACAAGCCCACGGTGCTCGCGCTGCGCGAGATCGCCACCGGCGAAGTCAACGCCAGAACCCTGGAACAGCTGGAAAAGAAAGAGCAGGAAATCATGGAAGCCGAAGCCCTGGCAGAGGCCACCCGCGAAGCCCTTGAAGGCACCTGACACCGGCCTTTGGATTGGCATCTGGATCGGCCCATTGACTAGCACATTGACTAGCCCAATGACTGGTCAAACGGCTGGCCGCTTTACTGGCCGGTTAGCCGGCTAACGTGGCACAGGCCGCCCTCCCCACGGCACATCCTCCAGGCACCAGCCCGGAGGATGCTTTTCGAAAGCTCAGACGCTTACTGAAATACCTGTCGCGGCGACAGATTCGCCGGGTCGAGCAGGCCTTCGAAATCTCCCGCACGGCCCACCAGGGCCAAACCCGAAAAAGTGGTGAAGCCTATATCCATCACCCTATAGAGGTGGCGGAGATTCTGGCCCGGATGAGCATGGACGACGACACCATTGTCGCGGCCCTGCTACACGACACCGTTGAAGACACCGCCATGACCCTGGCCCAGGTGGAACAGGAGTTTGGCGGCACCGTCGCCGCCCTGGTTGATGGCGTGACCAAACTTGAGAAGGTCGACTTTACCAGCCGCCAGATGGCCGCCGCTGAGAGTTTCCGGAAAATGCTGATGGCCATGTCCCGGGATATCCGGGTGATCATCATCAAACTGGCTGACCGACTGCACAACATGCGCACCATCGGCGCCATGTCCGAAGGCTCGCGCCGTCGGATCGCGCTGGAAACACTGCAGGTTTATGCCCCCATCGCCAATCGGCTGGGTATGGAACACGTGCGGCGGGATCTGCAGGAGCTGGGGTTCAGTGCACTGCATCCCATGCGCCATCGAGTGATTCGTGATCACGTGCGGCTGGCAGAAGGCCGAAATCAGGAAAAGCTGGCCAATATCGCCCGGGCTCTGCGCAAGCGCCTTGGTTCAGCCAGTATTAAGTGCCGGGTTGAGGCCCGGGTAAAAACCCCCTACAGCATTTATCAAAAAATGCGTTCCGGAGCCGGAAACTTTCACAACGTCTTCGATGTGCTGGGGTTTCGCATTGTTGTTGAACGGGTCAGCCAGTGCTATCAGGTGCTGGGGATAGTCCATAATCTCTACAAGCCCCGCAGCGGCAGCTTCAAAGACTATATCGCCATACCCAAGGCCAACGGTTACCAATCCCTGCATACCGTGCTTTTTGGCCCCTTCAGCGATCCGGTGGAAATCCAGATCCGCACCGAAGCCATGCATACGGTGGCCGAACGGGGCATTGCCGCCCACTGGGTTTATAAAGAACAGGGCGATCGCTCCATCGCCTCCACCAGCCGCGCACGCCAATGGCTGATGCAGGTGCTGGACATGCAGCGAACCACCGGTGATTCGGTGGAGTTTTTGGAACACCTGAAGGTTGATCTGTTTCCCGACGAGATTTACGTCTTTACCCCCAACGGCGCGATCAAGGAACTGCCCCGCAAAGCCACCGTGCTGGATTTTGCCTTTGCTGTGCACACTCAGGTGGGGGTTACCGCAACCCATGCCTGGGTCGATAACGAGGTCCGTCCGCTGCACCATCGGATCGAAAGCGGCCAGACCATCAAGGTGGTCACCGCACCGTCGGCTGAGCCTCGGGCCAGCTGGCTGGATTTTGTTGTTACCAGCAAAGCCCGCACCGCCATCAGGCACCACCTCAAGGGCCTGGCCCGGGGCGATGCGGTGCGGGTGGGCCACCGGATTTTGGATCAGGCCCTGGTGGCCAGGGGCGTATCCATGGACAACCTCAGCGAAGAACAGCTGGCCAGCTATTTAGCCGAAGCCAAGCTGGAGCATCTGGAAGACCTGCTGGCCGACCTGGCCCTGGGTAACCGAATACCGGCCATTGTTGCCCGACGCCTGATCGAACACATGGACCAGGACCGGGACCCGGACACCGAGGATCTGGCCAAGGAAGCACTGCTGCTGACCGGTCTTGAAGGCAACGTCATCAGCTACGGCAAGTGCTGCCATCCGATCCCCGGTGATCGCGTCATGGGTTATATCAGCGCTGGCAAAGGCATCGTGGTGCATCGGATCAGCTGCCCTAATCTGAAAGGTTATCGCAAGTTCCCCGACCGACTGCTGGATGTGGCCTGGGATCCGGAAGAAAAAGGCCTGTTCACCGTTTCCCTGCGGGTGGATACGGTCAACCAGCCCGGCGCGCTGGCCACGGTGGCAGCGGCCATATCCGAGGCCGGCACCAACATCGAACAGGTGGCCAACCAGGAACGCGATGGTGAAACCAGCATGCTTGTGTTCACCGTGTCAGTGGCTGGACGCAGACACCTGGCCAGAGTCATGCGACGAATCAAAAACTCACCGGTGGTGCTGGCCGTTCACCGGGAACGCAACTGAGCGGCCCCAGCACGGCCCGACACAGCCCACGACAATCCCAGGAAACATCATGAGCCGAGACATCATCCACACCGATTCAGCCCCTGCCGCCATTGGCACTTACAGCCAGGCCGTGAAATGCGGCCAGACGGTTTACCTGTCGGGGCAGATCCCCCTGGACCCAGCCAGCATGACCTTGGTTGAAGGAGATTTTGAGGCCCAGGCCCATCAGGTTTTCAAGAATCTGTCGGCGGTCTGTCAGGCCGCAGGCGGCGGCCTCAAAGACATTGCCAAACTCAATATCTTTCTCACTGACATGAGCAACTTTGCGCTGGTCAACCAGGTGATGGAGCAGTACTTCAGTCAGCCCTACCCGGCCCGGGCCGCCATTGGCGTTTCAGAACTGCCCAAAGCTTGTTTGGTGGAAATGGATGCGGTGATGGTGCTGGATTAAACCCCGCCAATGGCCGGTAAACAGCCTGCCGGCGGGCTGGACGACACCCTGTCCACACTGAAAGGTGTGGGTCCCAAGATGGCAGAAAAAATGGCCCGTCTTGGGCTGGAAAAAGTCTCCGACCTGTTGTTTCACCTGCCCCTGCGCTACGAAGATCGCACCCGCTTATGGCCTCTGGCTGATCTGCGCCCGGGTACCATGGCCCAGGTCCAGGGTGAGGTGATCAACAGCCGCATCGTCTGGGGACGCCGGCCGATGCTGCTGTGGACCCTGGGCGACGGCAGCGGACAGCTGACCATGCGACTGTTCAATTTTTATCGTTCCCAGCTGGCCCAGCTGAAGGCCGGGACGGCTTATCGCTGTTACGGCGAGGTGAAACCCGGCCAGCAGGGGTTGGAGATGATCCACCCGGAATATCGCCGGGTTGAAGACTGTGAGCCCCTGGCCACATCGCTTACCCCCCACTACCCCGCCGGCGACGGGGTATCCCAGAAACTGCTGCGAAAACTGGTCACCGCAGCGCTGCAGTTGCTGGATAACACAGAGCTGGCTCCGCTGCCCGAACCGGTCAGTAAACTGGCGATGATTGACGCCTCCGCCCCCCTTAGCCAGGCCCTGAAGTACGTCCACCAGCCGCCGCCAGACGCTGACGTGTCGGCCCTTGCTGCGGGTACCCATCCGCTGCAGCAGACCCTGGCCTTTCAGGAACTGCTGGCCCATCGCCTCAGCCTGCGCCGGCGCCGCCAAAGTGAGCGTAGCCGCAACGCGCCGGCCCTGAAATCCTCAAGCCCACTGCGAAAAAAGCTGATCGACTCGCTGCCCTTTCGCCTTACCGGCGCCCAGCAACGGGTTGTCAAAGAGATCAGCACAGACCTTGCCCGGGCCAGCCCCATGCTGCGACTGCTGCAGGGTGATGTGGGTTCCGGCAAGACCGTGGTTGCCGCCGCCGCCGCCGCCCAGACCATCAACGCCGGTCAGCAGGCAGCCCTGGCTGCGCCCACCGAGCTGCTGTCTGAGCAGCACTACAGCGGTCTGCGAAAGCTGCTTGAGCCCCTGGGCGTGAGCGTGGTCTGGCTCACTGGACGGATGCGCGGCAAACAGCGCAGCGAGGCCCTGGCCGCCGTGGCCGGTGACGCGGATCTGATCATCGGCACCCACGCCCTGATGCAGGAGGCGGTCAACTACCGTCAGCTGGGACTGGTGATTATCGACGAACAGCACCGCTTCGGAGTGGACCAGCGGATGGCCCTGAGAGCCAAAGGCGGCGATGCCAACTCATCGCCCCACCAGCTCATCATGACCGCCACCCCGATCCCCCGGACCCTGGCCATGACCGCCTACGCAGATCTGGATATCTCCACCATTGACGAACTGCCGCCAGGCCGCATTCCTATCACCACCGTGGCCATGAGCAACATCCGCCGCCATGAGGTGATTGAACGGGTCCGGGCAGCCTGTGTTGGCGGGCAGCGGGTTTACTGGGTTTGCACCATCATTGATGAGTCTGAAGCGGTGCAGGCTGAAGCCGCCTCAGACTTGGCGCAAGCCCTCACTGAGTCCCTGCCGGAACTGGCCGTGGGGCTGATCCACGGCAGGCTTAAGAGCCAGGAAAAAGACGCGGTAATGGCGGAATTTAAAACCGGCCGGCTGAACGTGCTGGTGGCAACCACCGTGATCGAAGTTGGGGTGGATGTGCCCGAGGCCACCCTGATGATCATCGAAAACGCCGAACGCCTTGGCCTTTCCCAGCTGCACCAGCTGCGCGGTCGGGTTGGCCGCGGCGCCGGCGCCTCATCCTGCGTGCTGCTGTATCAGCCGCCCCTGGGCGTTATGGCCAAACAACGTTTGAACGTAATGCGGGAAACCAATGACGGCTTCACGATTGCGCGCAAGGACCTGGAGCTGCGCGGACCCGGCGAAGTCCTTGGCACCCGCCAGACCGGTGATGCTCAGTTCCGTATCGCCGACCTGTCCAGGGACCGGAACCTACTGCCTGCTATCAGCGAAGCCGCTGAGTTAATGCTCAAAGACTGGCCCCAACAATCCGACCAGCTGATCAGCCGCTGGATCGGTCGCGCCTCCGATTACGCAGACGTATAAACCCGGTCCGTAGCCAACTGGCTGGTGTGCTGCCTCGGCAATGCGCTTGCGATAAACTTTCCGGCGGAGGCCGTCATGCTGAATTTGTTAGTTTCACCGGAAAAACGCCGGGCGGTTATTCACTTGACCCGGCTACACAAGCCCGTCGGCGTGTTTTTGCTGCTGTGGCCTACCCTGTGGGCTTTGTGGGTGGCAGCGGACGGCTGGCCTAAAACCCATGTGCTGGTGATCTTTGTGCTGGGCACCTTGCTGATGCGGATGGCGGGCTGCGCGATTAACGATTTTGCCGATCGCAAGGTAGACGGCGCGGTGCAGCGCACCAAAGACCGGCCCCTGGCCACCGGCGCACTCAGCGGCCGGGAAGCGCTGCTGGTGTTCTGGGTCCTGCTGGCCCTGTCCTTCGGGCTGGTGCTGATGACCAACAGACTGACCATTGCGCTGTCGGTTGGCGGCGCAGCCCTGGCCGGGGTTTATCCGTTCATGAAGCGGGTCACTCACCTGCCCCAGCTGGTGCTGGGCGCCGCGTTCTCCTGGGCCATACCCATGGCCTTTGCCGCCCAGACCGGCGCCGTGCCCGCCCTGGCCTGGCTGATGTTTGTCGCCGCGATGTTGCTGACCGTCGCCTACGACACCCTCTATGCCATGGTGGATCGCGATGATGACATCAAAGTAGGCATCAAGAGCATTGCCATTGCCCTGGGCGAGATGGACCGCATCGCCGTGGGACTGCTGCAGGTGCTGCTGACCTTGACCCTGATCATGATTGGCCAGCAGGTTGGCTATGGCCGGGCTTATCTGCTGGGGGTGGGGGTGGCCGCAGCCCTGTTTGTTTATCAGCAGTGGCTGATACGGCGGCGAAATCCCGCTGACTGTTTCCGGGCATTTTTGAACAATCAGTGGGTGGGTCTTGCCGTGTTTGCCGGCATCTTTGCTGAGACCAGCGCGATGCCGTAATCGCAGCGTCCGATAAAGTCTTCAGGGCCCGGGCCGTTAATTAGTGAAGGACTGACGATACGCTAAACGGACACTGGCCCCTGACTGGTCATGGCAACAGCCACAGAACATTTTTTTAAGGCCCAGAGCCCCGGCCTGCGACTGGGACCCTGGACCGCCATGGCGATCCAGGGTTTTGTTATGTGGGTGGCCATTATGTTGTCGTTCAAGGCCGGTTTTGCCAGTAATTCCGTGGTCGCCATCTGGCCTGCTGCCGGGTTTTCCGTGGCTATGGCCATCTACTATCAGTGGCGGGCTTTCCCAGCCCTGTTCGCTGCCAGCTTTGCTTATTCAGTGCTGTTTCAACAGAACAACCTGGGGGTTTTTGCCTGCACCGCTGCGGGCAATGCGGTGGCGGCTATTGTCGCCGCTGACCTCTATCGACGCCTGGGTGGACCCCGCCAACCGCTCAAGTCCGTGGCCGGTGCAATCAAGCTGATCATGATCCTGGCACTTACCATGAGTGTCTTTGCCGCCCTGCTGGGCATGGCTACCATCCACCTTACCTTTGGCCTGGCGGGTACTGAACTTTGGCAGCTGGGCTGGCGCTGGTTCTTCTCGGACTTTACCGGGGCGGTGCTGGTGGCGCCGGCCCTGCTGGCGGTTTTCGGTAGCTGGCGTCGAGTTCGTTTGAGCTTCTGGCGGGCCCTGCTGGGCAATCTGCGCCTGCCGGGGTTGGCCTGCGCATCAGCACTGGCGCTGCTGTACCTGGCAACAGACTTCATGCCCGATGGGCTGGATCAATACCCCATGGTGCTGCTGACCATGCCGCTTTGGGTGTGGCTGTCTCTGCGAACTGACACAGCCTCGTCCATCTCGCTGCTGTGCATCAGCGTGATTGGCGCCCTGGCCCTGACCCTGTCCGCCATCGGTGATGCCTCTGAGGGGGCTTTTTTGGCCGTCCAGCTTTATGGTCTGGTTGCCAGCTGTACGTCCCTGGTGCTGCATGCCAGCGGCGCAGAGCGACAGAGGGCGGTGCGGGCCCTGGCGGTGGAACGGCAGTCCCTGGAAGACACCGTGATGGCCAGGACGGCGCAGCTTGAACAACAAATTGCGGCCAACCAACAGGCTAACCAACGACTGGCCCAGCTGGCCAGAACCGATGCCCTGACCGGCATCGCCAATCGACGCGAGTTCATGGCCGTTGGCGGCAAAGAGCTGGCTAGAGCCAGACGGGTGGGCATGCCCCTGTCCATTGTCATGTTGGACATCGACCACTTTAAGCGGGTCAACGATCAGCACGGGCATGCCGCGGGTGATGCAGTGCTGGTGGCAACCGCCGCAACCATTACCGACAGCGCACGGGAGGGGATAGACCTGGTGGCAAGACTCGGTGGTGAAGAATTTGCCTGCCTGCTGCCCAACACCAGTGTTGAGCAGGCCGGCCGCTTTGCCGAGCGGATTCGTAGTGGTCTGGAGGCCCTCACCGTTCCCTATAACGGCCTGACGTTAAAAATTACCGTTAGCCTGGGCGTCAGCACCTGCGATGACGCCATGGAGAGTATTGGACAAGCCCTGCAGCTGGCCGATGAAGCCCTTTATGAGGCAAAAAACAGCGGCCGCAATCAGGTGGTATGCCGTCCACCTCGGAGCCAGATCGGTCCTGCCTTGAAAGCGGGTGTGGTGTAAAACCTACTCAAACCCATTAGCGAAGATTGGTCCCCGGTCACCACCACCGGTGGTGGTAACCCATGGCAGCAGGCGGAAATACTCCAGGGCCCCAAGGTCTACCAGGGCATTGCATCCCCACCATGGTCAAACTGTCTGACACATCTGACGCGATTACTGAGGCGTCTGTCTCAGGTCCGCCGCTGGCGGTCCAGTTTAACGAACAGGGTGTGACGGGGGGGGTAGTTAAGGCGCCTACCTGATCGTTGTCCAGGCCGCTGTCTTAATAGACCGCAAACTACACGCTGGGTGAACTGACATCGAAGGGCCCACGCAGCTGGACCTGCCGGTCCGCCCCATAGTTACGTTAGAATTGCGCTCTAATCTAATAACAGGGGAAAAGGCCATGAAGCTTATGGGTCTGATGGGGTTGCTTGCGGCATTTTTCGCCAGCGCAGCAGACGGAATTTTACCCACCGATCACCGCTATGATCCGGCTGTTCCTACACCGGCATCGCTGCTGGGTCATCCGGTGGGCCAGTGGCACGTCAGACCAGACCAGCTGGTGATGGTGATGCAGGCCCTGGCCCAGGCCTCGCCCCGGGTTAGCCTGGAACAAATTGGTCGCACCCACGAGCTGCGGCCCCAGGTGACCGCCGTGATCACCGACCCGGCCAACTTTGACCGGCTGGAGGAGCTTCGCCAGCAACATCGAAACAACGAGCCCGGCGCACCCCTGGTGCTTTGGTTTGGCTACAGTATTCACGGCAATGAGGCCAGCGGCTCCAACGCCGCGATGCTGTTTGCCTACCTGCTCAGCGCCAGCCAGGATCCGGAAATCACGGCGCTGCTGAAAAACACCATCATCCTGCTGGACCCCTCGCTTAATCCCGATGGCTTGGGACGCTTTGCCAGCTGGGTCAACAGCCACCGCAGCACCTCTTCAGCCGTGCCCCAGCGGGTTAATCGGGAGCACCAGGAAGCCTGGCCCGGGGGCCGTTTTAACCACTATTGGTTTGACCTCAATCGCGATTGGCTGCCCCTGGTACATCCCGAATCCCGGGCCAGGGTGGCATTCCAACAGCGCTGGTTGCCCCATGTGATCACCGACTTCCACGAAATGGGCAGCGACCAGACCTACTTCTTTCAGCCCGGCGTACCCAGCCGGCGCCATCCATTGACGCCCCAGCTCAACGCCGACCTGACGGCGGAACTGGCTAAATTCCACGCCCGAGCCCTGGACGCCATCGGCCAGCCATACTACAGCGAAGAAGGCTTTGATGACTTCTACTACGGCAAAGGCTCAACCTATCCCGATGCCCAGGGCGCCATTGGCATCTTATTTGAGCAGGCCAGCGCCCGGGGCCATCTGATGGCCACCCGTCGCGGTCCCCTGTCACTGCGCACCGCTATCGGCAATCAGTTCACCACCTCAATGTCGACCCTGCAGGGCTCGGTGGCCATAGCCGACAAACTGCGCAGCTATCGGCGCAACTTTGACCAGACCACCGATGAGCTAGCCAGCAAAGATCCCCTGGCAGGCTACGTGGTGGGTGACGACAATGACCCCCAGCGCGCTCTTGCCTTTCTGGGCACGTTACTGCGGCACCAGATTCGGGTTTTTGAGCTGGCGGCGCCGCTGGAGATTGATGGCCAAAGCTATCGTCCAGGCAAGGCCTGGATCATCCCCACCCGGCAACCTAAATACCGCCTGCTGACCAGCTTGTTCGAGCAGCGGACCCAGTTTAATGACAATACCTTTTATGACGTGTCTGCCTGGAATTTGCCCCTGGCCTACGACCTGCCCTGGTCGGGCCTGCGGCGGATCGGCAACCAGCGCGGTGAGGCCTACGAGCCGCCGCCCATAGCCTCCGGGCAATCGCTGCCCAAAGCCCTGGCCTATGCCATCGCCTGGCACCAGCAGGGCGCTGCCGCCACCCTTAACCGACTGCAGAGCAATGATATCCAGGTTGTGGCTGCAACCCGGGGCTTCAGCGCCAGCACCATTGCCGGCCAGCAGCGGTTTGAGCCGGGTACCTTGGTGATCTACCCGCCTGATGGCCAATCCCTGGACGAGCTGCTGGAACCGGGGCTAGAGGTGACAGCCCTGACCAGCGGCTTGACCGCCAGCGGGCCAGACCTGGGTTCACCCAGTTTGCAGCCCCTGCGTCGGGTCAAGCCACTGCTGCTGGTGGGCCGGGGTGTTGACCCCCAATCCGCTGGTGATGCCTGGCATTTGCTCGATACCCGGGTGGGCATGCCGCCGGTGATGGTTGAGGCCTATCAGCTGGCTGACCTGGATCTGTCCCAGTACACCCATCTGCTGATGGTGGGCGGCGAGTACGACCAGCTGACGGCGGAGCACATTGAGCAGCTGCGCGGCTGGATCTTACGCGGCGGCGTATTGGTAGCCAGCCAGGGCGCGGCGCTGTGGGCAACCCGAAATGCCCTGCACCTTGAGCCGCCGAAACCCGGCAGCCCAGCCCCGGCGCCGGCCCCGGCGCCGGCGGAGCCAAACAACGTGATGTTGACCCAACAAGCCTACGGCGATTACACCAAGCAGTTTGCTGATACCGTCACCGGCGGTGCGGTGGTCAATACCGATGTGGATCTAACCCATCCCCTGGCCTACGGTCTGCAGCGCCCACACCTGCCCCTGCTGCGGCGTGGAAACGTGGTGCTGAAGGTATCGGAAAACCCCTATCAGACGCCGATTCGATACAGTCAGTCGCCGCTGCTGGCAGGCTTCCTGGGCACCGATCGCGCCAACCAGCTGGCCGGCAGCGCAGCGGCAACCGCCACCACCGTTGGCGCCGGCAAGGTTATCCGGATGGCGGACAACCCGAATTTTCGGGGTTTTTGGTTAGGCGGCAACCGGCTGTATTTGAACGCCCTGTTTTTTTCCGGGCTGATCGCACCAACTCCCCTGGCCGATGTTGAGACGCGCTATTGAATCAACGTCGACACCCGGTACTGGATGACCTGATCAACCTGCTGCGGCTGGAGCGGTTGGAAGACAACCTGTTTCGCGGTCAGAGTCGAGACATCGGCAGCAAGCAGGTGTTTGGTGGTCAGGTGCTGGGACAGGCCCTGTCGGCGGCCAGCTATACCGTGGAGGGGCGCAGCGTGCACTCCCTGCACAGCTATTTTTTGCGTCGCGGCGACATGCAGGCACCGATCATCTATGAGGTGGATCACCAGCGCGATGGCCGCAGCTTCTCCAACCGGCGGGTGGTGGCGATCCAGCATGGCCGGCCGATTTTCAACCTGGCGGCGTCCTTCCAGATCCCCCAGCAGGGCTTAGAACATCAAAGCAGCATGCCCGATGTGCCCGGCCCTGAGAGCCTGGAAACCGAGACCGTCGGATCATCCCAGGACCTGGCTCATCTGCCGGAGAAGATGCGTCGGTTTATGTTTGAGCAAAGACCCTTCGAATTTCGCTGGGTGACCCCCCAAAGCTACGACTCGGCGCCCGCCGAACCCACCCGGCAGCTGTGGTTTCGATCCGACGGCCTGCTGCCCGACGAACCCCAGCTGCACCGAGCGATGCTGGCCTACGCCTCGGACTATGGGCTGCTGACCACCGCCGGCCTGCCCCACGGCAAGACCCTGTTTTCAGAACAGCTGCAAATGGCCAGTATTGATCACGCCATGTGGTTCCACCGCCCGGTGAAAATGGACGACTGGCTGCTCTATTGTTTCGACAGCCCCATCAGTATCGATACCCGGGGCTTTGCCCGCGGGCAGATTTTCGACCAGGCCGGCGGTCTGGTCGCCTCCACCGCTCAAGAAGGGCTAATGCGCCTGCGCTGATCAGTTTTGCCCCCGTCCTGCGCGTCTTAGATCATAGGAACCTCTGATTAATTCCAGACAGCGCGGGAATCAGACATGGCAAGCACCGAAATCTGGGTCAAAGCAAACCGGATCTTTGATCAGCTCAGCCGGCTGGACCCTGAGCAGCGAAGCCAACGCGCCGTCCAGCTGTGCGCAGGCGAGCCGGCTCTTCAGCAGTGCGTTCAGCGCCTGCTGGATGCCGATCTTATGGAGCAGCACCCCAGCGGCCTGGACGCCCCCGGCTACACCCTGCAAATCCCCGATCAGCAGCTCATTGGCCAACGCATTGGCCCCTATCAGGTCCAGCGACAAATAGGCGAAGGCGGCATGGGCGGGGTCTTTCTGGCCACCCGTGTGATGCCCGGCCAACCCCGGGAAGTCGCCATCAAAGTGTTGAAACCTGGCCTTGACCGTCGACGCTTTGTGCTGGAACGCCAGGTGCTGGAAAAGCTGGACCACGCCAACATTGCGCGGCTGGTGGACGGTGGCGAACTGGCTGACGGTCGACCCTTCGTAGTGATGGAACATATCAAGGGCCAGCGAATCACCCATTTCGCCCGGCACATGAACTTAAAGCAGTTACTGGAGCTTTATCGCACCTTGTGTCTGGCGGTGGCCTACAGTCACACCATGCTGGTGGTGCACCGGGACATTAAACCCTCCAACGTGCTGGTCTCAGAAAACGGCACGCTGAAGCTGCTGGATTTTGGCATAGCCAAACTGATGGCTGACAACAGCGGCTTTGCGTCGGTATCAACGGCCTCGGAAATGCGCCCAATGACGCCGGAATATTCCAGTCCGGAACAACTGTTGGGCGATCGTATTTCTACCCGCACCGACGTCTACCTGCTGGGCCTGCTGCTGCACGAACTGCTGACCGGCAGCAATCCCCTGAAAGATGTGCCCCAGGCTCAGCGGCTGGCGGATATCAGCCAACATACGCTGCCGGCGCCACCCAGCCGGGTGGCCGCTGCTGACGCACCCCTCAACACCACCCACAGCCGACTGCAAAAAATTGATCTGGACCGCATTACCCAGAAAGCCATCAGCATCTCTCCGGATCGGCGCTATCAGAGCGTGACCGACCTGGTGCAAGATATCGACAACTTTCTCGATGGCCAACCGGTGCGCGCTCGGGGCGGATCACGTTCATATCAGCTGGCTAAATTTCTGCAGCGCAATCCGGTCACCTCAGCCTTAAGCGCGGTGATCGCGGTTTTACTGCTCACTTTTTCGCTGGTCTCAACTCGCCATAGCCTGGCCCTGCGCAGCCAGATGGATCGAGTAGTGGCGGAGAACCGCCGGGCCGAAAGCGTGACCAATCTGTTGATCGAGTCATTTGCCGAAGCCGACCCCACCCGCAGTCACGCGGTAGCCTCTGCCCGGGAAATGCTGCTAAAGGCCGCAGCCAGACTGGAACGTGATCTCACCGCCGCGCCAGAAAACCTGGCCCGTCTGCGGCTGGCGATGGCCGGGGTGATGAGCCGGCTGGCCATGTACGATCAGGCCACCGAGCAGCTGGACAAGATTGCCGCCCTGGACCGGCAACATGGCATCACCCGGCGTCAGCGATTTGAAATGTTTCGACTGTTAGCCTTTGTAGGCACCGAAACCCGCCATTGGACCATGGCTCTCAGCAACCTGCAGTCAGCCAGACACCAGCTGACTGAATTGGCCAATGCCGATGCGGGCCCTATTTCCGGCACTGCGGGTTTGGCCCAGCGGCCGTCAACCAGCGCCGCCGGCATAGACTTGGAAGTCTATGCGGCCCGAATCCAGGCTCGACAAGGCCAGCTGAAAGGCGCCGGCCAGGCCTATCAGCGAGCTCTGGGACTGGCCACTGAGCATTATCCCGGCAGCTCCACTGCAGTGGCCTATGTCAGCCTTGAATACAGCGAAATGCTGCGAGCCAGCGGCCAGGAAAAACGCGCCCAGCGGCTGTTGGAACAGGCCCACCTCAACGCACCCCAGGTGCTGGAAAGCGCGCCATTTTGGATTCAAATGATTCGAGCCCAGGCGCGCAGTGCCATCCGCCAAGGTGACTACGCACGGGCACTGATTGTCTACAACCGCGGACTGGCAAGAGCCAACAGCAGTTTTGGCGGTCGCTCCGAGGAAGTGGCCAGCATGCTGAGCGGGATGGGCACGGCCAATGAACGACTGGGCCATCGACAGCTGGCCACTCAGCTTTACCTGTCGGCCTTTGAAATCAGCCAGGCCCAGGCCACCGAAGGCGATTTCATCCTGGTTCAACGATCCCTGAACCTGGCTCAGCTGCTGGCGTTCCAAGGCCGCAACGCTGAAGCGGCGGAGTTGCTGGGGGAACAGCTGAACAAACATTACCAACTGGCCCCTGAGCCGGCTCACCAGGTGCCGCTGTATGAACAGGCGCTGGCAAGATTCCACCTTCGTGCTCACAACGCCATGGGCGCCAGAGTCAGCTACAGAAACGCTCTGCTGGTCAATGAAAGCCTGCCCTTTACCCCCGCCCGGGAGCAGTTTAACCACCAAGCACTGTGCGAGATCACCGTGCTCAACGGCTTTGATTGGCGACCCCTGGCATCGCGCCTGCTGGAATCGTGCTTGCCGGGCTCACGAAAAAATCTGGCCTTGGCCATGGCTAGTCTGCATTCACCCAATTCCCTCAGCCCCCAGCCCTCCACTGGCGTTACAATTGCCTCCAGACTTCTTGAGGAACTGGAGTGAATCTTGTCCACCACCACAGACATTCAACGGATTTGCGTTTACTGCTCGTCCAGCGACCAGATTGACCCAAGCTATCACCAGGCTGCCCGGGAATTGGGCCAACAGCTGGCAGCAGGCCAGGTTGAACTGATCTATGGCGGCGGCGCCCGGGGCTCCATGGGGTACCTGGCTAACGGTGCGCTGGACGCTGGCGGCCGGGTCACCGGCATCCTGCCGCGCTTTATGCACGACCTTGAATGGGGTCATGATGGGCTGACCGAGCTGCAGCTGGTTGAAGACATGCATGAACGTAAGCACCGGATGCTGGTCAACGCCGACGCGGTGATTGCGCTGCCCGGTGGTTGCGGCACCTTCGAGGAACTGTTTGAAGCCATCACCTTCAAGCAGCTGGGTCTGTTCATGGGTCCCATCGTATTGCTCAACACACATAACTATTTTGCGCCGCTGCTGGCGCTGCTGTCCCAATGTGTTGAACAGAACTTCATGAGCCCCAAACATGAGGACATGTGGCAGGTCATCAGCACACCGGATCAGGCCATGGGCGCCATCGCCAGCGCCCCCGCCTGGAGCCGACCGCTGGATAAATTCATCCAATGATCCGGCGCTGCGTTGAGCGTTGAGTCAGCCCCACCGTCAGCGGCCAGGGTTGGCCCGCTGTGGCTGAAGGTATTGCTGGCAGTGGCGCTGGCTGCTGCGGCCTGGTCGCCCTGGCTGGATCAAAAAGCCCAAGGCTACTATGAACAGGCCTTCGCCCGTGCCCTGGTCACCTTCGGTCTGGCCCGGGCCCTGAACGGGGTCATATCCGTGATTCAGGGCACCGAGCTGTCGTTGCAGCCCGCCGGCGTCGGCGTGACCCTGACCCCCGGCCAGCTGATAGACCCTGTGAACGACCTGATCGAACGGTTTTCCTGGATCATGCTGGCCAGCAGCACCGCCCTTGGCAGTCAAAAGATTCTGATGGACATCAGCGCCTGGTGGGGTATTGCGGTGGTGGTCAGCCTGGCAGGGCTGAGCTGGCTGGTGTTTGCTCACTTCGGTGGTCGGCGGCTGAGACGCTTTGCTCTGAGGTTTTTTCTGCTGGCGCTGTTTCTGCGCTTTGCCATGCCGGCGATGGTGATGCTGAATGAAGGCATCTACTCCCTGTTCATGGCCCAGGACTACCTCACCGCGACGGCGCAGATTGAACAGACCCGCAACGACCTGGAAGACCTGTCAGAAGCTAGCGACGAAGCCAACCCTGAGCGGGGGCTGTTTGAATCCCTGGGAGACTGGTTTGGTGAAACCAGCAGCGCCCTCAACGTCCGTCAGAAGATGGCGGCCTACAAAGATCGCCTGGCCGGCGCCAGTGAACAGTTTTTGAAGCTGGCGGCGGTATTTCTGCTCCAAACCATGGTCCTGCCGCTGCTGTTTCTGTGGGGGTTTGCTAAAGCCCTGCGCAACATCGGCGCTTTGCTCAGGTAGTCCAATAGGCTCTGAGCTACAGATCAAATTCCGCCACCACCGGGGTGTGATCGGAGGGCCGTTCCAGCTGTCTGGGGCCGGTGTCGATATAGGCCGCTGAGCACATTTCCGTCAGCTCCGGACTCGATAGCACCAGATCTATCCGCAGGCCAAGGCCCCGGTCAAAACCGCCCATACGATAATCCCACCAGGAAAACAGACCGGCGTCTTCATGATGCAGGCGAAAGGTGTCGGCAAACCCGAGGTCGTAAATGGCTAGCAGGGCCTCGCGCTCCTGAGTTGAACAGAGAATTTTTTCATGCCAGCGCTTCGGGTCGTGGACGTCGCGATCGTCCGGCGCGATGTTGAAGTCCCCCATGACTACGGTAAGTGGGTTGGCCGCTATTTCCCGCTCCAGGAATTCCGTCACCCGGGCCAGCCAGTTCAGCTTGTAGTCAAATTTTTCGCTGCCCACCTCTTTACCGTTGACCACGTACAGATTAATCACCCGCAGTTCGCCGATGCTGGCGGCAATAATGCGCCGCTGTGGGTCGTCCAGACCGTCGATATCGGTCACCACATCCAGCGGCCGCTGGCGGGCAATCAGCGCCACCCCGTTGTAGGTTTTCTGACCGGCAAATACCACCTGATAGCCGGCCTCGGCGATGGCCTGCGCTGGGAAGTTCTCGTCGGTGAGCTTGGTTTCCTGCAGGCCAAGGACGTCTGGCTGTTCTGTGCTCAGCCAGTCCAGCACCTGGGGCAGGCGGACCTTCAGTGAATTAACGTTCCAACTGGCAATTTTCATAGGCCGTAACTCTTAAGCAGCGGTTCAATCACCGGCGGGCGACCGCGAAATGCCACAAAGGACTCCATCGCTGGCCTGGAGCCGCCGGTCTCAAGGATCTCGGTGCGGAATCGTTTACCGGTATCGGCGTTAAAAATACCCTCTTCGCGGAATTTCCCAAAGGCATCAGCGGCCAGTTGTTCTGCCCAGAGATAGCTGTAGTAGCCCGCGCCATAACCTCCGGCGAACAAATGTCCAAAGCCGTTGAGGAAACGATGACCCCGGGGATAGGGCACCACCGACACCTCGGCCCGCACTTCGCTGACGATCCGGGCAATCTGGCCGTGGTCGCCGGCGTCGAATTCCTGATGCAGGCGCAGGTCGGTGATGGCGAACTCCAACTGTCGGGTCAGGAACATGCCGGACTGGAAGTTGCGGGCCGCCAGCAGCCGCTCCAGCAGTTCAGCTGGCATGGACTCACCGGTTTCCACATGACGGGCAAACTGATCCAGGGCTTCGCGCTCCCAGCACCAATTTTCCAGAAACTGGCTGGGCTGCTCCACCGCGTCCCACTCGACCCCGGCAATACCGCCTACGGCGGGATGGGGAATCCGGGTCAGCATGTGGTGCAGGGAGTGGCCAAACTCATGGAACAAGGTGGTCAGATCCCGATGGTTCAACAGTGAGGGGCCAGCGTCAGTGGGGGGCGAAAAATTGCAGTTGAGAAAAGCCACCGGCAGCTGTTGATGCTCAGGCCACTGATAGCGGTCACGACAGTTGGCCATCCATGCGCCGCCACGTTTGCCCTTCCGGGCATAAACGTCCATATAAAACCCGGCAATGGTGTCACCCTCCGCCGACAACACATCGTAATAGCGTGCATCCGGGTGCCACAGGGGGGCGTCTGAGCGCAGCCGGAAGGACACGCCGAATAGCCGTTTGGTGACCTCCAGCATGCCGTTAAGGCAGCTGTCCAAACTCAGGAACGGCCGCAGCTCCTCATCGCTGACGGAAAAACGCTGTTCCCTCAGTTTCTCTGACCAGTAGGCAAGGTCCCAGGCCTTAAGGGGCACGGCCGCCCCGCAGGCGGCGGCGAACTCGTTGAGCTCACGCATGTCCCGGCGGGCGTGGGGCAGCGCCTTGTCCGCCAGCGAGCGCAGAAATTCCAGGGTTTCCTCAACGGTAGGCGCCATCTTGGTTTCCAGGGAGTACTGAGCGTAGCTGTCAAAGTCCAGCAGCGCCGCCAGCTCTCGTCGCAGCTGCAGTGTTTCGACAATCAGCGGCGAGTTATCCCACTTGCCCGCGTTGGGGCCCTGGTCCGATGCACGGGTGTTGTAGGCCCGGTACACGGTTTCTCGCAACTGCCCATCATCGGCGTAGGTCAGCACCGCATGGTAGCTGGGGTACTCCAAGTTGATCAGGTATCCACCTTGCTCACCGGCTCGCTCAGCGGCCTGGGCCAATTCGTTCTCTGGCAGCCCGGCCAGGGCAGCCTGACTGAAAAAATGCTGACTCCAGTTATCCGTCGCATCCTGCACGTTCTGCTGAAATGCCGTGCCCAGTTCGGTCAATCTGCGCCGGATCTGAGCAAACCGCTGCTGGGCCTTGGGCTCAAGGTAAGCACCGGACAGTCGAAAATCCCGCAACGCATGGGTCACCACCTGTTGCCGGGCCTCACCCAGTTGTTGGAATTCATCGCTGTCTGCTAAGGCCTGCCAGGCTCTGGCCCTGGCCGGGTTTTGGTCAATGGAGTTATGGAAGTCCGTCAGCGCCATCACCGCTTCACCATAGGCCTGGCGCCAGGCCTCGCTGTCGGCCACGCTATGCAAATGGGAAACCGGCGCCCAGGCGTTGGAGATACCCACCATGATCTGCTCCTCAGCAGCCGCCAAGGCGTCCCAGCTTGTCGGCCCCTGGTACACGACCTGAAGGGCCTGTTTGGCCTCGTCAATCAGGCGGGCCATGGCCGGCACCGCGTGCTCCGGCGCAATCTGCTCAAAGGGCGGCAGGGGCTGGTTGCCGGTCAGGGGGTTTTTCGTGGCCGGGTGGTTTTCGCTGCTAGCTGGCGTTGTTACACTCATGGAATGTCTATTCGTCCTTACCGAAATACTCAGCCGCAGATCCACCCCAGCGCGTACATTGACGAGTCAGCCGTGGTCATTGGCGATGTGGTGGTGGGGGAAGACAGTTCCTTCTGGCCCACCGCCGTTGCTCGGGGTGATGTGGAGCGAATTGTGATTGGCAATCGCACCAACATCCAGGACGGCAGCGTGCTGCACGTCACCCACGACGGCCCCTATTCACCCGGGGGCCGGTCGCTGATTATCGGTGATGGCGTGACCGTTGGCCACCGGGTAACGCTGCATGCCTGCACCATCGGCAACCATTGTCTGATCGGCATGGCGGCGCTGGTGATGGATAACGTGGTGATCGGCGAGGAATCGCTGATAGCCGGTGGCTCGGTGGTGCCTCCAGGCAAAGTCATTGCGCCCCGCACCCTGTGGCGGGGAAATCCGGCCCGGGAAGTGCGCGCCCTGACCGACCGGGAAGTGGAAAGCCAGCACTACTCGGCCAACCATTACGTCAAGATCAAGAATTTTTACCAGGGCTAAAAATCTCAGCGCCTTCATCGGTTTTTGCGGCCCTGGCCTGCCGATTGCAGTGAGTTGTCCTTGGCGAAGCGGCCTTGGTGAGTTGACCTTGGTCAGCCGGCCTTGCGCCGCGGCGCGCCGGTTTTTTTCAGGTGCACCAGCAACAGGGAAATTGCCGCTGGAGTGACCCCGGATATGCGACCGGCGTGACCGATGGTCTCTGGCCTTGCCTGGCTGAGTTTTTCTGTGACCTCGGTGGACAGCCCCGAAACCTCGGCGTAATCCAGATCCAGCGGGATCAAATGATCTTCGTTGGCGCGCAAACGGGCCACTTCTTCTTGCTGGCGCTTCAGATAGCCTTCGTAGCGCACCTGAATCTCCACCTGCTCAGCGACGGCAGGATCGTCCACTGCCGGGCCAAGACCCTCCACGGCGGTCAGCTTGCTGTAGGTCACCCCGGGCCGCTTCAGCAGCTCCAGTGCGCGGACCTCCTTGGTAATGGGCTGATCCAGCGACTGGCGGGCAGCCTCACCCAGGTCGTTGTGGGGAGACACCCAAATATCCCGTAACCGGCCCTGCTCTTTTACAATGGCCGCGGACTTTCGCTCAAAGGACTGCCAGCGGGCCTCATCCACCAGGCCCAACCGCCAACCCGTCGGCGTCAGGCGAAGATCGGCGTTGTCTTCTCGCAGCTGCAGGCGATACTCAGCCCGGCTGGTAAACATCCGATAGGGCTCCAGGGTCCCGTTGGTGATCAGGTCGTCCACTAAAACACCGATATAGGCCTGGTCTCGGCGTGGGCACCAGGCCGGCTGATCTTTCACCGCCAGCGCGGCATTCAGTCCTGCCAGCAGTCCCTGGGCTGCCGCTTCTTCATAGCCGGTGGTGCCGTTGATTTGACCGGCAAAATACAGGCCCTGAATGTATTGGGTCTCCAGCGAGGACTTAAGTCCACGTGGATCAAAGTAATCATATTCAATGGCGTAGCCAGGCCGGCTGATATGGGCCTGCTCGAAGCCTTCGATGCTGCGCACCAGCTGTTCCTGAATGTCGTAGGGCAGCGAGGTTGAGATGCCGTTGGGGTAAAGCTCCGGCGTATCCAGGCCTTCGGGCTCAACAAAAATCTGGTGCCCGCTGCGGTCGGCGAAACGCACAACCTTGTCTTCAATGGACGGGCAGTAGCGCGGACCGGTGCCTTCGATCTGGCCGCTGTACATGGGCGAACGATGCAGAGCACTGCGAATGATGTCGTGGGTGGCTTCGTTAGTATGGGTGATGTAGCAGCAAACCTGTTCAGGGTGGTCGCTAAGCTTGCCCATATACGACATCACCGGCATCGGGCTATCGCCGGGCTGCCGCTGCATGACGTCGAAATTTACGCTGCGCCCGTCAATCCGCGGCGGCGTGCCGGTTTTCAGTCGGCCCACCTGAAACGGCAGCTCACGCAGTCGCGCCGCCAGGGTGTTGGCCGGAGGGTCGCCAGCCCGGCCGCCCTCGTAGTTGGCGTCACCGACGTGGATCTTGCCGCCCAGAAAGGTACCCACGGTCAGCACTACGGTGGTGGCACTGAACTCCAGGCCCATTTGGGTGCGAACTCCGGTGACCCGATCAGCGTTCACTAACAGGTCTTCCACACCCTGCTGGAACAGCTCCAGGTTAGGCTGGTGTTCCACCATTTGGCGCACGGCCTGGCGGTACAGCACCCGATCACACTGGGCGCGCATGGCCCTAACTGCAGGCCCCTTGGAGGCGTTCAGGGTCCGCCACTGAATGCCGGCACGGTCGGTGGCCAGGGCCATCACCCCACCTAGCGCATCGATTTCCCTGGCCAGATGGCCTTTGCCGATGCCGCCAATGGCCGGGTTGCAGCTCATTTGTCCAATGGTTTCAATATTGTGGGTCAACAGCAGGGTGCGCGCACCAGCCCGGGCCGAGGCCATGGCAGCCTCGGTGCCGGCGTGGCCACCGCCGACCACGATGACGTCATAATGTTTGGATGCTCGCATCAAGCCATACCCCGAAAAACGAACCGATTATTGTACTACAGGCGTTGGCAGCAAAGGAAAACAGGCCAAATCGTCGGCGGCGCTGATCGGCCCCGAGTAATGTTCTTTCACCGCCGCCAGCAGCTCATCGGCCACCCGCAGACTTCGGCCCATCCAGTGACTTAACACCAGCTGGCCCGGTGCCGCCGCGCCGGCCATCTGTGCCAGCTGCGAAGGCGTAGCATGCAGTGCTCTGGCTGCCGGCCCGGCGCCGGCCGGGATCACCGCGTGCAGCACCAGCAGATCGACGTTTAAGGCCAGCTGGCCAAATTCAGGGGCGCTGCCGTTCTGATCTGAGCCCAGCACGATGGTCTTGCCCTGGGCCTCAATCCGGTAAGCCAGAGACGGCACGATGCCGTGGGGAACCGGCAGTGCCTGAACGTTGACCTGGTCATCGGCGTAAACCAGAAAAGGCGTTTTCAGCGTCGCATCCACCGTCACCGGCAGCAGCTTTACCAGACCGCCGCTGCCGTCCAGGTAGCCGGAAAGGTAGCCAAATGCGCCTGAGCGGTGGTCCAGCAGCCGGCTCAAAAACTGCTCCAGGGAGGGAAAAGGCCCGCCTGCCGACGGCCCGGAAATGGTGAGTGGCCGGCTGCGGGTGGAAAAGTAGCCGGTTTTCAGCAGCGCCGGCAGCGCCGCGGCATGGTCGGTATGAAAATGGCTCAGGGCGATAATGTCTAGATGATCAAAGTCCGCGCCGGCCTCACCAAAGCGGGTAAACGTGCCGCTGCCAGCATCCACCAGGACCCGCGCCCGACCATTAACCCAGAGCAAATAGCCGCTGGACGAGCGGCCATCGTCGGCTACCGGCCCGCCGGAACCCAGCACCTGCAGGGCCAGGGAAGCGGAACTGCATTGATCGCTGGAAAATACCGGCCCAGCCCACAGGCAGGTCGCCAGCAAGGCTGCAGCCAGAGCCAGTAAGCGGCTTGCGGGCCGAGTACCGTGCACAGGAAGTTCACCGCTGTTAAGCCATATTGGGGGCGTGAATTTTGACATAACCACTAACAATGATGCGTATACCTTTTCTATTTTCATGGGCGTTTCTCTTGGCTTCAACAACCGCCATGGCCGCTGAGGAACCGAAATACGTTGTATTGGAGCAACGTGACGGCTACGAGCTTCGACAATATGAACCTTACCTGGTAGCCCAGACCGAAGTCACCGGCAGCCAGCGCAGCGGCGGCAACCAGGCCTTTAGAGTGCTGGCGGGCTATATCTTTGGCAACAACCGGCAACAGGAGAAGATGGCAATGACCATTCCCGTCACATCCCAACGCAATGCCAGCGCTTCCAGCGGCGGGGAGACGGTGTATCAATGGCAGTTCGTGATGGAACGTAAATATGATCGAGACCAGCTGCCAACCCCCGTTGATCGTCGGGTGAATATCCGTGAAATACCCGCCAGGGTGATGGCGGCCGGGAAATACGCCGGCAACACCGGCGAAAAGAATTTCCGTGAAAACCTCACCAAACTCAGCGCAGCGATTGAACGCGATGGTCTTAGGGCCGTAGGTGAACCCATCTCAGCGGTCTACAACGGCCCCTTCACGCCGGGCTTTTTGCGCCGCAACGAAGTCCTGGTAGAGATCGACAACCAGCCACCCCCCAGCGGTTCTTAACGCCACTGGATACTAGCCCGCATTATTCATGAAGGTCGGATGACTGGTCTCAGCTGGCGAGTCCAGA
>CAYGPO010000040.1:22943-32577 GCA_964351665.1 uncultured Gammaproteobacteria bacterium | reverse complement strand
AGGACTCCGGCCTTTCACGCCGGCAACAGGGGTTCGAATCCCCTTGGGGACGCCAATAAATAAGCCCGCTCAAGCGGGCTTTTTTATTGGCGTCCCCAAGGGTAGATTTTCACCCCTAGGGTTCGACAAGCTGCGCCAGCAGTTTGGACGCCGAAGCGCAGCGCAGGCGCCCCGAAGGGGTCAAAACGGCCCAAAGCCGTTTTGATCAATCCCCGGGATATCAGCCAGCCAAAAATTTTTCTCACCGGCACGCGGGCTTTTTTATTGTAAGCGGTTAACGAACGACGGGGTTGCTCAGAGAACGCTGATCTGATCCTGGGTGAGGTTTGCTGGCAGCAGCGCCTCAACACCCTCCACCGTATCTGCCGCAGGCAGCACGGTAAAAAGGTGCCGCAGATACGCATAAGGCTCCAGCCCGTTCGCCTTGTCCGTTTCTATCAGCGAGTACAGGTTGGCACTGGCTTTGACGCCTCTGACTGACGCGCTGAACAACCAGTTTTTTCTACCCACCACGAACGGGCGGATCGCGTTCTCCGCCAGGTTGTTGTCGATGGCGACCCTGCCGTCATCCACATAGCGCTGCAGTTGCGGCCATTGGGTGTGCAAGTAATTCATGGCCTTGCCCGTCGCGCTGGTGGGATTGACCTTGGGCAGGCTTTGCTTCAACCAGGTTCGGATCTCTTTCAGCACCGGCACTGCCTGCTGCTGCCGTTTCTGCTGGCGTTCTTCTGCGCTGAGGCGTTTGGCCTGTTTGTCGATTCGGTATAACTTGCGGACCAGGCTCAAGCCCCGGTGCGCCAGGCCCCGCTTGCGATTCTTGCCCTTGCCTTGAGCCCTGAGCGCCTCGTCGAACTTGCGTCGGGCGTGCGCCCAGCAGCCCACGTGAGTGAGTTGGTTCGCCGCCACCACCGCGTTGTAACTCCTATACCCATCGGTTTGTAGCGTTCCGGTAAAGCCATCCAATAATGCTTTGGCGACCGATGCTTCACGCCCAGGGTCATAGTGATACAGAACGATGGGGTTTTCCGGTGGCCCGCCGCGCTGAAGCCATAAATAGGATTTGGACTGGGCGGTTTTCCCCGGCTCTTTGAGCACCTGCACCGTGGTTTCATCCATCTGGATAATGTCACCGGCGATGATCTGCTCTCGCATCAGGTTGATCAGCGGCTGCACCAGCAACCCCAGCTTGATCATCCAGTTCGCCATCGAGGCGCGGGGGATATCGATACCGGTGCGCCGCAAGATCGTCTCCTAACGATACAGCGGTAGTGCGTCCTGGTACTTCGACACCGCGATATGGGCTAACAAGCCCGGCGATGCCAGGCTTTTCGGGATCGGCTGCGGAGCCATCGGCGCCGTCTTGATGCAGTGACCGCAGTCGCAGGCGTACTTGATTCGAACATGGCGCAGCACTCGCACCTTGGCTGGGATGATATCCACCTGTTCGCTCACCACTTCACCGATGGCCTTGAGTTCACGGCCATCGTGATCGCAGAGACGATCTGCGGGATCTAGCTCGTGGAGGATGTCTACGCGAGGGAAGTGATCTGGAATCGGTTTTCTGCCGCGCTTTTTGCGTTGATGCGTTTCAACGGTGACGACCTCGTCGTCACCGTTTTCATCCAGGGCGTCAGACTCGGCTTCATCGAACAAGCGCAGTTGATCCGGTGAGCACTTCTCGCTGCTGGACGCGTACTGGTTGGCGATAGCCAGGTTGAGTTGTTCGGTTAAGGTGAGAACGCGGTCTTTGTAACGACGGTTTTCTGCCGCGAGTTGCTGGTTTTGAGCGGCCTGTTCAGCCAGCATGGCCTTCAGAACATTGACGTCATCGGGCAGTGTTTTTGAAGCCTCCAGCATGGACCCTATTATACCCCAGCATGAGCACGGGGACCTTACAAAACGCTATGATAATGCAGGGTTTCGTGGGGTTTGAGTTTCATCACATCGTAACCATCCAGCAACCAGTTCAGATGCTGACCACTCATCGTCACCACATCCGCATCGCCCTGGCGTGGCCACTTGAAGCGCGCCTTTTCCAGGCGTTTTTGCCACAAGCAAAAGCCGCTTTTCTCCCAGTACAGGATCTTCACTTTGTCACGGCGCCGGTTGCAGAACACGAACAGATGTTCAGAGAACGGATCAGCATCCAGTATCTCTTCCACCACAACGGCCAGACCATTAATCCCTTTACGGAAGTCAACCACATCGCGGCACAGATACACCGCTGGCAGTTCGTTGCTGGGGCGCATCATCGCAGCAGAGAGACCACCGACAGACCCGACGCTTCGCAAGCCTTGATCCGCGCAAGCCGTTTCTCCTCGTGATCAGTTAACTCCGATGTCCGGGTTCCTTCCATGATCCACTCCTCTCAAACACTCTCGCGAGGGTGGCGGAAAAATTGGTGTCAGGAAAGAGCTTCGTTCGTCAACCGCTTACGCTTGATCGCAGGAGAATGCGTGGAAAATTTCACTCAACGATTAGCATATCGATTACGCGACTCACCACTTAAAAAAATTCGGCGACGTCTTAACCGCTTATTTGCTTGACAACACTAATTCTCTGGTGGTTCTTCAAGTCCAGCTGGGGTCTGGTGTTCACAGAGATCAACAGTTCTGGTATGTCTGAAGGACCGTGAAAGCCCCACCTTGATGATCTGAAGATTCAGGTATATTCGTCCGCCAATCGCGCGTCCAAACACGCGTTACTTTGAGGCGTCCTCCCCAGTACTCGCATGCGTGAAGTCGGCTAGGCCGTTTACACGTCTATAAACAAAACAAGTGGACCATCATAAAAAAAATCAATTTCACGAATACTCGCACGACCCGTAGTCTTACTGCAACAAAGAATCGTGAATCGTCTAATCACAACGGGGAACTCACTCAATGTCCAAGTCAGCTTTGTACACCACAGGTGCAGTAATTTCAGCGTTAGCCATATGGAATCCCGTGGATGCGCAACAGGCCGGTGACTCAGGCGCCAACAGAGGAGGCAGCCTCGAAGAAGTGGTAGTCACGGCTCAGCGTCGCGAACAGTCTTTGCAAGATGCAGCTATTCCTCTCCAGTCGTTTGGTCAAGAATTTCTGACGCAGTCCGGCATGGAGTCCGCCCAGGATCTTGGCGCCTTATCTCCGGCTCTGGGAATAAGCGCCGGTGGTGGCCCATTGACGAGCTTGTTTGTGCGGGGTGTCGGCGCGCTTACAGTAAATCCCTTGACGGACTCTGCCGTCGCTCAAAACGTTGATGGCATCTACCTGGGGCGCTCGAGTGGCGCTGCAGGTCAGGCCTTTTATGACCTGGAGCGAGTCGAGCTGCTCAAAGGGCCACAAGGCACGCTGTATGGGCGAAACGCTACAGGCGGGGTTCTAAACTACATTCCGAACAAACCCGTGATCGGCGAGAATTCTGGATACCTGCAGGGCGAGTTTGGCAACTATTCGAAGATTGGCTTGCAGGGAGCAGGTAACTTCACTATTTCGGATACCACGGCGGTTCGTTTAGCGTTCAACAGCCTGGACCGGGATGGCTTTTCAGACGATGGGACCAATGATCAGGATTCATTCAGCGTTCGGGGACAGATCTTATTCGAGCCATCTGACAACTTGTCCGTTCGATTGGCCGCAGACTACTCCAAAATGGACAACAAAGGGCCAGGAGGCGACCTCTACGGCACCTATAGCAACAATGATGGCGCGCTTTCAGATTTCACGCCCTCCGGGCTCCCCATTTATTCCGGGCCTACGGCCGACGGCGCCAATGCGATCCGAACCGGGGTGCTGCATACGCCGTCTTTCGCCCCTTTTCAGCCCATCGATAGCGCAGATTTATTTCAAGACATTGACTTCACCGGGTACATGGCTGAAATCAATTACGAGACGTCTGCTGGTACCTTGACGTTTCTTCCAGCCTACAGAGAGTCGGACCAGGATTACCAGTTTGCTGGTCCCGGTTTTGCCCCTGCCAAGACCAGTGAGCAGAACGACCAAACGAGCCTGGAACTGCGTTTCGCGACCGATTTAGACGGTCGTCTGAACGGTATTCTTGGCGCCTTCTATATAGAGGAAGAAATCAGCACGAGCACGGTTTTTGCCCAGAACTTCGCTTCTCCCATTCAAAATTATGACAACGGTGGCGATTCCTGGGCGATCTTTGGCCAAGGCACCTTTGATGTCACCGATACGTTTCGTATCAATGCTGGCATCCGTTATACCGAAGACAACAAGTTTGTAGATGGCATCAGCGACACTTTCGTCACGTTTTGCGGCGGCGCGCCGTTTACCGGCAACTTTTTAACGCCAGGGCCGCCCCCGTTCAACAGTTTTGCCAACGGTTGCGCGTCCGGCGCCATGCCCGCTCACCCTGTAACATCTGACCGGGATGCCTTTATCGAACATTTCGTGTCAAGAGGCCTGATTGCCCCTGATTCTGTTGCAACTGTTCCTGGAATGGGCCCCCCCCCGTTCTACAACCTGACGATACCAGGTGGTGTACCGCCTACCCCTCAAAATCCGAATCCGATTCTTGGAGCGATAGTTAACGTTGGCGATGGCGCTCTAGTATCTAACCTTGATTACAGCGAAACCACGTATCGCCTTGCTGCGGAATGGGATTGGGCACCCAGTAATCTCCTTTATGTCAGTTTCGAGACTGGTTACCGCGCGGGAGGCGTGGATCTGAGTGTAGCCAGCCCAACCTATGATCCTGAATATATTGATGCGTTTACGATTGGTTCAAAGAACCGTTTCTTCGACAACACGTTGCAGGTTAACGTTGAAGCGTTTAACTGGAAATATGATGGCCAGCAGGTGACCTATTTCACAACGTTGGAGAGCGCGTCTGCTTTCCCAATTGCCAATGCGGATGCAACCATTCAGGGACTGGACGTTGATGTCATTTGGGCCGCTACCGATAACACTACGATCGGTGGAAATGTACAAATACTGGACTCGACCTATGATGACCTGGAACTGATCTCCGATCCTGGCCGTGGTCGATTTGGATGTAGTTCTTTGGGCGTAAATGCGGGGATAGAAAGCTATGATTGCTCGGGACAATCCTTGCTGTATTCGCCCGACTTTGGTGCGGATCTAAGTATCAATCACATCATCGACCTGGCAAATTATGAGCTGTCATTAACGGGCAACGTTTCATACCGCGATGAACAACAAACCAACTTCTTATTCCTCGAGGAAACGAATGCGGATTCGTACACAGCATTGAATCTGGATGCGACTCTGTTTTCCGGTGACGGGCGTTGGTCGGTTTCGGCCTTTGTCCGCAATGTCACCGACGAGCGTTATTTGACCAATACGAGTGTGTCTAATCGCGGGCTTGCTTACGGAGTTTTCTCACCCCCGCGAACGTATGGTATTCGGGTTAGCGCAGCATTTTAGTTCTTAAGACTGTGGAAGGAGCGCGGCGTTATGGGCATGATCGAAGGGCATCGCCAGATTGTGCCGCCTGCTGGCGTTCCCAGTTGGGATGTAGACCCGTTCACACCTGAGGTTCTCTGTGATCCGGCGCCTTATTTCGCCGACTTGCGCGCTCGGGGTGAACTGGTCTTCATCCCGCGCTATAGCGTGCTGGCGGTCGGGCGGTACGAAACAACGCGCGACGTTTTCAGCGACCATGAAAATTTCGTCTCCTCTCGTGGCGTCGGCCTAAACGATTTCAAACTCGAACCACCATGGCGGAAGCCGTCGATCATTCTCGAGGTCGATCCGCCGGAACACACCCGAACCCGAAGGGTTATGGCGCGCGCGTTGTCTCCTAAGGTCGTTCGCGACTTCTCAGACCTTTTTCGTAAGATCGCAGAACGACTCATCGACGAGGCGCTTGAAAAGGGCACGATCGAGGCCGTGACCGAATTCGCCGAGGCATACCCGACGACCGTGTTTCCCGCGGCCGTGGGCATGCGCGATACCAATCCGCGGTTTCTCGTCGACTACGGTGCAATGGTGTTCAACGCGGTAGGACCCGACAACGAAATCCGCCGCAACTCGATGTCCAGCGCAAGCGAGATCGCGCCGTGGATCACGGATGCCTGCGCCCGTGACCGACTGACCGGAGACGGTCTCGGAGCGAGAATCTACGCGGAGGCCGACGCTGGTGAGATTACCCACGCTGAGGCGGCGATGCTGGTGCGATCCTTTCTCTCCGCCGGCGTCGATACAACCGTGACGGGAATCGGCAGCGCGCTGTGGTGCCTGTCCCGAAATCCGGGCGAGTGGGAAAAGCTCAAGGAGGATCCTAAACTTGTTGGGCCGGCCATTGATGAGGTGCTGCGCTATACCTCACCGGTGCATACCTTCTTCCGCACAGCTGGTTGCGACACAGAAATCGCCGGGTTTCCCGTCGAAGAAGGCAGCAAGATTCTATGCGCCCTCGGCGCCGCAAATCTCGATCCCGACAAATGGGATGAACCCGACGTGTTTCGCGTGGATCGCAGGCCGAAGGGGCATCTCGCATTTGGCGCGGGCGTCCACGGCTGTGTCGGTCAGAATGTGGCGCGGGGCGAACTCGCTGCCATACTCCAGGTACTAATTGAGAAGGTCCACAGGATCGAGCCGCCAGGGGAGGCGCAATGGAGGCCGAACAACTCAATCCACGCCCTGGACAAGATGCCACTGCGCCTGAGTGCCAGGTAACGAGCGATACGCCACTCACCTTGTTAATGGGATGTCGGCGACGCCACAATGCACTCGGGCTGCGGCCCAAGTCTTGGTTGTCGGGCATACGTTTACCGAACTGGCGTTTTGCTAGTTCGTCAAAAGACCTGCAGCGCCTCTTCTTTTGACTGCCGCAATAATGACGCCGCTCGCGCAAAGTGCCGAGAACATCAGCAGTATATTTGGCAGGCCACCCAATTGACTCTCAAGGCCGGCGGCAAGCAGGGGCGCAAAGAACTGGCCGAAAAAGAACACGCCGGTCCACAGACCAGTACCTCGACCGCGAACGTCCTCGGGAAGAAGCTGAAGCATCCACGTGAGAAGAGTCGGTAGCATGATGCCGAAGCCTAGCGTGGCAACGATTACCGCAATGCTGGTCACGACCAGCGAAGCGGATAGTCCGGTGCCCAGATAGCCGATGGCGGCCAGGCTGAGTCCGGTAAGCAGCAGCGTGGGGCCAGAAGCGCCTTTCATGCGACTGAACAGGAACGATCCTACGGCGACGCCGATGTTGGCAGCAGCACCAATCCCACCAATCTGCGCCGGAGAGACTGTCGCCGTGAGACCGAGAATTTCTCCGAGCTTCACGATCATCGTATAGAACACAATTCCCACGAACAGTGTGGTCATCAGAATCGGCAGAATTCGGGCCGCTGGAAGACTCTGGCTTTTTTGTTTCGACTGATCCGCCGAGCGTGCGGGTTCAAACAGCATGACGGCAGCAACCAGAGCAACTGGAAGCGCCAGAAGATAGAGCAGAAACGGCCCGCGGGAACCGAGCGCCTGGCCGAGAATGCCGCCTAAGGCAATTAGTACGATGGCGCTCAGGCTGACTGTCGCAATCTGCCGTCCAACCCAGCGTTCACGTTCCTTGCCGACAAAGTAGTCACCGATCAGCGCCGTGGCGATCGTCATAATGATCGCTTCGGCCACGCCCAATCCGACGCGGGCGGCAATAATCTGTTTAAGATCACTTAAAAAAAACGGCACAATCCCGATGGCGGCGTAAACGATCAGAGCAAGGACCAGAAGGTTCTTGCGGCCAAGCCGGTCAGACAGCCAACCGGCCAGAGGTGAAAACAGCGCCACGCACAGCGCGGGGACGGTCATTGCGATGGGCACCAAAAATTCGCTGCCCTCGACGCTTCCAAATTCCTCCAGCAGCAGCGGCAGCACCGGAACCAGCGATATGATGGCCATTGGCGGCATAACAGCGGCCAATAAAAGGATCAGGCCGTGCTTGCTGGAAGCCGTCACACCTGCGTTGAGGTTTGCCCCTCCGACGGTTGCTCCATTGGTCATTTTTTTGCTCCGGTCAGTTTTATATTCAACGCTTTGTGTAACGAGACCTCAGGTGTCAATTCGCTGAGACTGAGCGCTCTGTTTGGATATTCTATGGCCATCTTCGGTCTGCCCGATTTGCCAGTAGCTACTGGCGTACATATGGGTTCGGGCGATGTCGAGGTGTGCCTTGAGATACGTGCGGATGGCCAGCGACTGGGTGAATTCGCCGGCGACCCATACCGATGGCTGACCGATGGGGCTGGGCAGCGCTTTGACGGCATCCAGCAACACCTGGCCGGGTGTCTCAGGCGCTGAGTTGACGAACCACTCAACGCTCATCCCCGGCGGGACGTTCAGCGGCTGGCGGTCATCCGGGCTGATGACTTCGAGCAGCACGTGGCCGATCGCATCTGCGGGAAGGCGCTCAAGATTTACGCTGATGGCGGGCAGTGCGCTCATGTCGCCCACGAGCAAGAACCAGCCAGCAGAGTGATCCAGGGACTTGCGCGGCCCTGGGCCACCCACCTTGATGGTATCGCCGGGTGCACAGTCCATCGCCCACTTGGCGGCCGGGCCTTCGCTTTCGTGGGTCACAAAGTCGATGTCCAGCTCCGCCTCGCCGTCGGCCGTGCCGGGATGGAAACGTCTTATCGTGTAGGTACGCACCAGCGGCTTGTCACCCTCGCCGGGTGCACCGGGTTGCAGCTTTACATAGCCACCTTCACTATCCTCTGGAAAGCTGGCCAGCTGGGATCCACCCAGGGTGACGCGCAACATGTTTGGCGTCACGTACGCTTTGCGTATGACCGCAAGGTTGCGCGGCGGCGGTCGCTTTTTGCGCTCTTTATGTTGTTCCGGTGGCGCTGAGGTCACAGGCTGGCCTCAATAGCGATCGAGGTCGTTGGCCAGCACGACGCTTCCATCAAACTTGCTGCTAACGCCATCGAGAATTTTCTTCCTGTGGTCGTCCGTGGCGATTTTCGGTGCCTGATGTGTAATCACAACGGCTTTTACGCCGGCCGCTGCGGCCAGTTCGCCCACCTGAACCGGGGTGAGATGATGCGCACGGAAATGCCATTCCATATCGATAAACGCCTGCTCTGGCGCGTTGGGTAAATACGCTCGCGCCCGGGAGACCACGACGGGAATGTCCATCATTTCGCTCACCAGAAGGTCGGCACCCTTCGCAAGTTTCTCCACGTTCTCGCTTGGACCGGTGTCCCCGGTATACACAATCGATCGATCCGCCAAATCAAATCGCAGGGACAGGGACCTGGCTTTTTCCGGAACGTTGGCACTTTCAGGTATGGCAAAGTGGCTGTTTTCGACAACGGTAACCTTGACATCTGTGAGCTCTACGATGCTGCCGTCAACGAGCTCCCTGACCTCAACGTTGGCCTGCCACTCTTGCCCCGGCATGCCGTAGGCAGCTTTCATTATGGGCGCCATGCCCGCCAGAAGGCCGTCGATAAAACCCTGGGTGCCGGCCGGGCCGTAGATGGTGAGCAAGCTGCGGGTGTTGGTTTGCATCCGCGAGCCAAGCAGCGCGAGCACACCGCCGGTATGGTCGAAGTGCAGATGGCTTAAAAACACGGCTTGCACCTGTTGCAGCTTGAAACCGGCTTTGACTACCTGGCCCGCCGCGCCGTCACCCGCGTCGATCAAATAGACATCTTTGCCTACCT
>CAYGPO010000040.1:0-22843 GCA_964351665.1 uncultured Gammaproteobacteria bacterium | reverse complement strand
ACCTGGCCCGCCGCGCCGTCACCCGCGTCGATCAAATAGACATCTTTGCCTACCTGCAGCGCGTTGGCCGGCTGCGAGTGACCTACTTCTGCCACCGGACCACCGTTGGTGCCAAGGGTGACAAACACATTGGCGGGTGCCTTCGCTGACGTTTCTGCCGGCGCGTCGTTGGCGCAGGCGCTCATCGAGAATGTGACTAACACGGCGGTGGCAATCGTCGCCAGCAGGCCGCTTAGACGAATACGTGCGCCGGGAGTCGGCGCGTTATGTGATGTGTTCAAGTCGATCTCCCACAGATAGTAAAAAGGCGCTAACGCTGTCAGCGGTCCACAAATAAGATGTCACTGTACAGGCGGCGGCGTAAAGAGCAGCCCCTCCTTTTCGAGTTGTGCCGTTGCTGCGTCTTCGCGGGCCAGCGCACGCTGCACCGCTGGCCGTTCTTCCATGCGCCGGGCATGATCGACAAAGCACGGGAAAGGGGCCACCTCATAGTTCGCTCCCTCGCAGCGCCAGTACACCCAGAACAGATAGGCATCCATGGCGCTCCAGTCGTCCCCGTACCACCACGGGCCCGCACCTAAACGCTGCTCGATCAGTGCAAAATATTCGTCCATTGCCTTACAGCCAGCCTCCCAGACGGTGCGCGCCGCTTCTTTTGAGGCAAACATATGCGGCATGCGAATCCGGGTCACGATGGGATGCAGCGTCGCGGCACAAAAGCACAAGTCCGCCAGCTGTCGCGCGTCTGCCAGGGCGTCAGCGGCGGCGGGAAGCAAGCCGGCGTCGGGGTAGTGTTTGTTGAGGTACACGATGATCGCCACGTTTTCGGTCAGCGCTTCACCGTCGATGAGCAGGGCCGGAACTTTGCCTTTCGGATTAAGTTGCCTGAACTGCGGCGACTTATGTTCACCGCGCATAAATCGCAGCAGCACGGTTTCGAAGTTCACCTGCGCTTCCTCGAGGCAGATAGCAGACACGCGAGCGCAGGTGCCGGGTGCCATGTAAAGCTTGATGTCAGCCAACGTCTTCGAGCCTCATGGTGATCCTGCCATCTGTTGCCAGGCGAATGTCTATCGGCTCAAGCGCCTGTCCAAGCGCCGGCCCTTGAAGGCACTGCCCGTTGTCGATATCAAACAGGGCGCCGTGCGCACTGCACACAATCCGGCTGCCGTCGGCGTTGAGGTAGGCGTTCTTTCGCCAGGATAGGGAGGCACCTTGATGGGGGCAGCGGTTGCGATACGCCTTGAGCGTCGCGCCTCGCTTCACAACAAACAGAGCGTCGCGCCCGCGCTGCAGCGGATCGAAACCGCGAGCCTCGCCTTCGAGCAGCTCGTCCACGCTGCACAGAGTCAGATGTTCGGCCTCAGGCGTCATGCTTGGTCCGCTTTCGGCGGTGGCGGCCCGCTGGGTGCCCAGTTTTCTTCCAGCGTAAGTCGAAAGATCTGCGAGGTGTCGGCGTTCATGTCGGCTTCTCGAGCCACCCAGCTGTCGTCATGCAGATCCATGTCCGCATCGTATTCGACGTGACAGCCAAGCGGGCTGTTGAAGTACCAGAACCAATTTGAGCCAAAGATGTGCCTGCCGGGCCCCCAAAAGGTTTCATAGCCCTTGTCCGCAAAGCGTTTACCGGCCTGTATCAGTTCGGTCGGGCCACCCATGTGAAACGTGAAGTGCTCGCAGCCCTGCATAAAGGGCGGGGTTTGAATACAGAAAAGCGTGTGATGGTCCTGCGTGCCGGCTGGCCGCATGAACGGGCCGACACCGGTGAACCGGTCCGTGGTGACAAACCCGAGTCGATCCGCATAAAACGATTCAAATTTTTCAGCGTCCGGTACAAAGTAGACAACGTGCGATAGCGACCTTGGCATTGGCGCGGCATCCGGATCCGCCGCGACAACATTCATCGGGCGTTGTATCGGCGCACCGGGCGAATTGACGACCTCGCCGGGCAGAGAAATAGGCTTGCGAACGGTGAGTCGGAAACCGATTACAAATCCCAGGTCGTCGATGGATTCCAGCGAGCCGTCGTCCAGTGTCTTGACCTCGCGATCATTTACTAACTCGGCTGCTATCGCGTCCAGCGTCGCCTGATCCGCGACGCCATAAATGGTCTTGCGCAACATGCTTCCGGTTTCGAGGGGCGCGGGAAGCGACGCGTCATCGCTCGACTTGATCACGACCGACGTACCATCCAACGCTTCGAAAACGCCGTCACCCGCGTTGCTCAGACCGTAGTCTTCAAAGTATGTCCCGCAGGCGTCAACGTCATCGACGCCGAAAACCAGCGAGTCGGGGCCGATAATGTTCATTGCTAATCTCCATATGGGCTGTTTGGGGATGATAGGAACATTTGCATTGCTATAAATCCAATTGTTTGTTTTTATAGAAAAGAAGTTGCCATTTTTATAGGTAATGCAATGCGATTTAAAGGACTCGACCTAAACCTTCTGGTCGCTCTGGATATTCTGCTGGCGGAATGCAGCGTTTCGCGTGCGGCTGAACGGCTGCATATCAGTCAGCCGGCGGCGAGCGCCGCCCTTGGACGACTGCGTGACTACTTCGGCGACGAATTGCTCACCCAGTATGGCAAACGGATGATCCCAACGTCGTATGCTGACAGTCTGGCGCCGGAGATCAGGCGCATTCTGGGAAGTGTAGATTCGATCATTCAGATGTCTTCTGAGTTTGATCCGGGTAAGTCAAAGCGCGTCTTTAGACTGATGGCATCGGACTACATTTCGACAGTACTCATTGGCCCAGCCATCCAGCGCCTCGCCGAGGTCGCACCGCATATACAGCTGGATATTCGCTTACCCAGCGAGCAGGTGGGAATAGAGTTTGACAGAGGCGAAATTGATCTGGTGCTGACGCCGGAGGAGTATATTTCGGCCAATCATCCGGCTGAGCTGCTATTTGAGGAGCAGCACGTTGTAGTCGGCTGGGATAAGAATCCGCTGCTGGCGGCGTGTTTGACGAGCGCCGATTTTTTGAGCAGCGCTCATGTTGCGGTCACTATCGGTCCGGGACGACAACTGACGTACGTGGAGCGGCACCTGCAGTCCATGCCAGCCGGCAGGATGGTTGAGATTTTTGCACCGTCATTTTCGGTCGTACCTTGGCTGGTCATTGGGACTCAGCGTCTGACCGTTATGCATGAGCGCCTCGCGCGGGTGTTTGCCGAAGACCTGCCTTTGAGGATCCAGCCGCTGCCGATCAACGTGCCGCCGATGCAGGAAATGCTGCAATACCACCAGGCGCGTACCCACGATGCCGGAATTGTCTGGTTACGTCAGTTGCTGCATGAGACGGCTGCGGGTATGAGTATATAAGTAAAGAAGATAGATAATTATCAAAACAAGCGATTAGATTGATACTTATGCCCGCGCTAAGCTGCAACGATAGTGTCAACAGTGCTTGGTGGAGGAATTGTGCAAGGTCAATCCGTTCTTATTATTGGTGGCGGTATCGCAGGCCTGACGTCGGCCATTGCTCTCGGCAGCCGTGGACACCAAGTCGAGGTCATTGAGAAAGACCCTGAATGGTCGGTTTACGGCGTTGGAATTATTCAGCAGGCCAATGTGGTTCGAGCGATGGCTGAGCTCGGCATCATCGATGACTTCATTAGCGCCAGCTTTGGCTTTAATTTTGTTGAGGTCTACAAACCCGACGGTGAGATGGCCGCACGAATTCCGGTACCGCCGCTGGTCGAGGGTTATCCAGCTAACGTTGGCATCGGCCGACCGGCCCTGCACAAAGTGCTCGGTGATCGCGCGATAGCGGCTGGCGCCAATGTGCGTCTCGGCATTACTGCCGACGAGATCAACGACTCAGGTAGCAAAGTAACGGTTACATTTTCCGACGGCTCGACGGGAAAATATGACCTTGTTGTCGGTGCCGATGGGGTTTACTCGAATACCCGTTCGACGGTTTTACCGCAGGCAGGCGGACCGGAGTTCGTCGGGCAGTCGGTTTGGCGGTACAACTTTAAAAGGCCGGATGATCTCGATGCATTGCGAGCCTATGAAGGGCCGATCGGCTGCGGTCTGGTGCCATTGTCCGATGAGTTGATGTACATGTATGTGACAACACCGGAACCCGGCAACCCTCGCTATTCACCCGACCATCTCGCCGAATCGATGCGCGCGAAACTTTCCAATGCCCCCCCTGGAATTGCCGAATACGTTGACCAGATTACGGACAACGAAGCCGTGGTCTATAAGCCGCTGGAACCCTATTTTCTCGATAGCGAATGGTTTGAGGGCAACGTCATCGTCATCGGTGACGCTGTGCATGCAACAACTCCGCATCTTGGTCAAGGTGCCGGTTTGGCAATCGAAGACAGTATCGTGTTGGCCGAGGAGCTTGAGAAGGCAACATCGGTGGCCGCCGCATTCAGGGCATTTCAAGAACGCCGTTTCGAACGCTGCAAATATATTGTCAATGCATCCCTTGCGATCTGCCGCTCACAACTCGGCGAGGGCCCAGCTGTGAACCAGGGACAAGCGACCGGCGAGATGATGCAGCGGGTATCGCAGCCAATCTAGGTCGTCAACACGAAGGAATATCCAACATGGCGCTCTACGAATTTTTCCCAAATTACATCTGGAACCTGTCGGTTGCTATTGCGCTGGAGAACGGGGGCAAAATCGGCGAGATTGTCGACATGTGTCAGCCGATTTTGGATGCGGCCGCCAATGGCGACGATTCTGGTACTGGCGAGTTTCTCGCAGAGTGGGTCAAGAAAGCCGATACGCTCGTTGAGTTGGCGAATGAAGATCTGGCTGCAGGACGAGAATTTTCCGCTGGCAATAAACTGAAACGCGCATCGATTTACTACGTTACCGCGGAGCGCATGCAGGGGCAGGGCCATCCGGGGCGGATGGAGACCTACAAAAAAGCACTAACCGCGTTTTCAGACGGGACGGGCTACCAAAGAGACAACATCGAGCGGATCGAAATTCCCTACGGTGAGGGGAAGAAGTTATCTGGGCTGTTGACGCTGGCGGAAGGCGACGGCCCGCGGCCATTGGTGGTTTTCTGTAATGGTCTGGACAGCAGTAAAGAAATGCTGTGGCTTGGCGGCTTTCCCTACGCGCTGGCAAAGCGCGGCATCAGTTGCCTGTGCGTTGATCAGCCTGGCACTGGTGAGGCTCTACGTCTCCAGGATTTGCCTGCGACGTACGCGAGCGAAGAGTGGGCATCAGCGTGGGTGGACTGGCTGGTGGAGCAGCCATTTGTCGATCCAGAGCGCATCGGAATGACCGGCATCTCACTGGGCGGCCATTACGCGCCCCGAGCGGTGGCGTTCGAGCCAAGATTCGCATCGGGAGCCTGTTGGGGTGCCAACCACAACTGGGCTGAAGTTCAGCAAAAACGTCTCAAGCGGGAAGGTGAAAATCCGGTACCTCACTATTGGAAGCACGTCAGGTGGGTTTTCGGTGCCAACGACATGGATGAGTTCTTCGAGAAGGCCGAGGGGATGAATCTAAATGGCGTGATGGAACGTATCAAGGTGCCGTTTCTTGTTACACACGGGGCCCACGATCGCCAGATTAGCGTTGACTACGCGCATCAAAGCTACGATCAGCTCGTCAACTCACCGAAGCGTGAATTGAGGATTTTCACGAAGCGCGAAGGTGGTGTTGAACACGTCGGTGCTGACAACATGTCGTTTGGCACCGAGTTTATCGCGGACTGGTTTGCCGAAACATTGGGCGGACATACAAGCTAGCGGCCCACTAGAAACCACGACGGAGGCCACTGTGCCGCAAAGATTTGTTGATCTCTCGATTCACCTTGAAAACGACGTTATTTCGGATCCGCCGTTCCTGCGACCGGAGATTACTTACCAGAAGCATGCGGAGACAGTCGAGGAGGCGCAACACTTCTTTCCGGGTGTGAAGGCCGAAGACTTTCCCGGCGGTGAGGGATTTGCGGCGGCGGAGTGGGTGAAGTTGACGACGCACAATGGCACCCATCTCGATGCGCCGTATCATTTTCATCCGACAATGAATCAAGGTGAGCGCGCCATTACAATTGACGAGGTCCCACTTGACTGGTGTTTTCGACCCGGCATTAAACTGGACTTCACGAAACTGCCTGATGGTCATGTGGTAACGGCTGGCGAAGTTGAGGCCGAACTTGAAAGAGTCGGCGTCGAAGTTCAGCCGCTCGATATCGTGCTCGTCAATACGGCAGCAGGCAAAGCATTGGGTGACCCCAATTTCGTCGACGTCGGCTGCGGCATGGGCTATGAGGCCACGATGTATTTGCTGGAAAAGGGCGTGCGGGTCACCGGCACTGACGCCTGGTCCTGGGATGCACCGTTTTCGCACACAGCAAAGAAAGTTGAAGAGACCGGTGACACCTCGTTGATCTGGGAAGGCCACAAGGCGGGTCGGGATATCGGCTATTGTCACCTGGAAAAGCTGCACAATCTGGAGGTGTTGCCCGCGTCCGGTTTCACGGTGAGCTGCTTCCCGCACAAGATTCGCGGCGCATCGGCTGGCTGGACTCGCGCCGTCGCGATTTTCGACGAATAACGGTGATTCAGTGAAACTGGCGACCATCAAAAACCGAACCCGGGACGGTCAACTGGTCGCGGTGTCGAACGACGGCAGCCGATTCCTGAAAGCTGAGTGTGCAACGACGTTACAGCAGGCACTCGAGAACTGGGCGGCATGTACCGCTGACCTGAACAATCTGAGTAATCGCCTGGAAGCGGGCGATGGCGAAGCGGCGCGCCCGGGCTGTTTCGCGGCGCCACTGCCGCGCGCCTGGCAATGGTTGGATGGTTCGGCCTTCGACTCCCACGGAGAACTCATGCAGCGGGCCTTCGGTATGGATCCCATCGAGCATGACAAACCACTGATGTACCAGGGCATGTCGGACCGATTCTACGGTCCTAATGACGACGTGCCCTTGCCGAGCGAGGGGGACGGGATTGATTTCGAAGGCGAGTATGGCGTCATTGTTGACGACGTGCCAATGGGTACCCCTGCGGCGGATGCCATGCAACACATCTTGCTTGTTGTTCAGATCAATGACTGGTCGTTGCGCACAATTGCGCCGAAAGAAATGAAAACAGGTTTCGGCTGGGTGCAGGCCAAACCCGCTTGTTCGGTTGCGCCATTTGCCGTTACGCCCGACGAACTCGGTGATGCCTGGAGCGACGGCCGTGTTCAGCTAAATCTGGAAGTGCGCTGGAATAACGCGCGATTCGGCAATGCCCACGGCGGTGAAATGAGCGTTGGGTTTCACGAGCTCGTTGCTCATGCTGCAGCCACTCGATCACTGTGTGCCGGTACGATTATCGGCTCGGGCACGGTGTCAAATGACAATTTTCGCGAGGTTGGGTCATCGTGCATCAGCGAGCGCCGTAGCATTGAAATGGTGGACGAAGGCAAACCCGTTACACCGTTCATGTCGTTTGGCGATTCGATTTACATGGAAGCAAAAAACGCAGACGGGAGCGTGCTGTTTGGCGCCATCAACCAGCGCGTTGTGCAGGGATAGACCGGATGCGACGAATCGTTACCGGGCATGATAGCGAGGGTAACGCCGTGTTCCGGTCGGTCGACGAACTCACGCTCAAAGACATTCCGTCGGGTGACGCAGCATTCGCGACCATCTGGAGTACTGCAGAGGTGCCGGCCGACCTCAATGACGAGACAGACGGAAGCCTTCGCGAAGTCGGGCTGACGCTAAATGGTGGGTCAGTGATTCGTGTTGTCGACATGTTGCCCGGTGGCGAGTCGCCAATGCATCGAACCAACAGCCTGGACTATGGCATCGTAATTTCCGGAGAAGTGGAGCTCGAACTGGACAATGGCGCGATTGAAGTTTGTCGTGCTGGGGACGTCATCGTGCAACGCGGCACAATTCATTTGTGGCGGAACGCAAGTGCCAGTGAGTCGTGCCGGATAGTTTTCGCATTGACGGAATCGACTGGTGCTTACAAGCACAAAGGCGAGCCGCTCGCAGAATTGAAGCCATAGGCCGTCGCTCGGTGAGCTCTGAACTTTTCAGCCTGCATGGCAAGACGGCCATCATCACCGGATCAACCCGTGGCATCGGTGTCGAGATTGCGAAGCAGTTTTGCCACGCTGGCGCTTCCTGTGTTGTCAGCAGCGAGGATGCTGACGCGGTCACGGCTACTGTCAGCCAACTGGGTGATGATGGATTCACTGTGACAGGCCAGGCGTGCGACGTTACCCAAGCGGATGCACTTGCTGAACTGGTGGAGTTGGCGATAGCAACTTTCGGCGGGCTGGATGTGCTGGTGTGCAACGCTGGAATTACCGGGCATGCCGGGCCAATTACGGCGGTTGATCCTGCGGACTACGGGCGTGTCTTCGACATCAACCTGCACTCTATGGTAACCCTGGCCAATTGCGCCTATCCGCAACTAAAAAAGAGCGGCGGCTCTATTGTTCTTGTATCGAGCATTGCCGGACTGCGTGGCAATGCCAGCATCAACGCGTACGCGCTCGCCAAGGCCGGCGTCGCACAGCTGGCACGCAACCTGGCAGTCCAATGGGGGCCAGAAAATATTCGAGCGAACGCCATTTCGCCAGGCTTGATTCAAACCGAAATGTCGGAGGCTTTGCTTGAGGATAAAGCGTTCAGGGAGCGGCGGATGCAAATGACACCGCTGCGTCGACCAGGCACGGTGCGCGATGTCGCCGCGTGTGCGCTCTTTTTGGCGTCAGATGCGAGTCGTTTTATTACCGGGCACAACCTGGTCGTCGACGGCGGTACGACAATCACGGACGGGAGCTAGACGGGCGATGCGAATTGTCGTGACGGGCGCCGGGGGTTTCGTGGGCAGCCGCCTAGTCAGAGCGTTGACCGAGCATGATGTGGTCGCACTCGACAATAGTCCGAACGCAATACCTGAGCTGCCAAACGTTACACCGGTTGTTGGTGATCTGTGCGATGTAGAATTGCAGTCGGCAGCGCTGACCGATGGCTGTGACGCGGTCGTGCATCTGGCGACGGTGCCGGGTGGCGCAGCCGAAGAAAATCCGGAGCTTGCCTGGCGTGTAAACGTTGATGCGACAATGCAGCTTGCAGACGCCGCCTCGCGATTGGGGAAGCAGCCGCGTTTCGTATTCGCCAGTAGCATTGCCGTGTTTGGTGACCAGCTGCGCGCCAGCGTCGACGACACCACGGCGTTGTCACCGCAGCTTCTATACGGCGCGCATAAGGCGATGATGGAGCAGTGGCTGGCAACGCTGAGCCGACGCGGCGACATTGATACAATTTCTCTTCGTTTGTCGGGGGTCGTGGCCAGGCCCAGAGGTCCGTCGGGCATGAAGTCGGCCTTTATGAGCGATATATTTCATTCACTCAAAGCCGGCCAGAAGTTTGTGATGCCGGTCTCGGCTAATGCCACGGTCTGGCTCACATCCGCTGAGTGTGCTGTGGGTAATATTGTGCGTGCATTGACCGTCGATCTGAAAATGGCTCCGGAGAATCGTGCCGTCACATTGCCAGCCCTGCGAGTTCGTATAGGTGACCTGGTAGAGGAAATAGCGCTGCAGACGGGCGCTTCTGTAAAGTCGGTTTCCTATGCTCCCGCTGGCGCTCTTGAGAGTGGGTTTGGCGCGCTCCCACCGCTATTCACGCCGGCCGCCGAAGGGCTTGGGTTTTCTAACGATGGCGCGCTGTCCGCGCTTGTCTCATGTTCACTGAGAGAAATCACATGATCACAGCAGCAAATTGTCCCGTCAGCGATCTTGATCCGTTTTCGCTCGAATTTCTCGAGGACCCCTATCCGTACCACCATGACCTGAGAGAGGCGGGGCCCGTCGTCTGGCTGGAGAAATACGGCGTCGTTGCGATGGCGCGCTATGAACAGGTGCGCTCAGCGCTAAGCGATTGGGAGACATTTTGCTCAAGTCGCGGCGTCGGGCTGACAGACTTTGCCACAGAAGAGCCCTGGCGGCCTCCGAGCATTATTCTGGAGGCCGATCCGCCGCTGCACACCAAGACTCGCCGGGTCTTGATGCGAGTGTTGTCCAAACCTGCATTGAAGGCTTTGGGAGACGATTTTAAAGCGACCGCCGACAGGCTCGTCGACAGCCTTCTTGAAAAGGGGGAATTTAACGCCGTCCAGAATCTTGCTGAAGCGTTTCCGCTCAGCGTGTTTCCTGACACCATAGGCTTGCGTAAAGACGGTCGCGAGAACCTGCTGCCCTACGGCAACATGGCGTTCAACGCCTTCGGTCCGCGCAACGAACTTTTCGAAAAATCCTTCGAAAACGCCCAGCCCGTGGTGCAGTGGATTACAGACCAGTGTCAGCGCTCGGCCCTCGTCCCAACCGGGATCGGCGAACAAATCTACAAAGCGGCAGACGAGGGCGCAGTCACGCAGCAGGAGGCAGGTTTACTGGTCCGTTCGCTGTTGACTGCTGGCCTGGACACCACCATTTTCGGAATCGGTGCAATGCTCTACTGTCTTGCCAGCTTTCCGGAGCAATGGCGTTTGCTCCGGGACAATCCGAAGCTTGTTCGAGGCGCCTTTGAAGAGGCACTCCGATTTGTTTCGCCGGTGCAGACGTTCATGCGAACTACGACACGGGTTGTGGACGTCGAGGGTGTCGAAATTCCCGAGGGTCAGAAAGTTGTCTTGTTCCTTGCCTCTGCCAACCGCGATCCGCGGCAATGGGACGATCCAGATCGATTCGACATTGGTCGCCAGACCCTTGGACACGTGGGCTTCGGTCATGGCATACATGTTTGTGTGGGCCAGATGCTGGCGCGACTTGAGGCGCAGGTTCTGCTGACGTCTTTGGTCGAACGAGTCGATCGTATGGAGCTGACAGGCAAGCCGCAATGGCGGCTGAACAACACGCTACATGGTGTTGACCGGCTGCCTATCAGGTTGCACGCAGACTCCTAGCCTGTGCAGAGTTTTTCAATGATTCGGCGGCTGTGTTGACCGCCTGCATCGATATCGAGCACGGTCAGTCGCCTGTCGGAATTTTTTAGCAGGTTACGTTGTTGAGCCTCGAGAACGTCGGTGTCTTGCGCAAATATGCTGCGTTGACCCTCGCGAATTCTGGCGGTCAGTTCTCCATTGTCCCGCTGAAAGTCTCGCGCCATGCCCCAGAAGTACCAGCAACTTTGCTCAGTCTCAGGTGTGATGAAATTAACAACCAGGCCGGTGATTCCCTGAGAGCGGTCACCATCAGGCGCCCCGCTGCCGGCGGCCGCAACGCCAACGTCAATATGGACATTTGAAGGTGCTTGAAATCGGCAGATCTGCCAGCGATCGACGGGCTCGGTGGACCCATACAGTCCGGCCCAAAACGGTGGTGGCGTGATATCCAGCATCCATCGCTCTACAGTAACGACGTCGTCAATCACCGAGACGTCGGGTTTGGACTCTTCTATTTCCGTCTGTCCGATGCTCTCCGGGTGTACGTAGGTTTCGTGGGATAGATCCATCAGATTGTCGATGAGTAAACGGTAGTCGCAGTCGATGCGAGACACCCCGCCGCCGTACGTCCAGTCACCACCTTCGTCCCAGGGCATGTCCGGCAATGCCGACTCGTCGACAGATGCGGCATCCCCGATCCAGAGCCAAACATAGCCATAGCGCTCAGCGGCCGGAAAAGCTTTTACGCCTTTGAGCTTGCTAGCTCTAGGCTGGTTGGGCATGGAGTTACATTGACCGTTCTCATTAACCAGCAAGCCGTGATACCCGCAGCGTATGCCGCCGGCTTCACAGCGACCCTTGGACAGTGGCAATCCTCGATGGGGGCAGAAGTCTTGTAGCGCTACTGCAGCGCCTTCAGCATTTCTGAACAGCACTACAGAATGGTCGCAGATTGTGCGCCCCATAGGCTCGTGGCCCAGTTCCTCGGAACTGGCCGCCACATACCAAAAATTCTCGGGATACTTCGTCATAACTAGTAGTTTATTCCAACATAGTTTTCCGCCAACGCAACCTTGGCCGCATGGGAGCTTTGCAGATAGCTAAATTCGGCGTACCGAATTTTTTGCTCAAAACGATTCTGCCCGGGGAACAGGTGCAGCAGACGGGTCATCCACCAGGAAAACCGTTCTGCTTTCCAAACCCGCGCTAACGCGGTGTCTGAGTAGTTATTCAGGGATGACTCGTCGCCGTTGGTAAAGTAACGAATAAAGGCGCGGGAGAGGTAATACACATCTGAGGCGGCGAGATTTAGGCCTTTAGCGCCGGTTGGTGGAACGATGTGGGCGGAATCGCCGGCAAGAAACAGGCGTCGCCAGGACATAGGCTCATTGACATAGCTGCGCAACGGCGCAATAGACTTCTCAATCGACGGACCGGTAACCAGTGTGTTGGCGATGTCCGTTGGCAGGCGTGAGCGCAATTCTTCCCAGAACCGGTCGTCGCTCCAGTTGGCGATATCGTCGTCAATGGGACATTGCACGTAATAGCGACTCAGTTGCCGGGAGCGCAAAGAGCACAGGGCAAAACCGGATTCATGGCCGGCATAAATAAGTTCTTCTGCGACCGGCGGTGTATCTGAAAGAATGCCGAGCCAGCCGAATGGGTAGGTTAGCTCGTATTCCTTGCGTAACGCGCTAGGAATGGCCATGCGGCTTGGACCGTGAAATCCATCGCAGCCGGCGACGAACTCAGCTTCGATGACCTGCGGTTTACCCTGGTGTACAAACGTGACTTTAGGGGAGTCGCTATCTACATCGTGTAGCACGACATTTTCAGCCTCATGAATGACTGTTGCGTTGGCATCATCCAAAGCGTTGTACAGGTCGCGGGTGACTTCGGTTTGCCCAAATACCGTGACGTTTTTACCATCGGTGAGCTCAGCAAGGTCGATGTGGCACACCTCTCCATGAAAGGCAATGTCGAATCCTCCGTGAATTTCACCTTCTTCCTTCAAGCGTTGATCCACGTCCGCTTCGCGCAATAGGTTGACCAGCCCTTGTTCGAGCACGCCAGCGCGAATCCGACCCAGTACGTAGTCCCGGGATCGGCGTTCCAGTACAACATTGTCGACGCCGCTCAGTTGTAGCAGGCGCGACAACAGCAGGCCGGCCGGCCCACCGCCGATAATAGCGACCTGGGTTTTCAACGCAATTGTTGTTCCAGGTCGTGGAGTACGCGGTAGCAATCTAGAACCTGGGCCACCGAGGAATTGGGCTCGCGTCCCTCACGAATGGCTGCGATAAATTCACGGTCCTGCAGTTCAATGCCGTTCATGGAGACGTCCACTTTAGACACGTCGATCGGCTCTTCTTTGCCATTCACCAAATCGTCGTATCGAGCAATATAGGTGGCGGTGTCGCCGATGTAGCGAAAGAAGGTGCCCAGTGGCCCGTCGTTATTGAACGACAGCGACAACGTGCACAGCGCGCCGCTGGCAGCTTTCAGCTGAATCGACATGTCCATGGCGATACCCAGTTCTGGGTGATGAGGACCTTCCATGGCGTTGGCTTGAACCACAGGCCCGGCCTGATAGGCAAATAAGTCCACCGTGTGCGCAGCGTGGTGCCATAACAGGTGATCGGTCCAGCTGCGGGGCTGGCCCTTGGCGTTCATGTTCTTGCGGCGGAAAAAATAGGTTTGTACGTCCATCTGCTGGATGTTGAATTCACCCGCACTGATCTTGTTGTGGACATACTGGTGGGAGGGGTTAAATCGGCGGGTATGTCCCACCATGCAGGTCAGGCCCGTCTCGACCTGTTTATCCACCACAGCCTGGCTATCGGCCAGGCTGTCGGCCAAAGGAATTTCTACCTGCACGTGTTTGCCAGCATCCATGCACGCGATGGCTTGGGCGGCGTGCATTTGCGTTGGCGTGCACAATATGACTGCGTCCACGTCGTCGCGCTCCAAGGCATCACTCAGTTCGGTGGAACTGTGTAGGGCGCCATATTTTTTCGCCACCTCAGCGGCTTGTTCAGCTCGACGGCTGATCACAGAGACAATTTCTACACCCTCGATTTTTTGCAATCCGTCCAGGTGTTTTTCGCCGAAAGCGCCGGCGCCAGCAAGGGCAATTCTCATTGTTCAGGCTCCAAAACTAGATGCCCTACAGCCGTATTGCTGGCAGGGACGTGATAGTGGCGATGCAGGCATCGAGTTTTTCTGCCGAGGGCGCCACGCATGATGAGCCACATCACCATCTCAATACCTTCTGACCCAGTTTCGCGCAGGTATTCGATATGGGGAATGTGGCGCAGAGCGTCGCTATCGCCAATTAATTGATCAAGAAAACGGTTATCCCACTCGCTGTTGATCAGCCCGGCTCGGGGCCCTTGCAGCTGGTGGCTCATACCGCCGGTGCCCCAGATCTGAACGTTCAAATCGTCGGGGAAACTCTCAACAGCGCGCCCAATGGCCTCGCCCAGCGCCCAGCATCGGTTTCCCGTAGGCGGCGGGTAGGTAACCACATTGACAGCCAGTGGAATCACTTTGCAGGGCCATGCTTCAGGCTGACCAAACATCAGGGAAAGCGGTACGGTCAGTCCGTGATCAACATCCATCTCGTTGACGATGGTCATGTCAAATTCGTCCAATACCAAACATTGGGCAAGGTGCCAGGCGAAATCCGGGTGTCCTTCGACCACCGGCACCGGACGGGGGCCCCAGCCTTCATCGCAAGGATCAAACTGCTCAGCGCAGCCAATCGCAAAGGTGGGGATGATTTTCATATCAAAGGCAGACGCGTGGTCGTTGTAAACCAAGATCACCACATCCGGTTTTCCCGCCTGCTTAATCCAGTTTCGAGTCCATTCAAATCCGGCTAAGACGGGTTTCCAATAGTCCTCTTGAGTTTTTCCCAAATCGATAGCGGCGCCAATGGCGGGGATGTGACTCGAGGCGATGCCGTGGGTGATTTTGGCCATCTTAAAGGTCGCCGGATTTTGAGCGCACGCCGTCCGGAGAGCGCCCGCCAGCAATCATCATGGCCTGGTAATCCTCCAGGCTCATTCCCGTCATCGTGGATACGGCCTGCAGAAAACTCAATCCGTCGGTAGAGAAAAGCTTGGCCAGAAAGTAGATGTTCCCACCCAGGTCCAGCATGCGGTTGTAGTCTCGGTCGAGCACGGACTGACGCTGCTCGTCGGTCATTGGCCACTCGGCCAAATAGGCAGCCTCGTTGGCCTTAAAGCGTTCGCGGCTTTCCGCCTTCATCAGGCTCATGGCGAATTGGTTTAAGCCATAGCCCTGGCGGGCACGTTGCGCGGTGAACACACGGGTGCCTGGGATGTCCTCAAAGGACTTAAGGTAAGTGTGGATATCTTCCTTCATAGTTCACGGGCCCTCAGCTGCTCATCTAGGCGGGGAAATACCCGTCGTGCATTGCCTTCAAAAATGGCATGACGTTCTGGGTCGGAAATATCCAGCGCGTCCACGTACCGTTTCGTGTCATCAAAGTAATAACCCGTAGTGGGATCAATGCCACGCACAGCGCCCACCATTTCGGAACCAAACAAGATGTTTTTGTTGTCGATGACGTCGGCCAGCAGATCAATGCCCGGTTGGTGATAAACACAGGTGTCAAAATACACGTTGTTCATCACATGGCTGGCCAGGTCTGGTTGCTTTAGCATATCCGCCAGACCCCGATATCGCCCCCAGTGGTAGGGCACCGCGCCACCGCCGTGTGGGATGATCAGGCGCAGGGTTGGGAAGTCCTTAAACAGATCACCCTGAATTAACTGCATAAAGGCGATGGTGTCGGCGGCAATGTAGTAACCGCCGGTGGCATGCAGGCCCGGGTTGCAGCTACCCGATACATGAATCATGGCGGGTACGTCCAGTTCCACCATTTTTTCGTAAAAGGGGTACCAGAAGCGGTCGGTGAGCGTTGGATGTTTGAAATGTCCGCCGCCCGGATCTGGGTTCAGATTGCAGCCAACAAAGCCCATCTCAACGCAGCGTTGCAGCTCCTCGATGCTGCCACGCATATCGGCCGCTGGCGACTGGGGCAGCATACACACGGGGACAAATTGCTCGGGATACAGCGCAGCGCAGCGGGCGATGAGATCGTTATTAACTCTGGACCAGGCGATGGCGACGCTTTCGTCGCCGATGTGGGGCGCCATTGCTGATGCTCTCGGCGAAAAGATGGTCATGTCTGCGCCCCGTTCTCGCAGCAGGCGAAGCTGATTTTCTTCCAGCGTCTCGCGAATTTGGTCATCCGATATTGCCGGGTAGGGTGGGCAATCGGTACTGGAGTCAAAGGCCGCCCGTTGGGCTTGGCGCCAGTTGTTGTGAGCCGGCGGCGCTGTGGTGTAGTGGCCGTGGCAGTCGATGATTATTGTCATTGCTGCAGGCTAAAGAAACCAGGCCTTTGGCGCCAATTGAAAGCGCAGACGGGCTATTAGATTTAACTAAGTGACATTAGATCAGCTGATTCTTTAAGTGTGCCCAAAAATGACGACTGCATCGCAGTGGGCCGCCAACCAGTGCGGGTGGTGGTGCCAATCGTCCGCTGTAAATTGCCGGGCGCTTCGCAGAGGGTTGTTAACCATCCGGCCTCCAGCTCCACGGCAACCTGGTCGGCGGAAAGTAACGTTAGGAAATCGCTTTTACGAAGAATTTCACGATTGGCGATGACTGATGCGCTTTCCACTGGAATTCGAGGCGGGGCGACGCCCGCACCGGCAAACATCTGTTCCCAGAGAACGCGCAACGGCGTGCCGGGGGCAGAAATAACCCAGGGGAAGTCTGCTAGCTTGTCAGTGGTCACTGAAGCTTTCTGTTTCGCCAATGGGTGGTCCTTGCGACCCAATACAACAAGTCGGTCAACGAACAACGCGCTTTGCTCTACGTCATCGGCAGGCGCAACTGGCCGAAGGGCGCCAATCATCACATCAATAACGCCATCGCGAAGGGGTTCAATCAATTCGCGCATGGATCCCTCAACAATGACCACTTCCGATTCTGAGTGTTTTTCGTAAAACCTCGCCACTGCACTGGGCAAAAGGCGGGCGCGACACAAAGGCATGGCGCCGATGGAAATTCGCCCAGTCTCTCGTCCACTTAACACCGACAGTTCGCTTAAGCCTGATTCAAGTTCTGCGCGGGCCAGTCGAAATGCGCGGACGGTTCGTCTGCCCTGTTCAGTCAGGGTAATTCCTTTACCCCGTCGCTCAACCAATGAGCGCTTGAGTGCCAGGGACAAGTCTCGAACCGCCCGATGCAGTGAAGGCTGGGCCAAACCCGTTGAGGCGCTAGCTTCGGCGTAACTGCCAGCGTCGGCCAGCGCAATCAAGGCGCGCAGGCTTGCCATAGTGACGCGACGGGACCCAACGTGACGCAGTGCCGTCTCAACACGGGGCGCAAAAATCCTAGCGGCTGGCATCAGCGTCATGCCATTGGGGTGACGCTCAAACAGTTGATGATCCAGTTGGGACTCCAGCTTGGCCAACGCCTGGGTGATGGCTGGCTGAGTGATACTAATGGCCTGGGCGGCAGCGGTGATGCTGCCAAGTCGCGCGATAGCAGCCATAGCGCGCAGGTGGCGCAGGTTCAATTGGGTTACCTCCATGGTTCAACAGTTAGCACAATCTTATAGCTTATGTACAGTTGTGAATTTCAATCTGGAAGCCATCGTGGTCAACTCAACCTAATACGAAACGGAAGAGGGCAGTCCCTATGACGGGTGTAGTCATTCAAAACGTACAGCGAGCGAGCGCTGAGGTTATCGACGGCCTGGCATCCTGTGGCGTTGCTACAGTTCATGAAGCGCAGGGGCGAACCGGGTTACTGGCCAGCTACATGCGTCCGATCTACGCTGGCGCACGAATTGCGGGCTCGGCAGTGACCATTGCCGCACCTCCTGGGGACAATTGGATGGTCCATGTGGCCATTGAGCAGTTGCAGGCGGGTGATGTATTGGTGATCGCGCCAACATCCCCCTGCGAGGACGGCTACTTTGGCGATCTGTTGGCCACCTCGGCGATGGCGCGGGGCTGCCGCGGCTTGATCATTAATGCCGGTATTCGCGATGTGCGCGACCTCACCCAAATGGCATTTCCCGTGTGGTCCAAAGCGGTGTTTGCCCAGGGCACAATCAAAGCGTCACTGGGCTCGGTCAATGTACCGGTGGTGTGCGCCGGTGCACCGATCAACGCGGGGGATGTGGTGGTCGCCGATGATGATGGGGTCTGTGTGGTGCCCCGGGACAATGCTTCAGAAGTTCTCGCCGCGGCACAGGAGCGCGAAGCCAACGAAGAAGACAAACGACAACGGCTGGCCGCAGGCGAATTGGGCCTGGATATGTATGACATGCGCGACAAGCTGGCAAAGCTGGGTCTGAAGTATGTCTGACCGCGGCATTCCTGTTATGTGGATGCGTGGGGGCACGTCCAAGGGTGGCTATTTCCTCAAACAGGACCTGCCCGACACTGTGCTTGATCGCGACAGCTTGCTACTGCGAGCGATGGGGTCGCCGGACCCAAGGCAGATTGATGGCATGGGCGGCGCAGACCCGTTAACCAGCAAAGTGGCCATAGTCAACGCGTCCGATCGCCCCGGGATTGATGTTGACTATCTATTTCTGCAGATATCGGTTGACCAGCCGCTGGTTTCCGATCAACAAAACTGCGGCAATCTGCTGGCTGGCGTGGGCCCGTTTGCCATAGAACGCGGTTTAGTTGCCGCAACCGGTGAGGAATCCCGGGTGACCATTTTCATGGAAAATACCGGGCAGGTAGCGGTAGCAACTGTGGCCACACCTGACGGTAACGTCTGTTACGCCGGACACGCCCGGATTGACGGCGTACCGGGCACAGCGGCTCCCGTAGCTCTGGAGTTTCGAGACACGGCCGGCTCATCATGCGGGGCGTTGTTGCCTACGGGTAATGCGGTTGACGTGGTTGAGGATGTGCCGGTCACGCTAATTGACAACGGCATGCCCTGCGTTGTGATCAAAGCTTCTGATGTGGGGGCTAGCGGCTATGAGACGCGGGAAGCTCTGGATAACGCAACCGACCTGAAAGCGCGTATCGAAGCGATTCGAATGGCGGTGGGTGAAAGGATGAATCTGGGAGATGTATCAACCAAGACGGTGCCCAAGATGATGCTGGTGGCGCCACCTCGGCACGGCGGCATGATAACGGTGCGAAGTTTTATCCCCCATCGCGCCCACGCGTCGATTGGCGTGTTGGGTGCAGTCAGCGTGGCGACGGCGTGTTTGATCGCAGGTTCAGCGGTCAGGGACATCGCCGAGATTCCCGACGGCCCGCGAAAAACCCTCAGCATCGAACATGCCAGCGGCGAAACCACCTGTGTAATGGAGATCGACGCCAACGGTGCGGTTGTTAGCTCCGGGATGTTGCGAACGGCGCGTAAGTTAATGGACGGGGAGATCTTTGCATGAGCGAACGAATTGTAAGCTGGCATGGCAGCCCATCGGCCCCCGGCTTCTCGCTGCCCGAGGGTGCGGTTGATGCACACTGTCACGTATTTGGGCCAGCAGACCGCTTTCCCTTCAGTGCCAAGGCTAAATACAAGCCGCAAGACGCTACTCCGGAGATGTTATTTGCGCTGCGTGATCAATTGGGTTTTTCCCGCAACATTATTGTACAGGCAAGCTGTCACGGCACCGATAACGCGGCAACGCTGGATGCTATTGCCCGGTCGAAGGGGCTGGCGCGAGGCGTAGCGGTTGTTGACCCCCAGATTGATAGTGAAGAGCTTTCCAGGTTGCACGAGGGCGGCATTCGGGCTGTACGGTTCAATTTTCTGAAACGGCTGGTGGATCACGCGCCGAAAGACCAGTTCATCAAAATCGCCAAACGAATCGAAGCTCTTGGCTGGCACGTGGTGGTCTACTTTGAGGCAGACCTTCTCGCCGAGTTGCGTCCATTCCTTGATGCGATACCGGTCCCGATAGTGATCGATCACATGGGACGACCGGACGTGACCCAGGGGCCGGACGGGGCGGATATGCGCGCATTGCGTGACCTGCTGGACAGCCGGCATGACATCTGCGTGAAGCCCACCTGTTCCGATCGCCTGGACGATGCGGGCGCGCCGTGGAACGCGTTCGCCAACGCAGTTGCGCCGTTAGTGGCGGACTATCCTGATCGATGCCTTTGGGGCACCGACTGGCCCCACCCCAATATGAAGCACGCAATTCCAGACGACGGTCAGTTGGTGGACATGATCCCGCGCATTGCGCCCACGAAAACGCTGCAGCGAAAGCTGCTTATTGACAATCCCATGCGCCTTTACTGGCCAGAGTTAGTCAATAACAAGCAGGATGGAAATAATTGATAGGGCGAGGTCGAGCTAAGTTTTCTTACCTTGTGGTGCTCGCGGGTAAACTGACGGGGGACGTACCTGGTTTCAGGTAAGTCACTTAGAATTTTAGCCTTTGTGACAAGGCTGTCACAGCAGGAACCGCATGGCCACGCCTTGGGGTAGCAAAAAGACACAGTTCCTATCGTTTGGATTCCGTTCTCTTCCAAATGAACTTGAGCGTTAGCCAATTCGTTGAAACCTGATGGCCCAGATGCCGAACAGTAAGAGTAGACCTGCTAATCCGTATTTTGAAACGGATGACAGCGCAGGTACCGGAAAGACGCTAAATCCAAATGTCACTCTTGGCTCTGTTGCGCTAAAAATAGTACTGGAATTGAAATCTGCCAATAGGTATTGGATTGACTGTTGATTAACCGTCGGAGCTTGAAGTACCTGATAAGTCAACCGGCAAGTTTGTGTCGCTCCCGGCTGAGTTTCGTGAAAGCGAATCTCAAAAAAAACAGAGGGTAGGGGGCTGCCAGGTCCCGGTAAGACAGTGCATCCGCCGTCAAATCCACGAAGCTCGAGTGTCGAAAATCTAAGGGCGCTTCCGGTTGGTATTGCTCTCGCCTCTATGAGCGTTGCTGAGAAGTTCTGCAATTCCAAGGTAACTTCGAATTGCTGTCCGACTTTTAAACCTCTCAAGAAGATCGGTGAAGCGGTCAGTGAGCCGATTTCCTGCGCCCTGGCGTCGAAGATTGATGCCATAGCCAGAAGAGCGATTAGTGTTTTGGTAAAGAGACGGATTATGCCTGTTGGTTTCTGGAGCAATATTTTTGAGCCGTGCATTGGGGCGTCCATTATCTTGAGTCGGTTTTTCCCCAATCTGGTCATGTGGATCACATTCATAGTTTTTCTCTACACACCTGCCCTCAAAAAAAGGCTATCGGTCAATTGGCATCTTACGCTGATTCTATATACTAAAAAGTAAAGATGTGATTGCCTTTTGTCACAAAAAAAGTATCATTATTGTGACAAAAGAGAGTCATTTATGGCGATTCAAAGTATTGAAAGTAAAGTATTTTATAGGATTAGATCAAAAGGTCGAGGTTTCGCATTCTCAAGCGTTGACTTTGTCGATCTTGGAACTGATAGCGCAATAAGAAAATTGCTTAGTCGAAAAGCCAAAGAAGGCTCTATTCGGAGAGTAGTACGAGGGATCTATGACTATCCAAAATATAGCGACATTTTAGGTCAGACCCTCGGCCCAGACCTGGATCAAGTTGCCCACGCAATTGCACGAAAAAATGGTTGGAATATCCAAATCTCTGGCAATACCGCCTTAAATCTAATGAGGTTATCTACTCAGGTTCCTGGCAGGTATCTTTATCTAAGCGACAGCAGAAACAAGACCTATAAAATTGGAAAGCAGGAGCTTGTATTCAAAAAGTCTCGCCTGAAAGATATGGGCGTAAAATTTGATGAAAGCGCCATTCTTGTTCAGGCGTTGCGAGCATTGGACAAAAAAAATCTAACAAACAAAGAACATGCCAAGATTCGGAACTATTTTGGAGACAAAATCGGAAAGAAAATCCTCAGCGACACACGTTACACGACCAGATGGGTGTATGAGGAAATCAAACGGATATTTGTTGAGGATTAAATGGACAAGATCGCCAGGAGTGGAGATACAGAAAGAGCCGACCTTTTTCAGGCGACGGCTGATCGGCTGGGGATGTTACCCGCGGCAATTGAAAAAGATTTTTGGGTTTGCTGGATACTAAAGAAGATATATGAGAACTCAGAACTATCTCAACGATTGCTGTTTAAGGGCGGCACTAGTCTTTCAAAATGCTACAAATTAATAGAGCGCTTTTCAGAAGACATTGATCTCATATTGGATTGGACTATTTTGACGACAGAGGATCCGTATCAGGCTAGATCGAATACACAACAGGACAAATTTAACAAAGCAATTGAGGGTGAAGCCCAACGTTACGTGGTCGAAGTATTGCAAGAACAGCTTAGGGAATTACTTGGCGCGATTGGTGAACTCTTACCGGATCCAAGCACACCTAGGGCGCTTCAGTTCCGCTACCCAAGGGCATTCGACACCGACTATATTCGACCCGAAGTTTTGATTGAAGTGAGTCCTATGTCAGCGATGTCGCCAAATCGAAATATGATCGTACATAGTCATGCGGCAATTGAATTTCCACATGTTTTTGCAGATGCCGAGGTACCTGTTCGAGTAATTGAAGCGAGAAAAACCTTTTGGGACAAGATAACGATTTTGCATGTCGAGGCTAATCGACCACCAGAAAAGCTTACACCTGGTAGGTACTCGCGGCATTATTACGATATTCATAAAATGTTGAGTTCGGATGTGAAAGCCGACGCTATGATTCATCTTGAACTGCTGAAAAGCGTAAGTGAATTCAAGAAAAAATTTTACCCACAAAGTTGGGCGAACTACGAAGCAGTGATCAAAGGGAGCATTGCCCTAGTCCCGCAAGCTCACACTGTGGAGGCGCTAAAGCGTGACTACAGGAGCATGAGAGAGATGATTTATGGCGACTATCCAAATTTCGAATTAATTATGAAGGCGGTCGAACTATTTGAGGC
>CAYGPO010000039.1:20730-32946 GCA_964351665.1 uncultured Gammaproteobacteria bacterium | reverse complement strand
GCTGTCTGACCTCTAGCGCAACTAACGTTAACCCATCGACCTTGGCCATCTTCGGTGGCGGAAAGGTTAGTTTCTGCAGCGACATCATCCGGCCTGTCAGGGCTCCGGAAGTGGGTTTGGCCTCGGGTGAAAACACCATCCACAGCTCGTTGCCCTCGGTAAAGTTATTCCACCGGGGTAAACCCGGCGCGGCTTAACACCCGACCACGGTCGCCGCCAAAGCCGGCTTTGAAGCCGCCGCCGTGAATCCATACAAACACTGGCAGGGCGCTGGGCCCGGGCATATTCGATCCCAACAAACGCCACGTCGTGGTCGCTCAGCACACCCATGGCGATGCCCTGGGCTGTGGAAACCCACCCGGGTTTGGCCTGGGGCAGGCTGCAACTGAGATTAATCAGCAGACCTAAAACAGCCCAGGATAAGAGCGTGAACCGGCGGGTTTTCACTGGGGGATCCTTGTAGCTGGGGCTGCTATGGTGTCACTTGGGCTGTTGAGTTTTCCGCCAATCGTGCCAGTCGTCGGTTACTAATGCGCTTGACCCCAAACACACAGGCCAGGGCGGTAATCACCATGGCAATCATTATATCGATGGCCGGAACATAGCTGCCGGCGGCAACCCTGATTTCGCCAACGGCGGCGATGCCTATCCCCGCAGAAATGGTATCAACGGCGACAAAGATGCCGAGAATCCGGCCATAGGTGGGGCCGGAAAACAGTTCTGCAATCATCAGCTGGATCATCGTAAAAGCCCCTGAGAAGCCAATCCCGTAGACCGCTGCGTACAGATAGATCACCTTGATATCGGCAATTTGCACAAATCGCAGAATCAGCAAACCCAGCCCCAGGTTAACCACCGCCAGCAGCATGATATTGACTTTCTGGAAATGGTCGCTCAGCCAGCCGAAGACGAACTTGCCAACAATGGAGCACCAGAAAAACATGCTGAATACCAAGGCCAGGCTGCCGCCATCCAGGCCATTATCCCGGCCCAGGTAAAGGGATTGATGTTGCAGCACGCCGGAAATACAAAACCAAAGGATGCCAGTGGCGCTGAGCAGCAGGTAAAACACCGGCATGCGGGCGGTGTTGGCAACGCTGGTCCCGCCGTAAATGCCCAGCTGGCCTAATCCGCTGCCGTCAGTCTGGCTGGGGTCCAGTCCATCCGGGTGAATGCCCAGGTCCGCTGGCCGGGCCCGCACAGGCCAGAGCACCGGCAGCAGCATGCCAATAAAGCCAACGATGGACAGGGTCAGCACTGCCGAACGCCAGTCGCCCCCCGCCAGGTCGCCCCGAATAACCAAAGGTAAAATGGCGCCGCCGGCGCTGGAGGCCATCAGCAAAATGCCCACCGCCCGGCCCCGAAAGCGGACAAACCAGCGGCTGACGGTCACCATGCAGGGAATCAGCCCGCACATGGACATGCCAAAGGCCAGCAGCAGATAGGCTGCGGTGAAGTGCCACAGCGTCGACATAAACATCAATGAGGCCAGTCCAGTGACCATGATGATGGCGCCGGCGGCCATGATGGGGCGTGGGCGATAGCGATCCAGCAGGAAGCCCACGGCCAGGTTGTAGACCGATGCGAAGATGAATTTGATCGCTGCTGGACGGGTGATTTCCGCCTGATTCCAGCCGAACTCGTCCATCAGGGAAGGATAAAGCAGGGGCAGGGTGAACTGGGCGATGCCGTTGGAAACCGCATACATGGCAAACAGGCCGCCCAGCACGTACCAGCCGTAAAACGGTCGCTGTGCCATTACCAGGCCCCGCTGGATGTCAGATTACTGCCCGTATAGCCCATCAGTTTCTCCGTGTTAATGGCGGTGTTTTTGCTGTCGGTCTCAAAACCTGTCGGCTAATGGATCGGGATCCATCCTTGCAGGCCTAACTCAAGTCCTTGATGATACTTTCAATCAACTGGGTGCGGGCGTTTTTACGCGCCTGGGCTTGTTCTGGCGACGGGCTGAATTGTTCAACCTCCTCTGGTGACAACAAATCATGCTCTGCCAGCAGCTGTTCATGGGTACTGAGTCGATCTCGCAGCACGCTCACCTCCATTGCCAGGCGCAGCACTACTGCCACAACCTGGTCGGGAGTCAGGGTTTCCAGCTGCTGAGGGCGCGGCAGCTTGAAAGGCCGGTCTTTGTCCTCTCGGGTGGTCATAGTCAGTTTTTGACCCCGCCGAAAATGTAGAACTCTCGCGTGCCCAGGGCATCGTAATCGGTGAACACCTGTTGGCTGGCGAAGCCGGCATCGATCAACGCCTGACGAATATCGGTATCCGCGAACCCGGTCCAGAAGGGTTCCCCGTTGTTCACCACCTGCCAGTGGTTGGTGACTTGTTTGGGAATCGACAGCCGCTCTGGCTGGTAAGGGGTGTCTCCATTTAAGAAAACGCCGCCGGGTGCCAGCAGTCTGTGAGCTTCGCCCATGATGCCGGGTAGCACGTCATGCCAGGTTTCATGGAACAAAATGTGGGAGATGATCAGGTCGAACTGACCATCAGCGAATCCCGTTTGGCGGGCATCGGCCTGGCGGTAGTGGATGGCCAGATCTTTATCCTCGGCCCAGACGTGGGCGAATCTCAGAAAAGGCGCAGACAAATCTACCCCCCATACCTGTGCGTTTGGAAACGCCTGCTTGTAGGCAATGGTCTGAATGCCAGCGCCGCACCCAAGGTCGAGTATGGACCTGGGTTCAACCTTTGGAAACCTTCGGCGCAAAGCGCCCAGCAGGAAGTTGCCCATGCCCGGCTCGCCGGCCTTGCCAGCCGCCGATACCCCCTTGGCCGCCATATACAGCTCACCGGTGCCCAGGTAGTCCATACCTAAACGCAGACTCGTCTCACCGGGCTGGCCGAAATAACCGCCGGGTTGCCGGTGAATCTCCACCTGGCCAATGGGGTCTGGGGGAACCAGGTGTTCATCGAGCTGCAGACTGCCTAGTGTGTCACGGCTGCACAGCTGCTCGCGGCGAGCCTCAAATTCTGGCAGCAGGCGGGAGCAGGTTTGATCCAAGGTTTCCCACATCAAATCCTGGGAGGTGAATACCGTGCTGCCCCACAGTTGATACAGGTGGTCCCCAGCAAAGGCAGCGGCGCCTTCCTGGCGGTTTTCCGGCGCTCTGCCGTGTTCATCCACATACGCCGGTTTTAATTGTTCTTCGTAGTGTTGATCAAGTTGCGCTTCCAGCGGCCCGTTGACGTAACCCTTTAAGGCACCAACAAATGCCTGCCTGGCGGCCTCGTCGTGGGTTGGGCGGTAGACGGATTTCAGTGAGGGTTTTGCCATGGACGGGTCTGCCTTTGGGTTAGAGGATATCGCCGTTAACCTCGATCATAGGAATTTTGCCACTTCAAAGGCGGCCCGTTCACCGGACTCCATAGCGCCCTCCATGCCTCGATTGCTGGTGGCGGTATGTTCGCCACAGAAATGGATTCGATGGGCTGGCTCCATCAGGGCCGGCAAACTCTCGGTGACCTGGCCCGGGCCCCAGATGGCCCAATCTCCGCCGGCGAAGGGGTCGGTCTGCCAGGACTTAATGCCGGCAGGCTCAAGCTTACCTTTGGCCGCTGGTCGTAAGGTCTCGTAGGCGGCGATGACCCTGGCCATGGCTTCCTTCTGGCCCAGGGTGTCCAGCCGGTCAGCAAGATGCCCTCGGCCCCATGCCATCAGGCAGGTCACGGAGTTTGAGTCCGCTCCTTCTCTTAGGGCCCGAATTTCACCGGCGTCGGTGTCGGTCCACATGGCGGGGCTTAGTCCGTCGTTTTCCCAGAACGGGGTTTTTGGCACCATGATCACCTTGGTGATTTTTTGTACCTGCACCGTTTGAATGGCCTTGGCTTTTGCCGCCGGCAGCAGCGGGTCAAACTTGACCCAGCGCATGGTTGGAATGGGCAATGAGCAAACCACCCGGGAGGCTCGGTACACGCTGCCGTCATAACAATGAACCGCCACATCCGACTTGCCGGTCCGAATACCCACAACCTGTTTTCCGTAGTGAACCTCAGCAGCGAGTGCTCCTGCCATGGCTTCGGGCAGGCGCTGATTGCCGCCGTCTACCTTATAGGCGACGCGGGCCACCTCGCCCTGTAATTTGAACCAGGCCTGGACAAAGAACCACATCAGCATGGAAACATCGTGAGCTGAGGTGCCGTATTGAACGTTGGTGTTGTAGTTCAGATCAATGGCCGCGTCGCTCCAGCCCATTTCTTTGAAGAACTCATAGGCAGAACGATCGTACTTTGCGCTGTTGGGTTCCATCCAGTCAGCAAACGATGCCAGCGGGTTGTTTTCACCGATAGCGCCTTGAAAAAAGCCCCGGCCGGGAAAGCGGTCCCGGGCACCCTTGGGCATGACGTTGAGCCGATGGGTTGGCCATTGATCCAGGGGAATAATCTCCCCACCCAGGGCCAGTTCAACCCGCCGCGGATCGCTGTGGGCCTCCGGCGATAACTGCCTGCGACCCTGATGGTCGGTCAGCTTCACCTTGAGCCGCTTGGCCATATCCTGCATTCGCGCGTAGCCACCCAGGATGGAGTCACCACCCCATTCCGGGTTGCCGGTCACCGTTGGGTGACTGAACAGCCGGCCGCCGGGTCGTTCCCGGGCCTCCAGACAAACCGCGCGAGCGCCCAGTTCTTCCAGCAGGTGGGTGGCGTTAAGGCCCGATAGACCCGCGCCGATGACGATCACGTCGGGATTGGCCGTGGCGCTGCGGACCCGGCCAACCCGGCTGCTCAGTCCTGCTGCTACGCCCACTTTCAAAAAATTGCGTCGACTAAATCCTGTGCTCATAAGGTCTCCGACCAATGATCCATCGCGTTCATGTTAGCTCCGCCAGTGCCTGGGCCAGCAGTGTGTTGAAGGTTTCCGGATCTTCCAGCATCAGGAAGTGCCCGAGGCCGGACATCTCGAAATACCTTACTGTTTTTGCCTTGCCCTCCAGGTAGGCAAGGTCCGTGGGCCGGTAGTCCGAACTAATTAAGATAAGGAGAAGGTCAAGGCTTGCCATAGTCTCAGAGGCATCGTAACTGCCGCTGGCGCGTCGTGCACCTATCGCTGTGGTCAGGGGCGCCGCTGCCATGTCAGCCAATACAAACCCTTTGATGGCCGGATCGCTTTGTTCTACGAACATACGCTCCACCAAATTTGCCAGATAGCCTGAATAATCTTCGGAGAGCCCGCGGATGATGTCCTGTTGCCTTGCCATTGGCGTTGCCCGGCCCCCGTTGTGGAAGGTATCCACACCCACTACGGCAACAACGCGGCTGTTGAGTTGTCGGGCGGCCTCAACCACCACTTTGCCCCCCATGGAGTGACCAATCAGAACCACCTTTTGCAGACCCAGGGCCGATACCACGGCGGCAACGTCAGCGCCGAATGCCTGCATCGTCCAGTGCCTGCGGTGCTGATCTGATTCGCCGTGGCCGGCCAGGTCCACGGTTACGGTCTGGTAGGACCCGGCAAAAAATTCCCGCTGACTATCCCAATAGCTCCGGTCGCAGTTCCAGCCGTGCACAAACACCAGGGCCATTTCGCCCTCGCCCTGGTGATCGTAGTGAATGGCCAGCCCGTCTGCTGACAATACCCGCTGGGAAGTTTTTTCCCTCACCACGGCGGTTTTTGCGGCGGGCGGCGGCGACACGCTGGGCTCTGTTGAGGGGTTTGACTGACATCCCAGCAACAACACCAGCAGGGGCAGCAGATTCCCAGAACGCCGCATTAGCCCTCTGCCATCCGGAAACCGGTCTCGGTGCGTCGAATTTTGGTGGCGGTGGGGGTGGGGAAATGAGCGGGCAGCAGCCAGGCATCTTCCCCGGCAACGGTGGCAAGGGTTTTTAGCCTGGTGTCGGCGGACTGCTGTTGGTCCCAACAGAAGCAGGTGGACCACTGGGGGTGCTCAACCTGGATCGGGTGATGGATCACGTCGCCGGTCAGGTAGGCTCGCTCAGCGCCCTGTTCCAGCTTGACGATCACATTTCCCGGCGTATGGCCCGGCGCCGCCATCAGCGCCACCCCTTCTCCCACCTCCTGGTTCTCATCCACCAGGTCGGCCTGGCCTGCGGCAAAAATTGGCTCAACGCTATCGGCCCAGGAGCCGTGGTTAATCTGATCGGGCTGGCTGTTGGCGATCACCCCTCGCCAGTGGGCGACCTCGGTTTTGCCAAACAGGTAGCGTGCGTTGGGAAAGGTTGGCACCCAGCTGCCGTTGTGTAAGCGCGTGTTCCAACCCACGTGATCGGCGTGCAGATGAGTGCACATGACAATGTCGATATCTTCCGGGCGCAGTCCGGCCACCGCCAGGTCGCTCAAATAGGTGCCTTGGCGTTGATGCCAGTGAGGATTGCGGGGCCGGGGTTTATCGTTGCCCACGCAGCTGTCAACCAAAATAGTGCAGTGATCGGTGCGCACGATCATGCTGTGAAAGGACATCCTCAGGAGGTTGCGCTCCTGATCAAATAAATTGGGGTCTTGCCCTGCGCGGCTGGCCTGAACCAACTCCGGCGTAGCGTCGGGAAACAGCGTCTCGGGTGCGATGAATGCACCTTCCAATTCAACAATACGATGGGTCTGGAACGGTCCGGGCAGGGCGAATACGCGGTTTGACACTGGCCCGTTCAGCCGAAGTGATAGGGGATTTGTTCGGGGCCGTGATACTGCTCCACCGAGTTGTCTTTCTGGTAGAAAATATTTTGAATGAAGGTGCCACTCTTTTGGCTGCGCACGATCACTGCCGTGGAGGTGGCTTCGTCGTCATTGTATTCGGCATGTATTTCCCAGGGCGCTATGCAGTCAACGTGACCGGCCCCGACTCGAGTGGTCTCGGTTGCTTCCACCTCCGCTTTTGTGGGCAGGTCGCCGGGTTTAGCCCCATCTTTCCGACGAAATCGCAGCACCGATTCTGTGCCATCCAGCACCCCATACAGGGTCCAGGACTGGCCATGATCATGCACGGTGGTTTTGGCAGCGCGCTTTTTGATCAGGCCGTTAATGACAAACCCATAATCGGGATCCTGATAGAAAATCAGGTTGGCATGCTTACCTTCCAGGCCAAGTTTGGCCGGGCTGGTTGGCCAGTTCTCGGCGTGGGCCTTTACCTCGGGGTCGGCCAGCAACACCTTCAGCAACTCCGCGGCCTTGCTCCAACGCAGGGTTTCGTCAGGCTGACCTGCATGCAGGTCTCGAAGCTCGCCAATAAAGCGGGTGACCGCTGGCAGCATGGCTTGTTTTTGATCGGTCATTAACCCACCCGAAAATTGTTGAGATTGCCTGTCACCGCTATCCGGACCTGCCTTTTTGGCAGGTCCGGGAGGCAGTAAGGACGATGATTAACGATGCTTAAAAGGCAACGCTGACGCTGGCACCCACCTGACGCGGCATCGGCAGACCCACAAGGCCAACGGTTCCAAAACGGAAACCCGAGGTCAGCGCGTCGGTATCGGTGGCATTTTCCACAAACACCGTTACCCGCACAGTGCCGGTATCAATACCGCCGCGAAGATTAACCAGCGTGCGTGCTTCGATGGTCTCAAGGTTCAGCTCATCAATGAACATTTCATCGCGATAGCTGACGTCAGCTCTGGCGAACCATTCGCTGTTGCCACCAAAGGCGTTAAGCGGAGCGTTGTATTGCAGGGAAGCAAACAATGAGTTCTCAGCGGTGCGCGGCGTCTTGTTGCCAGCGACGCTGGCCTCACCCAGCACCGTCAGCGCGTTGTTGGACTCAAATACCTGAAACTCAGCGTCGATCCAGGCATAGGCAAGGCTGGCGCTTAACCGGTCGGTAATGGCGGCCGCCACGGACAGGTCCAGCCCCAGCACCTCGGTTTCCCCGGCGTTAATGAAATAGCTTCCGACCTGGGGGTCGGGGTCATTAAACCGAAACACCTGGTTGGTCCAGTCGATGTAGTAAGCGGCGCCCTGGAAGTTCAGCCTGCCGTCCATGGCGGACAGCTTGGTGCCAAACTCATAACTCCACATCTCTTCTTCGTCGACGGTAAGGAACTCCACCGGCGCTGAGGGGTTGAAATTACCGGGCTTGTTGCCTTTGGCGGCGCTGAAATACACAAGGGTATCTTCGTTGTACTGGTACTCGGCCAGGAACCGCGGCAGCACCGTATCAAAATCGTCCTGCTGGCTGGACCCGGTGGAGGGAACGTTGAGGGTGATTTCTTCCTGTTGGAAACGCGCGTCAAGTCCTAAGGTCCATTTGTCGGTCAGGTCGTAAGAGACTGAACCAAAAACCGAGAAGTTGGTTGAGTTTTTAAACTCCGCCGGCAGCTGAAAGTTGCGAAGTCTGGCCTGATAAAAATCTTCGTCAAAATGTGAGATACCAGCCAGCCAGCGGAACCGGGCGTCGTCCGGAGAGGTCACGCGAAATTCGACGAAGTCTGACTTGAGTTCTCGCTCCACAACGGTCTGAAAAATGCTGCAGTCGGGTCCAACGAAGGGGCCGGCGTTGCAGAGGAAAGACAGAAAACCCACCACGTTAGGATCGTAGTTGCCGTCGGTTTCATTGACCGTGTCCTCGTCGCCGGTGCCAGCGGTGAAGTCCAGCTGATAGCCGTTGTCCAGCTCGTAGTTAACGCTTAGGCTGGTGCGGAAGGTCTCTGAGTCCAGACCGGGATTATCCAGCTGGTCGGTATTGCCGCCAATCACCGAGGTCAAGGGGAAGTCCAGTTCGCCCATGTTCAGCGGGGTTGTGGCTCGGGCTGCTTCTCCAAACTGGGCGTCGGCGTACATCAGCATAAAGTCGGCGGTGAGCTTTTCGTTGGGGGTGTATCGCAATGAGGCTGAGTAGGAGTTGATTTCCTGCTCGCCCATTTCAACGCCGTTGGTGATGTTGTTAAAGGGGCTGCCCTGGTTGAAGGTACCGGCACTGGCCCGGAAAAACAGCGTGTCCTCAACAATCGGGCCGGACACAGATCCACTGACCTGATAGCGGCTTTGTTCAGCCACCGAGGCCTGCAGATTGCCGGTGAACTCGTTGGTAGGCTTTTTGGTGATGTAGTTAATCGCCCCGGAGAAAGTCGCCCGGCCGAACAGGGCGCTCTGGGGGCCCTTAATTACCTCTACCCGCTCAAGGTTGTCCAGCAGGACGGTATATAAGGATCCCGAAACGTAGATGCCGTCGATAAATTTCGATGAGTTTTGTAAGGTTGGATCGCCGGTGTTGTTTGAAACGCCCCTGAAACTCGCCGATTCCCCTCGGCCCTCCGCTTCAAAACTCTCGTAGGTCACGCCGGGAACGGCAGTAATTAGATCGGTGACGCTGTTGTAGCCGGCCTGTTCAATGGCCTCGGCGCTGAAGGCAGACACCGACAGCGGGATGTCCAGTAACGACTCGTCTCGCTTGCGTGCCGTCACGATCACCTCTTCAAGCATGTCGGAGCCTTGGGCCACCACCGGTTGACTGACCGGTATTGCCAGGACAGCTGCAGCGATCGGTGTAAGAAGATAGTTGGTTTTCATCCTGGACTTGCCCCTTTCAGTGTGCGCAGAGAGCCGAAATACACGGCCTATTGTGGTGCATTGAAGACTATCAGTGGCCTTGGGAGGCTCACAGCTAACTGAACGATGATTTCACTATGTGACCTTTGGCATCATCCTATGGTCCGTCGCCCGGGACTATTTCACTTTGTGGTTTCCAGCCCCGGGATTTCCCCGCTTTTGCGCCTCCAGGGTCTAGTTTAGGCAACTGTGAACAAATCCATCAAGCCAGCCAGTATTCTGGCGCCCCTGTCCAGCCCGGGTTTCCGTTCAATTTGGGCCGCCAACACCCTGTCATTGATGGCGTTTTGGATGACAGAGGTGGTCTGTGGTTGGCAAATGCGGCTGATGAGCGATGCTGATCCTCTGCTGGTGGCGTCCGTCTACACCGCCCTGCAGCTTCCCATCGTGCTGCTGGTAATCCCGGCCGGGGTTCTTACAGATCTGGCTGACCGGCGACGGGTGATGATCTGGACCCACGTCTGGTTAGCCTTCAGCCTGGGTATCTTGCTGTGTCTGACCCTGACTGACCAACTGACCCCGTCTTTACTATTGCTGTGCTTGCCCCTGGTTGCCATAGGCCAGGCCATGCGCATGCCAGGAATAGCGACCCTGATCCCCGATCTGGTGCCAACCGAACAGATCCCCGCGGCGGTCAGCCTCAACAGCATGGCTCAGACCAGCTCGCGGATCATCGGTCCGGCCCTGGCCGGGGTGGTGATCGCCAGCACCGGCGTTGCAACGGTGCTGGCGCTGAACACCGCAATAATGGCGGTGATCGTCTTGTTGTTCTTTCGGCTGAGCTATCGCCGCGCCGATGACAGCGCTGAGACCATAGGCCAACGGTTTTTGCCTGCCATCAAAGAAGGCCTGCGGCTGGCCGCCGTCACACCCTGGCAGCGAAACATTCTGATCCGCCTTGGTACCTTCTTCGCCTGCGCCGCGGCTGTCCCAGCTTTGATGGCAGTGCGTTTTAACAACAGTGAGACCTACGGTCTTATGTATGCCTGCTTTGGCGCAGGATCGCTGTTTGGCCTGGTGGTTATCGGAAAGCTGGGCCATCAACGGCTCAATAAGCGGCTGTCGGCGGGGCTGCTTATGTGTTCGGCATGTATGATCTTGTTTGGCGCCAGCGACAGCCCCGCACAGGCAGCACCCTTGTTGGCCGGCATAGGTGCGAGCTGGATGTTCTGTTCCAATTCCATCATGGTTGCTGCGCAAATGCAGCTGACCCCGGGTTTGCGGGGTCGTGGCCTGTCCTTCATCTTTGCCGTTGGCTCCGCTTGCCTGGCCGGCGGCGGATTGCTCTGGGGTGGTGTTGCTCGCTATGCCAGTCCGGCTATTGCTTCGGTCAGCGCCGGGGTATGTCTGCTGTTGATCCTTGTTGTTAGCCGCCACTTGAGCATCGCTGCGCCGGTTGCCGCCCCAGCGGTGGCTCTGTCCACGACGGTGAAAGACGCCTGAGCAGGGCTTTGCCAAAGGGGTTGGCGCTGGCGCAACCGCCTCTGCCATGGCACTGTTGAGCTGTGCCACCCAAGAGATTGGAAGCGTTCGACTCCGATGCAAAAAGTCAGAATCAGCAAGACCACGATCAAAGCGATTGCGATCTTAGAGAAGCTCAACGCCCTGGGTGAAGCACGTAACTCAGAAATCGCCGACGCCCTGGGGTTTCCCAGGCCCACCTGTTACCGGCTGCTGCAAACCCTGTGTGTAGCCGGGGTGGTCCTAAACGACTTGAACACCCACGTTTATCGTCCCGCTGAACGGGTGCTGGCACTTAGCTGCGGCTTCGAGCAGGAAACCTGGGTTTCTGTCTGTGCCAAACCGTTAATGAAGGAGTTGGGGGCGAAGCTTCAGTGGCCCATTGCCATCGCCACCCTTTCGGGCTCATCAATGGTGCTGCGAGAAACCACCGACCCCGACAGCCCACTGGTGGTGAGGCGCTCGTTGGCGGGCAGGCGTGTGGGGCTGCTATCCACGGCCACTGGCAGAGTGTATCTGGCCCATTGTTTGAGTCAGCAGCGCGAAGTGTTGATCCAGATTTTGCAAAAGTCCCGGGCGCCCGAGGATATCGGGGCCAGAAACCCTAGCCGGGTGGCTCAACAGCTGAGCAAGATCCGCAGCTTAGGCTTCGATACCAGCCGCCTACAGCACCACGCGATAACCTGGGGCGCCATCGCCGTGCCGGTGTTTGCCCGGGGCCAGATTTTGGCCAGCTTAAGTGTGCGCTATGTGCACAAAGCGGTGACCCGGGCCGCTGAGCACGAGCAGCTGCTGCCGCTGCTGCGCCAGGCGGCTCAAAACATTGGTACGAGTTTTGAAACCACCTCATCGTCGGCCAGCCCAGGGCCCGCCGCCGATGATTGAGGGGTTCATCCTGGCCTGGCCCAGTCACGCTGTGTTTGGGATTAGCTGTCGTCCCTGGGGCTATCGTCAGGCTGGCTAAATCTGGATGGATTCTCCGTCCAGGCGTTCCTGGTCGGCCAGACGGGTGGATGGTTCTGGCTTGACGGTGGGGCCATAGACCCGGCTCGATGCGGGCATCGCCTGACCGTCCATACCGCTGGGCTTGATAAATATGCCGCTGTCATAGAACTCCTGCAGTCGGGCCTTTAGAGGTCCCAGTCCGACGTAGGGGTTTTGCATTGGGTCCGCGCCCCAGAGGTTATTGGGTAAGCCCACCTCACCGGCATACAGGTGGGCATAAACTTCCGGGTCATCCC
>CAYGPO010000039.1:0-20630 GCA_964351665.1 uncultured Gammaproteobacteria bacterium | reverse complement strand
TTGGGTAAGCCCACCTCACCGGCATACAGGTGGGCATAAACTTCCGGGTCATCCCACAACGGCAGGTGGGTCATCGGGTTAGCCCGGGCTCGCTGTAAGGCCTTTAGATCCACCGTGCCTGTCAAAATGCATGCGCCTGGCCCATCGGCCACCCCCTGCACGCTGCCATCAAAGCTGATGATTCTTGAGTGGCCTCGCATTTGTGTGGTGGGTAGATCGCCGCTGCTGGGATTAAAGTACTCACCTCCGGGCATAGCCGATAGCACGTAGGCGGTATTTTCAAAGGCGCGGGTGGCACGGGATGCATCCCAGCCCGCTCGACCGCTGCCGTGTCCCTCGGATGACGGATGAACAATGATCTCCGCACCGTAGTGGGTCAACATACGGGCAATTTCCGGATGTGCCTGATCAAAACACACCATGGTGCCCAGCCTTCCAATGGGGGTGTCTGCTACCGGGAACAGGTAATCGTAGCCATAGGTATCCAGATACCGGTCGTAGATGCTGCCCGGTGTGGTGTCCGGCAGCGAACCCCACACATCGGCGCACTGGATTTTTCGATAGCGATGAATGAGCTGGCCGGTGTCATTCAAAATGAAGGCCGAATTGAACACGTGGCCAGGAAATTTGTCGTCGATCTCAAAAGTAGATCCGCAGACATAGGTTTTATGCTTGAGGGCAAAGTCCTGCAGTAATTCCATTTCCGGGCCCGGATATCGAATGGCCAGGCGCTGCAGGGTGATGGGCGACCGAAAGCCGTGGCCGCCCTGGCCATGCATAAAGAACTCACCCATCACCACCAGCTTGATGCCCGGGCTCGAAGCCATTCTGCCGGCCAGGGTCATCGCGTGCTGGGTATTGCGGCGACGAAGTTCAACCACATCATCTTCGCGCTGAATGATCTTGCCCACGGTCTGGGTCAGCAGCACATCATATTGCTCAATTCGCCCGGGCTTATCCGGGGCTGGAGCCAGGGCCTGCCGGCGATGGCTCTCGGCGAGCCAGTCGGTTCGATTGCGCGGCGGCTGGGGCAGGGGCTCGGGACGGCCTGCAATGATTCGCTGGTAGCCTTCAGCATAGAGATTGGCCCGCAAATGCAGCGGCTGCACCGCCACGATGGCGCTGCGACGACGGCGCAGCCGCTGGATATCCAGATCCGGCAGCAGCAGGTCCGACTGCCCAACAACGGCGGTAGTGGTGCCGTTAAAATCAATCAGGCAGGAGCAGGCAGGACCATTGTGAGCCCCGCCCACGGCGCTGGCGACGGCCACAAACGCCGTGTTTTCCCAGGCCCGGGCAACCCGGGCATTAACCCGGCCCGGATAAAGATGGTCGCTGACCTCAGCCACAGGATTTAAAATCAGCTCAGCTCCAGCCCAGGTCAGGGCGCGGGCCAGGTGGGGCGACAGGATGTCCTCACCTGGCAAGATTCCGATCTGCCCGATGGGAGTGTCGACGGTGCGGAATTCTCCGGCAAGGCCCAGGGCGCAGGTGGAATCTTCTTCAATACCCAGTACCAGGTCCGGCGAAACCTTGGTCACCTTCAGCAGCGGTTGGCCGCTTGCTGATAACAAAAATCCGATGCTAGCCTGGCCTGCTTCGCCGGCCACCGTAGCTGCGCCTGCCAGCATGACGCCGTGGCTGGAGGCGATGGCGCCAAGGGCCGTCATTAGCTCATCACGCGCCACAGCCTGGGGCTCGGTAAGGGCCTGGGGCAAGAGAAGCACAGGCTCCAGCGCCGTCCCAAGATGGCGCCGACGGACTAAAGCCATGGTGGTTTCCACATGGTTTGCCAGTGCTGGGGTGTCCGAGGCGAGCCAGGCCCGTTGGGAAATGATTAACATTGTTACTCCGTTAGATCGGTTAGGCCGACTCTTTGCTGTCAGCGTTCATCATGTTTTGCAGTCGCCGATTGATGTCCCGTTGTTTGTTGATGGAGACGTCAAACCTTGAAACTACCAGCAGCACCAGGCACGCGCCCAGCAAACAGAATCCGGCGGAAAAATAAGCCAGTGCGTTGATTTTCTCCAGCGGCACCGAGCCCACCGGCGAACCCACCGGGAACGAAATGATGTCCAGGTAAATGCCGGTCAGTAGGGTCATGACAGCGCCCGCCGCTTTGATGGCGAACATACCGAAGCCGCTGATCAGTGCCTGCTGGCGCTTGCCGGTGTTGACTTCGTGTTCGTCGGCCACGTCAGCAGTTAAGGAACCTACGGCAACAAAGTAGATTCCCAGCATAATCCCGGCTGCCAGAAAAATACCAATCAAGGCGTAGCCAAGTTCCACTGAGCCTGCTGCCGGTAGCAGCCCAAAAACCGGCAGCAGTACAGCCACCGCTGACAGGGTAGTGAAGCCCACCATGCCCAGCGCTATACACAGCTTGCGATTCACCGTTTTTACCACGATGGGCAAAATAATCGCGCCCAGGCCGGTACCAATGTACTGGGCTGACACTATCCACTTGGTGAGGTCTTTGGGTGTTTGCCACAGATAGGTCACCAGGTGAATCTTCAATATCGAGATGGAGACGATGGAAAAGAACACCACAATGGCCAGGATCAGGGTCCAACGAACGTTGGGAGTTTCGGTCATTGCCGAGACCACGGCCTTTATCCCTTCCAGGGGACCTATGCGGGGTTTTACCGTGGGCGTCTCCAGCCGTTCAATGGCCAGCACCGGTTTGATGGTGCCGGCGATGCTGATGAGCATGGCAACCACGGCAACTAAGGCAAAGGCTGCGGCAAAGGGCGGGTAATTTGCCGGATCCAGTTGGCCCCGAGAATAGTCGGCGCTGTCCAAAAAGAAATAGCCAAAAGCCAGTAGCGGCAGGCTGATCCGCGCCGCGACCAGGCCGATGGTTCCGAAGGCGATGATTTTTGGCCGCACTGCCACGTCCCGACTGAGCTCGGCGCCAACGGCTTTAATGGGCACAGCGAACAGCGTAATGAACAGTCGACTGAGGACGGCGAAAATCACCAGCCAGGAAAACAGGCCCCACTGGCCCAGTTCCGCTGGCGGTACGAACAGGCCATAAAAACACAGCCCAAAGGGTACTGTCGCCAGCAGCATAAAGGTATGCCGCCGGCCGAATTTCAAGCCCCGGGCCCGGTCCGAGAGAAATCCCACGTAGGGGTCCGATACGGCGTCAAAGGCCAGGGCGATCAGCAGCGCCAGCCCGGTTAGCGTGCCGGATAGCCCGTGCACCTGGGTGTAGAGGAACAGGACAAACAAATCCCAGGCGAAGTTCTTGATGCTGTCTGGAATCGTACCGACCCCGAATGCCGCCATGGTGTACCAGGGCGTCTGGCGTTCGATGTTCATGTTGTCGGACTGCACGGGCTGCGCTGGTGTGTTCATGCCTTGCCATCCTTGCCGATCCACTCGGTGATCTCTGGGCGGTATTTAAACAGCTGGCTCAGATACTCTTTAGGCAGACTCTCCACATCCCGGGCTTTGTGGCCGGAGCTGTGCCAGACCGCGTTGCCCGCATTCGCCGGCATGTCCAGCCAGGGTTGAAAGGGCGCAATGAAGGTGGTGTTGAACCGAGTCTCGAGTCGCGGCGCGGTAAAATCCGCCGCCGCTGCCCGATCGATAAAGGTGGTGGCGAAGGCTTTCAGGGGAATGGGTCGCTTAGCCGGTCTATCCTTGTATCCGTTGTGCATGACGTAGGGGCCCTGGGCCGTCCACAGTGAATGAATCACCGCCTCAAGGTTTTTACCTGGGCGCGTTTCCACGATGCCGCGGTCGGTGAGGGACACAATCCGCTCAGCACTGGAGGTGTTGGGTTCGATGGTGATGTGTTTTCCGGTTATGGGATTGAGCCACTGTTGACCGTTCAGGGTTTTATTGCTGACAGGATCCTTAATCGAGGTGAAGATCCTGTATTGGAATTCAAACCGGTCGTTGCCCAGGTCCACGATGCGCTTCATCTCGCAGCCTTCCATGCGAAACAGCAGCTCCGGATTGCGGTCGTTATAAACGGCCAGGTAGGCGCCTCGCCACCACTGGGGTGAAATCAACCCGGAAAGATCCCCCTGGGCACGAAGGAAATTCATAAAATCCTTTTTTGGGTCCAGCATCCAGGGGTCTTGCAGGTCTGGGGTATCGCCAAATTCTGATTCGCCCAAAGGCTCGGCCACAGCGCCGCCTAGACCGGCCAGCAGGCCAAGGCCGGCTGCCCCGAACAGGTCACGGCGGTTTAGCGAAAAAGGATCAGAAGTATTCATTGATTATCCTTGGGTGAACGTTGGTGTTCGCCGCATGCCCGCTAGGACAGCCGCCCCATCCCTCGCAAACGACGAGCAAAACCGGAAGGCTGGGGGTCAAATTCCGGGGATTGTTCGAATCCATCGCCAAAGTCAGCGTAGGCATGGTCCAGGTAGTCCGAGTCCAGGTCGTTGATTGACCCAATCTTATACCCCTGGACGTGCCAGAGTAGATGACCACCGTGTTCAGCCATTTCCATCCAGGGGAAAAACGGCATCAGAACATGTCCGGCAAAATTTGCCGGTGCGCTGCTCAGGCTGGGATTTGCCAGGTCCTGGGCGCGGGCGAAGGTGGTGAGCTTGGACCCGGCGGGCGGGCGAATAAACTCCGGCGGCCAGATAAACTCGCCTTGAAAAGAAACGCTGTCCCCGACTTTTCTTATCCGCACATCAAACTTCAAGTTGGCGTAAAACTCCGGATAGGCTTCTCGCATGACCCGGTAAACCACCCCCCGAGGGGAGATCTCCCGCCCTTCTTTCATTCGGCTGACAAAGGGCTTGACCGTGTTGCGGGCTCCGGTAAAGGGGTTATCAAACTGGTCAATCACCTGGTCGCTATCGAAGTCGCAGTAATAGGTGACCAAATTGTCGAAACTCAGAAACCGGTCATGGGACAAGGGTCTGATCCACTGCTGTTCACAGCCTTTTACCCGCACTACCGGAATGACTTGGTTGCTGGGTAGTACTGCATAAACTTCGCCACGGGTGGACCAGATCGAGCGCCCAGGGTCGAGCCTGGCGTTGGCCTTTACAAAGTTGCGGATCCGGGATCCGGGGTCGTCAAGATCCAGCGAGCCCTGGTTGGCTGGCTGGCGATTTCTGGCAGGATCAACGGCGCATCCAGCAGCGAGCGCCGCCCCGCCGCTGAGTGCGCCCAGGAGTTGCCTTCGATTTATTGGCCAGTCTGCGCTCAAGCCTTGGCTCTCTTTGCGTCACTATGATCGATAGTGTGGGACCTAACGATGGCGTGACGGTGGGAAATCCCGTGGTTGTTTCACATAGTGACCGTATATATCGATGTCATCGTTGGTGTAGAGATCAGCGCGTAAACTTAAGTCCAAGACCGCTTCCCAGGGATCTAAGCAGATGACCAAACTCTTAAGCCGGCGAGATGCGCTGAAGAGCATGGCCATGGCAGCGGTTTGGCCCGGGCTTGGATGGTCTAACGCCGTTCGGGCCTCCACCCAATCCGATGTCATTGTTATCGGAGCCGGCCTTGCTGGCCTTCAGGCGGCGTCGCTGCTGGCCAGCGAAGGCGTCAACGTTACGGTGCTGGAAGCCCAAAATCGGCTGGGCGGTCGGCTGGAGAGTTTTTACGATTTGCCCGGAGCGCCGGAAGCCGGCGGCGACAGCATTCTCGGCGGCTATGCACGAGTGCTGGCCACGGCCCGTAAATTGGGCCTGACCCTGGTCGACCATGGGCCCCGGCGGGGGCTGTCTAAACCTGAAATTGCCATCAATGGCGCCATTATTCCCCGCGCCCAGTGGCCCAGTCACCCCAGCAACCTGCTCCCAACGGACTCAAAAAGCGAATTTCCAGGACGGCGATTTTTCGAAAAAATGGTTGCGGCCAACAACCCACTTAAGAACCTGGACGACTGGCTATTGCCCCAAAGCAACGCCCTGGATCGGTCGGTTTACCATTTCCTTAGCTCCCAGGGCTGGAGTGATGGCACCATCGCGCAAAATTATGAAACCAATATTGGCCGCGGCACTTCAGCCCATGATTGTTCCATCTTGAGCTGGTTTTTCCGGGTTAGCTGGAACGCTCAGCAGCGCCGGCTGGGCAACCTTGCGGCCAAAATAGAGGGCGGCAATCAACGCCTGCCGGAAGCGATGGCGGCAAACTTACCTGGGGATGTGCTGACCCAGCGCCGGGTAATCGGTATTGGCCAGAGTAAGGCCGGGGTTGAAGTGTTAACCGACAATGGCGAACGACATCTGGCCCGCAGCGCTATCTGTGCATTGCCCATATCACCATTGCGCTGGATCAACTTTGATCCGCTGCTGCCGCCACTGCTGGCCCAGGCGACAAAAGTTCTGCCTTCCATGATGATCACCAAGATCATCTTGCACCCAGAGCAAAATTTCTGGGACGATGACGGTTTGGATCCCGCCATGTGGACTGACACCGCCCTGGGCGAGGTACGCGCGCTGCGCCAGTCGTCAACCAGCCACGAAATTACCGGTCTGGTGGCCCGGGCCCGGGGCTTCAACGCCCAGCGCCTGGATCAGATCGGTGAAGCGGCGGCTCGCGCCCTGGTGGTGAAGGAATATGAGAAGCTGCGGCCGGCGGCACGGGGTAAACTCAAAGCCACCGCCTATAAGAGCTGGAGCATGGACCCTTTCGCCGGAGGTAGCTGGACAGAATGGCAGCCGGGCCAGCTGCATCGCTTTCTGCCGGCGTTTTCCGAGCCATTTGGCAAGCTGCGATTTTGTGGTGAGCATACGGCGCTTTCCAATCGGGGTATGGAGGCCGCCATGGAGTCTGCTGAACGCGCAGCGATTGGCGCATTGTTAGAACTTTGATCGCCAGCATCAAGCCAGCGACTGCCAAGCAACCACCATATGGCACAGGGGAAAAACGACAAATGCCTGATCCAAACAACGACAACAAACCCAGCTATCGACTGCTTTGCGCCACTGAGCTCAGTCGCCGCGGCTTTTTGCAATCGACAGGGCTTGCCGCTGGTGGGCTGGTCGTTGGGCTGGTGGCTCCTGCGGGTTGCGCCAATCAGCCGGCGGTTTCGCCGGCGGTGGCAACAGATCTCAGTGCTTACATCAGAATTTCCAGCGATGGAGAAATTTCCATCGTGGTGCCGGGGGCGGAGTTGGGTCAGGGTGTTTACACCAGTTTGCCGAAAATTGTGGCCGATGAACTGGAGGCGGACTGGGATCGAGTCGTGGTCCGCCTGGCAACTGCTGATGAACGCTTTAACAACCCGGGAAGAGGCCGTCAATCCACGGGCAACTCCGATGCGGTCATCAACTACTTTGATGCGCTGCGCAAAACCGGCGCGGCAACTCGGCAAATGCTAATCAGCGCAGCGGCGCAACAATGGCAGGTTTCCACCGACAGCTGCCGGGCCAGCCAAAGCTTGGTGCACCATGATACGAGCGGCAAATCTCTGAGCTACGGGGCCCTTGCCGAGGCCGCAGCTCAACTGCCAGTACCCGAAGACCCGCCCCTCAAGTCCCGGGAAAATTACACCCTGATCGGTAAATCAGTGCCCCGCAAGGACAACTGGGCCAAGGTCACCGGCAGCGCCGTGTTTGGTGCCGATGTGCGGCTGCCGAACCAGCTGTTTGCCAGTATCAGGACCTCGCCGGTGTTTGGTGGGCGTCTAAAGCCCGGCCAATTGGATAGCCATGTCAAGGGGCCCGGTGTGTTCAAGCTGATTGAGCTTGAAGACGGGGTAGCTATAGCCGCCGACTCATTTTGGGAAGCCAACACGGCCCTGCAGGCCCTGGACCTGGTGTTTGAGTCTGAGACCAACGCCAGCTGGGATTCTGAGCGCATCTCGGGGATCCTGACATCAGCACTGGACGGCGACACAGCGCGCCCGTTCCCCAGGGCCAAAGGTGATGCAACAGCGGCCATTGCAGCAGCCCAGGACGTGTTTGAGGCCACCTACGAGGTGCCGTTTTTGGCTCATATCTGCATGGAGCCTATGACGGCCACCGCCCAGGTCACCGACACCCAATGCAAAATTTGGGCGCCCCATCAGCAGCAGGGTGCCGCCCGAGCCGCGGCGGCGGAAATCACCGGATTGCCCATGGAACAGGTTTCCCTGCAGGGGACCTTTTGTGGCGGCGGCTTCGGCCGCAAGTGGGAGCTGGATTTTGTCCGTCAGGCGGTGCAGATTGCGCAACAGACCGAGGGTCGACCGGTCACACTGATGTGGACCCGGGAGCAGGACATTGGTCATGATTTTTACCGGCCGGCGGCGGCGGTTCGGTCCTGGGCCACCCTGGATGAATCCGGCATGCCGGCGGCGATCCGCGCACGGGTTGCCGGTTCATCGGTGATGGCCTTTCAAGGCCGCCCCCTGCCTATACCCGATCCACTGCTGGTAAGCGGTGCCATTAACTCACTTTACAACATACCCAATACCTTGATTGAGTATGCTGAGGTAACCACCCACGTGCCCGTCGGGTTTTGGCGTTCGGTGGCTCTTTCTCACAATGGGTTTATTGGCGAGGGAGTGATTGACGAACTGGCCCATCGCGCCGGCAAAGACCCTGTTGAGTTTCGCCTGGCAATGCTAAGGGATAATCCTCGAGCCCGCGCGGTGGTGGAAAAAGCCGCCAGGGAAGCAGGTTGGGGCAAGACCCTGGGCCCGAATACGGCCATGGGCGTGGCCTTTTCAGCGGGCTTTGGTTCATTCAACGCTCAGGTAGCCCAGATCACAGTGGACGGCGATACCCTGAGCATTGACAAGGTCACCTGTGTCCATGATTGCGGCTTTGCCGTCGACCCGGACACGGTGCGGGCCCAGATGGAGGGCGGCGTGATTGACGGATTATCGGCGGCTTTGTTCGGCAAGATCACCATTGCCCAGGGAGCTGTTGAGCAAAGCAATTTTCATGATTACCGGTTTATCAAGATGAACGAAGTGCCGCAGATTCAGGTGCACTTGATTTCTGCCGACGAGCCTCTGGGCGGGGTCGGTGAGGCGGCGGTGCCGGCCATTGGGCCTGCCGTGGTTAACGGGATATTCGCCGCTACCGGCCGTCGCCTGCGCCGCCTGCCGATTGTTGACGCGGGCTTTACCATCGGCCAACCCTCCCAGGAGGCAGAAGCATGATCCGCTTTTCGGTCAATCAAGTTGAAGTGAGCGTTGATGCGCCGGAGGAGATGCCGCTGCTGTGGGTGCTGCGGGATCGACTGGCATTAACCGGCACCAAGTTTGGCTGTGGCATCGCCCAATGCGGGGCCTGCACGGTGCACGTTGATGGCAGCCCGGTTCGCTCCTGCGTGCTGCCTGTGACCGCGGTGGCTGGCAAGCAAGTGACCACCATTGAGGGCCTGGCCGATGATGATTCTCTGCACGTGGTACAACAGGCCTGGGTAGATGAGCAGGTGCCCCAGTGTGGCTACTGCCAGTCGGGAATGATCATGGCCGCCGCCGATTTGTTGGCGCGCAATCCCGACCCGGATGATCAGGCAATAGACGCGGCCATGACCAACATTTGTCGCTGCGGCACCTATCCGCGGATACGTAAGGCAATACATCGAGCAATCAGGCTGCAACGCAGTTCACCGGAAGGCGACTAACCAGTTAAGGATCTTCAAAATGCGAATCAAGTGGAACAGAGGTTCATCAACGGGATTTTTCAGTGGCTGGCTGATTTTCGGCTTTACGGGGGCTTTGCTGGTCTCTGGCTGCGCTGCTCCGCCGCCGGCCAGCAACAGTAACGATGAGCTTCAGACTCCAGCGACCACGGCACAGGCCCCATCAGCGGTGGATGGCCTGCTTGAGACGGCTAATGCCGGCCGGGGTAGGCTGTTGTTTTTGCAGTGCCGCGCCTGTCACAGTCTGGAGCAGGGCGGCGACAATAAAGTTGGCCCCAATCTCTACGGCCTGCTCGGCAGTGTTGCTGGAAAGGCTGAGGGTTTTGACTACTCCAGCGAGCTGACAAACTCCGGCATTGTTTGGACGCCCCAGACCATCGACCAGTGGCTGGCCAAACCCAGTGAGTTCCTGCCGGGCAACCGAATGGTCTTCGCCGGCGTGGCTGACCCGGAGGACCGCGCGGATCTGATCGCCTACCTGCAGCAGGCCACCGCGCCCGCGGACTGATCCATTGCATAGTGATCGGCCCACTAGCCAGCCACCGCCGCCTGGCTGGCATTTATTAGAGGTTTGTTAGCCTGGTGGGAAGCTTGGTAAATGACAGGGTCATCATCGCCGGTGGTGGACCCATTGGCTATGCGCTGGCGGCCAATCTTGATCGCTATGGGATTCCCTTCCTGCTGCTGGAGGCCGGTGACAAGATTTTCTCCGACCCCCGGGCCGGTACCATCCACCCTCCGAGTCTGGAACTGTTTCGCGACCTTGGGTTGATTAACCCATTGCTTGATCGTGGGAACATCGTCAAGTCGTTTCAGTATCGAGATCGCAGGCAGGGCGTGGTAGCGGAGTTTGACCTTACAACCCTGGCCGACGAAACAGATTTCCCCTATCGGCTAATGCTTGAGCAACACAAAGTTTGTGAGGTGATTCATGATCACCTGCAGTCCGGTCAGGCGCAAAATATCTTGCGCGAGCATCGGTTGATGTCAGTGCGGCAAGACGATGCGGGTGTGGCGGCTGAGGTTCAAACCCCCGAAGGCATCAAGACCTTTCGAGGGCGCTACCTGGTTGGCTGCGATGGCGGGCGGAGCCAGGTACGCAAGTCTATGCGGGTGACCTTTGAAGGCTTTGAATACCCCGAGCGGTTTCTGGTTCTGAGTACGCCTTTTGGCTTTGACAAATTTGGCTATGCGTCGACAAACTATATCGCCGACCCCGATGAATGGTGCGCACTATTCAGAGTGCCTGGAAGCAGTGAGAAGGGCATGTGGCGGGTGGTGTTTCCAACCCAGCCCCAGCAAACCGAACAGCAGCTGTTCGACGAAGCGGATGTTCAGCGGCGCATACAGCGGTTTCACCCGAAGCAAGGACCTTATGAGGTTGTGCACCGCAATCTTTATAGCGTTCATCAGCGGGTCGCCAGCTGTTACCGGGACGGGCGTCTACTGCTTGCCGGTGACGCGGCGCATATTAACAATCCCTTGGGGGGCATGGGAATGAACTTTGGTTTCCACGACGTTTTCAATTTGTCGGAAAAACTCCACCAAATATGGAACCAAGGCGCCGACGAGGCCTTGTTGGATCAATATGATCGGCAGCGGCGCACGGTGGCAAGTGAGTATCTCCAGCGACAGACCATTGAGAATAAGAAGAACATCGAACAGCAGGATCCGATTGTTCGAGAGCAATTCTACGCGGAACTTAAGGCCATCATGAAAGATCCGGCCAGGTGCAAAAGCTATCTGTTGCGGGCGGCAATGATCGAAGGCTTCCGCTACGCCCAGTCAATTCCCTGAACGGATCTGGTGCGCCGTTGACGCCGAAATAAGCCCTAACTCCACTCCGATATCAGGTCAGGGTTGACCACCTGCTGGTAGGTGATTTCCGATGTCACCAGGCCCTGTGCCCGGGAAAATTGGCTCATCCCGGCGACGAATTCTGGCGATACGGAAACATCGTAATAGTCCAGATCACGGGCTACTACCGCAGCAATCAGTTCCGCTTCTGCCGCTGGAAACAGTTTTCTGCCAACGTCGGTGGCCAGGTTCACGTCATGTTTCAGTGCAGCGTGGGTTTTCTTGATTGCGCGAATGGCGGCCCGGGCAACCTCGGGGCTATCGGCGATCAGCCTGTCGGTGGTGATCAGCGCCGGCATGGTGTAGTTGAAAGCGGTGGCGGGTCCATCACCACGCCGGGCGTCAATCACCATGGTACCAGCGCCGCTTCGGATGGCCACCTCAGCGCCCATGCCATTGGCCCAAAATCCGTCGATCAGGCCGGCTTCCAGGGCCTTGGCCGCGGCCACCCCAAAATTCTTGCTGTCGCCAAGAAAGGCGCCGGGAACCGGTGCAATGTTGACCTGGTCCTGCTGGAGATTAATGCCGGACTCAATCAGCAGCTGTTTAAGGCCTAGATCCACCAGCGGTGCAGCGCCGATGGTGCGGCCCTTCACGCAGGAGATATCGCCGTGGGCGACCTGCAGATCCGAGCGCATGATCAAAAACCAGTACATGCCCTGGGCCAGGGAGGCTAGAACCTTTGCCCCTTGCCACTCGGGGAAAGCGTGGGGAACGCTGTGCACCGAGCCCCCAACAAACTCTATGCCGCCGTCTCGCATCACCTCAAGGGTTCGATTAACCGGGAAGATGAGGTCCAGTTCCATATCCAGGCCCTCTTGTTTAAAAAAGCCCAGCTCCACGGCCGCCGCCGCTGGAAAATAGGAATTGGAGATAAGGTCTGGAATGGCGATTTTCATAGTTGCCCCTGTTGACTTGGATGCGGCGAAGGCTTATCGCCATTGGCGTGCCACTGTCACCAGTGGCGGGTCACATGACAGCTTAATTATCGCTGAGCTCAGTGTATCTGGCCAGGTGAAAATCTGCGTTGCCGAACAGGGTGTCAATGGCGGTCAAGCGCTTGAAATAGTGGGCCACATCTAACTCCCAGGTAACCCCCATTCCACCGTGCAGTTGGACCGCTTCCTGGCCTAGCTTTCGCCCGGCGGTACCCACCTGATGTTTGATCGCACTGATCGCCGCCGACCGTTCGGAAGGGCTGCCTGAGGCCTGTGCCATCACCGCCCACAGCAGCAGGGACTTGGTCAGCTCATAGCTGGTAAACATGTCCACCATTCGGTGTTGCAAAGCCTGAAAGGACGCAATGGGCACGCCAAACTGTTGCCGATTCTTGGTGTAATCCAAGGTCTTCAGGTTCAGGGTTTCCATAATCCCCACCGCCTCGCCGCATACCGCCAAGGTGGCCTCGTCGATGACCTGAGCCAGGGCGACGTAGCCCTTACCCAACTCGCCCAAGATGGCGTCGCCTGAAACCGGCACCTGGCTAAAGGTGATCTCCGCTGCGCGCAGGCCATCAACGGTGGGATAGGATTTCGTCGTGATCCCCGCCGCTGCGGCATCCACCACCAGCAGGGAAATACCGTCCCGGTCGGTTTGTTCGCCGCTGGATCGAGCGCTGACGATGAGGAAGTCGGCGCCTCCGCCGCTGATCACAAATGCCTTGTTGCCGCTGAGCAGATAACCATCGTCAGATGGGGTCAGTGAGCAGGCCACGTTGTGGTTGCAATAGCGGCTCTGGGGTTCGACAAAGGCCAACGCGCCTATCTGGCTGGCATCAAGCAGGCCATGCATAAAACGCTGTTTCTGTGAATCGTTTGCCAGCCGCCGCAAAACGCCGCCGGCCATGATGATGCTGGCCAGGTACGGCTCAACAATCAGGCCGCGACCGAACTGCTCCATCATTAGCATCACTTCTTCAGCGCCGCCGCCCAGGCCGCCGTCGTCCTCACTGAAGGGCACGGCGGTCCAGCCAAGTTCGCCAAACTGCTGCCAGCTGGCAGTATCGAACCCCTGCTCCGAGGCGGCGTGGCGCTGGCGCTGGTCAAAGTCATAGTTGTCGTCAATCAGCCGCGCGACGCTGTCTCGCAGCATGGCCTGTTCTTCACTGATGGTGAAATCCATGGTGATGTCGTCCGTCAGAGGCCAAGCACATGCTTGGCGATGATATTTTTCTGGATCTCGTTGGAGCCGCCATAAATTGAGGCCTTACGAAAATTGAAGTAGCGCAGCGCCGTTGTCGCCTCCAGGTTGTCACCCACCCGATCTTCCAGGGCCACGCCGGGTTCGAACTGCTGGGGTAGATAGGGCAAGGCGTAGTAGCCGGAGGCCTCCATCCACAGTGTGTCGATGGCCTGCTGCATTTCGGTGCCGCGAATTTTTAAAATGGAACTTTCCGGCCCCGGAGCTTTGCCGGCGGCCACCGTTGCCAGGGTGCGCAGATCACTGTATTCCAGAGCCTTGAGCTGAATTTCGGTGGCGGCAAGGCGGGCCCTGAAGGCGCTGTCGTCCAGCAGGCGCTGGCCTCCATGATAGGGCTTGGCAGCCATTGCCTTGAGCTGATTCAGACGGTACTGAGACTCTGCCACCCCGGCAATGGAGGTGCGTTCGTGCTGCAGCAGCACCTTGCCATAGGTCCAGCCTTTGCCTTCTTCACCCACCAGGTTATCCAGCGGTACAGGCACATTTTCGAAGTGAACTTCGTTGACCTCATAGCCACCATCCAAGGTCCGAATTGGGTTGACGGTGACTCCCGGTGTCTTCATGTCACACAGCAAAAAGCTGATGCCCTGCTGGGGTCTGGGAACATCGGCATTGGTCCGTGCCAGCAGAAAGATCCAGTCGGCATGCTGGGCCATGGTGGTCCAGAATTTGGTGCCGTTGATCAGGTAGTGGTCGCCATTGAATTTGGCTTCGGTTTTCAACGACGCCAGATCTGAGCCAGCGTTGGGTTCGGAATAGCCCTGGCACCACCACACGTTGCTCTGCAGAATATCGGGCAAAAATCGGTCTTTCTGGGCCTGGCTGCCGTAGGTATAAATAACCGGTCCCACCATATTGATCCCGAAAGGAATCAGCCCAGGCGCGTTAATGCGGGCCATCTCAGAGTGAAAGATATATTTCTGCACCGCGTTCCAGCCCGGGCCGCCGTACTCAACCGGGTAATTGGGAGCAATATAGCCAAGCTGGTAGAGAATTTTTTGCCAGCGCACGGTATCTGCCGGCAACAGCTCCACACCGGTGTCGCGCTGGCGCCGAATGTCCTCGGGCATATTCTGCTGCAGTGTTTGTCGAATCTCATCGCGAAACGCCAGTTCTTCTGCGGAGAATTGGTTGTTCATGGAATTCCTTTGTCGCTTTGGGTGGCCGAACCGGCCGAAGGCGCCATTAGTGCTGACGACTTGCCAGTTCAGCGCTTTTCATAACATACCAGCGGAGCCTTTTATACCAAAGTTCTTGGGCTCTTTGGACAGGGGCCGGGCTTAGTGTGTCTAAAGTTCTCAGCTCGGTGGCCGATGCTGGGGCTTACAAGAGACTACACAGTGTCAAGAGCGGGTGAACTACACCGCACCTGCACGCCAGGGGCATCGAGCAACTCTCCAAACAGGATAACGTAATGGCAAATGCGGACCCAGTGTTCGATCAATGCACCGATGGTGCAGAAACAGATAAGCATTCCACGGCGTGCGTCCGGCGCGGCGTATCGCGGTCGATGGACCCCACTGTTGCGGCGACTGAACTCTACCAGGCCATTTACCAGCCGGGCATGAGCCTGGGGGTTTTTTACTGTTCGCCGGACTATGACTTGCCGGCCCTGGCCGCGGCCCTTCACGACTGCTTTGGTGATGTCAATCTGCTTGGCTGTACCACCTATGGCGAGATAACGCCGGCGGGCTATATTAAGGGCTCTCTGACCGGAATGAGCCTGGCGCAACCGTCTTTTTACGTGGAGACACGCCGGATTGATGACTTGGACACCTTTGAAATTGCCGACGGCGAAGCGGTGGCTAAATCCTCTATTCAGGCTCTTGGCCAGCAGGCCCATTGGCCCACCGCAGAAAACACCTTCGGCCTGTTACTGATCGATGGCCTTTCATGTCGGGAGGAAGCGGTGGTCAGTTCCATTCACCAACATAGCCGCGATATCCAGCTGTTCGGCGGCTCCGCCGGCGATGGCGTGGCTTTTGGAACAACCTACCTTTATCACGATGGCGAGTTTCGCACCGACTGTGCGCTGTTTTCACTGATTCAGACCCCCCACCGTTTCACCGTCTTCAAAACCCAGCATTTTGTCGAAACCGAGAAAAAAATGGTGGTCACGGAGGCCTATCCTGACAAGCGAGTCGTGACCGAAATCAACGGCCTGCCGGCGGGACGGGAGTACGCCCGAATGGTGGGGTTGGAGGTGGAAGAACTCACTCCGCTGATCTTTTCCACCTATCCTGTCATTGTAAAAATTGGCGGCGAATTTTTTGTCCGCTCCATTCAGAAAGTGAATGATGATCAAAGCCTGACATTTTTCTGCGCCATCGATGAAGGCATTGTGTTGACGGTCGCGAAAGGCGTCGACCTGGTGGAGAACCTGAAAGACCTGTTCGCCAATGTCACCACCGCCATCGGCGAGCCGATGCTGGTATTGGGCTGCGACTGCATCCTACGACACCTGGAAATAGAGCAAAACGGGATTGGCGATCAGGTGGCCCAGGTGATGGTTGATAACAAGGTGATTGGCTTCAGCACCTATGGCGAACAGTTTAACGCCATGCACGTCAATCAGACGTTTACCGGAGTTGCCATCGGCAAAACAACCAGGCCCTAGATTGGTGAAACCCTCAGACTCGGGTTGCAACTGCCAGGAACTCAAGGCGCAGATTGCTCAGCAGCAGAAAATTATCGAATCGCTGATGAAGCGGGTCGAGCGGGGCATGGACATGCAGGGCGATGCTTACGCCATGTTCCAGTCTGCGACGGTGCTGGAAGAGCAGGTGCGCCAGCGCACCCTGGCTTACGAAGCTGCGGTGCAGGAATTACGGCAGTCCAATACTCAGCTAAATAGCGCAAAAGAGGCAGCCGAAGCCGGCAGCAAGGCCAAGAGCGCGTTTTTGGCAACTATGAGCCATGAAATTCGCACACCCATGAATGGTGTGCTGGGGATGACGGAAATTTTGCTGTCCAGCGGCCTGGATAAACGTCAACACCACCTGGCCAGCTCAGCCTATCGGTCGGCTGAGGGACTACTCTCGGTAATCAATGACATTCTGGATTTTTCCAAAATTGAGGCTGACAAGCTCGACATTGAGGCAAGGGATTTCGATCTTCTGGAGGTCTGTGAAGACGCTCTGGAGATCATTGCCGAAAACGCCCACCGCAAGGGCCTGGAACTGGTTGTAGATCTTTCTCAAGAGACACCGTTGCTGGTTGGGGATCCAACTCGAATCCGTCAGGTTCTGCTCAATCTTCTGTCCAATGCCACCAAGTTCACTGAAGCCGGAGAAATCCGTCTAAAGCAGCACTGTGAGTTTGCGGCGGGTCAGGCACAGGTCTTATTTGAGATCTCCGACTCGGGCATCGGCATCGAGGCTGACAAGCTGGACACGCTATTCGATGCCTTCGTCCAGGCCGACGGAACCATCTCCAGACAGTACGGGGGTACCGGCCTGGGTCTGACCATCAGCAAACGGATTGTGGAGCTGATGGGCGGCGAGCTCACGGTCAGCAGTGAGTGGGGGCTGGGCACCACCTTCCGTTTTCAGATTCCTTTGCCCGTTTCCACCAATCAGGAACCGACCTTAGCCGATCATGAAAGTCTGCGCGGCTTGCGCGCGCTGATCGTAGATGACCACAGCACCAACCGAGAAATTCTGCAGGGACAGCTGGCCAATTTTGGTATGCGCTCGGAAAGTGCAAAGGATGGCCCGGAGGCGTTGCAATGGCTGGAACAAGCCGCCGCTGACGGGGACCCTTATCGGGTTGCCCTGTTCGATTGGCACATGCCGCAAATGGACGGCATTCAGTTAGCAACCAAGGTCAATGCCGATCCGCGAATACCTGAGCTACCCATAGTCGTACTCAGTTCGGCCTATGAGGCTGCAGGCAGCGGGGTCCCTGACGGCATTGTCAGCCGCTTTTTGACCAAGCCGGTACGCCGAGCTGACCTTCTTGCCAGCCTGCAGGCAAGTACCGCCAATTCGCCAGATCTATCCAGTTCTAGCCAGCAGATCCGGGCAGTAAAAGGTAGGGTCCTGCTGGCGGAAGACAATGAGATCAATCAGGAAGTGGCCATGGCTGCGCTGGAGGTCGCCGGCTGCGTTGCGCAGCTTGCTAATAACGGCCTTGAAGCACTGGAAGCTGTGCAATCGGGGGAATTCGATCTGGTCTTGATGGATTGCCATATGCCTAAAATGGACGGCTTTGAGGCGACGGAAAAAATTCGCGCCTTCGAACAGGAGACAGGCCGTCCCCGCACCCCGGTTGTGGCATTGACCGCTGACGTTCGCAAAGGTCTGGATGCCCAGTGTCTTGAGGTGGGCATGGACGGCTATATGAGTAAGCCGTTCAGCCAGGAGGCGCTGGGCGCGCTGCTGGATAAATGGCTGTGTGACACCGGTTTACCTGGCGACGATGAGCAAGCCGGAATTGCCGTATCCGGTTCCAGGTACTGTGACCCGGCCGCAGTGCAGCAGCTGATTGAATTGGGCCGCCTTCGTGGAAAAGACATCCTAGGCCAGGCAGCAACGCTTTACCAAAAACAGTTTCCCCAGCTCCTGGCCCAGGCCCGCACGGCGCTGGAGCAGGGCGACCTGGACAGCTGTGCTAATGCCATCCACAGCCTCAAGTCATCCAGCGCAAATTTGGGCGTTGTTGAGGTATCCAAACAGTGTGCAGAAATAGAGCATGCTGCACGGGATGGACTTAGCCAGGGGTTGGCGGGCAGACTGGAGGCGGTGGCCCAGGCCTACGCCGCGGCCCGGCCGGAGCTGGACCAAATGGCCGGTACCAAAGAGCTGTCTACAACGGCCCAGAGCAAACCCATTTCCCCCAAGGGGCCCAGGGTATTGATCGCTGATGATGACCCGGCAATTCGGCTTACCCTGCGCGAGACCTTATTGGCCAGCGGCTATCTGGTTGACGAGTGTGAAAGCGGCGCAGAAGCGTTACAGGCTGCCAAACGCCAGCGGCCCGATGTAATTTTGCTCGACGCCATCATGCCAGGCATGGATGGCTTTGAGACCTGCCAGCGGCTCCACGAAGATCCTCGCCTGTGTCACGTACCGATCATGATGATCACGGGCCTCAACGACGTAGGCTCCATCAATCGAGCCTATGCCAGCGGCGCGATGTCTTTTACCACTAAGCCGATTAATTTGTTGGTGTTGACCGAGGACCTGCGCTTTTTGCTTCGTACCAGCAGCAATGCAGCACAGCTACGAGCGGCTAAGTCGCGTCTGGAAGCCGCCCAGCGGCTGTCCCGCATCGGCTATTGGCGCTGGGAAATAGATTCGGATAAATTTCAGTGCTCGGCCCAGATCGAGGAGATTTTTGGGTTAGCTGCTGGCGCTATCGGCAACAGCAAAAATCGGTTTTTCAATGCTGTGCGAGAGCAGGACCGAGACTCAGTGATCCGATCCTTTCAGCAGGCGGTGACGGGAGAAGTGAAGTCCATAGAGTATTCGGTGCTGTCGGAAAACGGTCAAGAGCTGTTGGTGCGTCAGGAGGTCGAGGTCAATTTCGATCACTCCGGTGAACGGGTAGCGTTTGGCGCCGTTCAAGATATTTCTGCCCAGCGCGCGGCGGAAGGAAAGATACGCAAACTGGCCTACTACGACTCCCTAACCTCTTTGGCGAGCCGCAGCTATTTCATGCAGCGCATTGATGAAATGGTCAAAGCATCGCGGCGGCGTAACGAGGCGTTTACGCTGTTTTTTATGGACCTTGATGGGTTTAAAGACGTCAACGATTCCATGGGACATGATGTGGGTGATCACTTACTGACAGAAATATCGCGGCGGCTGCGGGTGGTGTTTCGCGAAACCGATTTTATCGCCCGGCTCGGCGGTGATGAGTTCTGTGTGCTGATGGATAATCTCAGCGATCATATGGAAACCATTCAGATTGCCCAACGCTGTCTGCAGGCAATCGGCGAGCCTTTGGAACTGGGCATGCGAAAGGTTAGACCCAGGGCAAGTATTGGTATTGCACGCTATCCGGAAGATGGCGACAACCCCCAGGCCCTGATCAAGGCTGCTGATAGCGCCATGTATCTGGCCAAGCGCAACGGCAAACACCGATTCGAGTATTTCTCTCAAGGTATGACTCAGGAGGCCGAGAAACGGCTGACCCTGGTTGCTGAGCTTCGCGAGGCGGTTGAGCAAAAACAGTTTCTGTTGTGGTATCAGCCCATCATTGAAACCCGTTCGGGACGGGTCAAGGGTGTGGAGGCGTTAGTTCGCTGGCAACATCCCGTGCGAGGTTTAGTACAACCCAACGAGTTTATTTCCGCCATCGAGCGAATGGGGTTGATTTGTGAGCTGGGTGAATGGGTGCTGCAACAAGCCTGCGCTCAGGCCGCTGTTTGGTCCCGCTCCCTGGGACAACTGGACGTAACGGTTAATACCTCGCCGGAGCAATTTCTCGCGCCCAACTTTGTGCAATTGGTCAAGCAGGTTGTGGCTGATAGTGGGATTTCACCGGCGTCACTAATCCTGGAGGTGACTGAGAGCGCTTTTCAAGGCAGCCAAGAGGTGCTCGATGCTATTACCGATCTGCGTCGCAGCGGCATTCGCTTCGCCATCGATGATTTTGGCACAGGATATTCATCCCTGGGCTCGATCCATAAATTGCCGGTGGATTTTCTCAAGATTGATCGCCTGTTTTTGCGTGAGGTGCTGGCCCGGCCCCGGGATGCCATTATGTTGGGCTCTATCATGAGCATGGCCCACGCCCTTGACCTGCAGGTGGTGGCAGAGGGGATAGAAGAACCGGGCCAGGTTCAGATAATGGAATCTCTGGGTTGTGATTTTCTCCAGGGCTTTTGCTTCAGTAAACCGGTGGCGGCCGCTGAAATCCCGGTGCTGGCCCAATGTGATTTTCGGGAAAAAATGAGCCGAGGAGCCGTCAGCGACACGGCGTCAACCACAGCCGCTTTGGCGCATCGCTCAAGAGCCTGACGACGCTGGCGTCTACCAAACGGCCCACTAGCAGGCTGTTGAAAA
>CAYGPO010000038.1:21563-33135 GCA_964351665.1 uncultured Gammaproteobacteria bacterium | reverse complement strand
ACCTTCATGAATAATGCGGGCTAGAAACTCCAGCGCACCCCAAGACTCACCGTCTGATCTTTATTCGGCCTGGCGCCGTAGGGCTGTCGTCCCAGAATATCTTCCTGGGCGGTTAAGTTCTCCACCCGGCCAAACACGCTGAGGGCTTCGCTCACTGCGTAGGCGGCGGACAGATCCCAAATCAGCGCATCGTCGGTGCGCTCAAATTCGCCGCAGGATGCCTGCACACACACCTGGTCAGTGTAATTCACCCCCAGATAGCTGGAGAATGCGCCCATCTCCAAACCCACGCTGGCAAACAGCTGCTGCTCAGGAATATAGGGGATCGGGTCGCCGGCGCTGACGTCACCGAAAAAATCCGTGGACGCGATATCGGTGTCAAACTCGCCGTCGGTGTAGGTGTAGCTAAGGGTTAAAGGAATCGCCAACTGATCGTTATTAAACAGCTGTGATGAGACCTGCAGCTCCAACCCCTTAACCGTTACCGCATCGCCGTTAAAGGCGTCGCCAATTTCACAGTCCGCACCAGACGATGCGGTGCATTCGCCCACCAGATTGGCGTAGTCGCTGAGAAATGCGATGGCGTCTACCTGCAGCGCGGCGCTGCTGTAGCGAAAGCCCACCTCGTAATTCCAGGCTTCCTCTTCCTGCACCCCCGGACTGTTGCTGGGCGCCGTGAAGCCCTTGTGGGCACCGGCCAGCAGCAGCAGGTTCTCGTTGACCTGATAGTTCAGACCCATGCCGGGCAGCACAACCTGGGTGGAATTGCTGTTGCTGTCGCGAAAATTGTCAGCCGCCCGGGAGCCAGGGTCCGCCGTGAGCCCGGGGCGGATTTCATAGCGAACCCGGGATTGATCGATATCTTCAAATCGAACCCCGGGAGTCAGTACCCATTGACCCAGCTCAATCCGGTCTACCACGTGCAGGGCCAGGGCCTGGGCATCCTGGATCCGATTGCCGGCGTTGCCCAGCAGACCCAAATCAGCCAGTACCAGCTGACCGTCGGTCTGGGTGTAGGTGCTGTTGCGCTGCATCCGGTCTTCCTCGTCTTCATGGTATCGAAGGCCCATCTCCAGCTTGTGGCTAACGCCGCCCAGCTCACCGCTCCAGCGGGCCGCCAGCTGGATGCCTGCCGAGTAGTATTCCCGGGCATTGGAGCGCAGCTGAATGGCTCCCTCAGCGGTATCGACGCTGCCATCGAGGATGCCTTGCAGCTGACCTGGGGCCAGACCCGCCGCCGACTGGCCCCGGTTGACCGCCTGAATCACGCTAAACCAGCTGGTACGGCTGAAATCCTGGGCGTTGGCACTGCCATCGGCGTCGATGCCCTCGGTCTTAAACCAGTTGCGCTTGTGATCGTTGTAGTAGCCAGTGGCGGACAAAGACCAGCGGCTGCTCAGCTCCAGGTTATACCGGGCAATCACCTGGTTGTGCTCGGTTTCGATATTGTCCAGTGCTGACAGGCCGTAGCGACGAAACGCATCAGTGCCAAAGTCCGCGTCGGTCAGGCCCAGATAGCTTTGTTCCGAATCCTGTCGGGCATACTGAAACTTCAGCTCCAGACTTTGTGCAATGGCGCCAGGCTCGGTGCTTTCGAAACGCAGCTTGGCCATGTAGTCCTCCACGTCCAGGCCGGTGTCGCCGTTGCTGCGATCAATGCTCTGATAGCCGTCGGACTGCCAGCGATGGGCTTCCAGCAGATAGCCAAAGCCGTCTTTGCTGTCGCCATAGGTCAGGTGGGCACGCAGGGTGTTGTCTTCGCCATATTCCGCAGTCACCTGGCCTGCCCGATCCAGGGGGATGGGGGTAGACAGCATATTTAGTGCGCCGCCAATGGTGTAGGGCCCCTGGGTGATGGCGGCGGGGCCTTTAAGCACCTCAAAACCCGACATTCTCGCGGCGGTGGGGAAGTAGTAAGCCGCCGGCGCTGAGTAAGGCGCAGGGGCGATCAGAACGTTGTCTTCCAGCAGGGTGATGCGACCGCTGCGCTCGGTGGATACGCCCCGGATGCTGATATTTGGCCGCAGCCCGTAACCGTCTTCGATCTGGATCGACACCCCGGGAACCTGCCGGAGAACTCGCTGGACATCCGTATAGGCAAGCTTTTTCAGCTGTTCGGCGGTAATGACCTGGGCGGCGCCGGTGGACTCTCTAGCGGTGTCCGGCGATCCGACAATGGTGATGAGCTCCAGATCGGGCTGAACCTGGGCGCTGCGTTCATTGGCGGCGACGGACTGACCCAGGGACAGGGCAACACTTAGATACAGCGGGGAAAACTTTAACATGGGTGACAACGCTTAGATGATGAACGTCGATTCGAACACATACCTCAATGCGAATCAATATCATTTAGCTTTTTATTTGTCTGTTTATTAAACCCTCACCCCTGCCCCAAAGCCCGGCCCGATGGATCAGGGGCCAGGCATGGTTGCTGCATTAGCGCGATTATTTGGATTTGCCCTGGTTGGCTACCGCCTGCTGAGCCGCCTTTACCGCCTCCGGATCCCCCAGATATCGGCTGCCCGTGGACTTCAGCTCCTCATCCAGGGAGTACACCAGGGGCATGCCGGTGGGGATGTTGTACTTGACGATATCCTCGTCGGACATCCCGTCCAGGTGTTTCACCAGGGCCCGCAGGGAATTGCCATGGGCGGCGATGAGGACGGTTTTTCCTGCCCGGATTTGCGGCTCAATGTGCTGCTGATAGTAAGGCACAACCCGGGCTACGGTATCGGCCAGGCACTCGGTGGCGGGACGCTGCTGGGGAGTCAGATCGCTATAGCGGGGGTCGGTGGCGGGATGGCGCGGGTCTTCAGCCTCCAGCGCCGGCGGCGGGGTGGAGTAGCTGCGACGCCACACCAGGACCTGCTCATCGCCAAATTTTGCCGCTGTTTCCGCCTTATTTAAGCCCTGCAACGCGCCATAGTGGCGCTCGTTAAGCTGCCAGGCACGGGTTACCGGTATCCACAGGCGGTCCATGGAATCCATCGCCAGCCACAGGGTACGGATGGCCCGCTTTAGCAGCGAGGTGTGAGCAAGATCAACCTTCAGTCCCGCTTCAGCAATCTGGCTACCCGCTTGGGCCGCCTGGCTGCGGCCGGTATCGGTCAGGTCCACGTCGGTCCAGCCGGTAAACCGGTTGGCCAGGTTCCACTCGCTTTCTCCGTGGCGCAGCAGGATCAGTTGATGCACTTCGAGCTCCATCAGTTGGCTATTTGCAGGCGGTAGTGTAATGAATTACCGGTATCATGGGCCATGGAAAAAATTCGACTTACCCAATACAGCCATGGTGCCGGCTGTGGCTGCAAGATTGCCCCGGGAGTGCTGGAAAACATCCTGCGCACAGAACTCGAGCTGCCACCGTTTCCGCAGCTGGTGGTGGGCAACGACACCCGGGACGACGCCGCCGTTTACGATCTGGGTGACGGCACCGGCATGGTCAGCACCACAGACTTCTTCATGCCCATTGTGGATGACCCCTTCGATTTTGGCCGAATTGCTGCCACCAATGCCATTAGCGACATCTACGCCATGGGCGGCACGCCGCTGATGGCCATCGCCATCTTGGGCTGGCCGGTGGACAAACTGGATGCGGACGTAGCCCGTCAGGTGGTGGACGGCGGACGGCGCACCTGCGCAGACCTGGGCATTGCCCTGGCTGGCGGCCACAGCATTGACTCACCGGAACCGATTTTTGGTCTGGCGGTCAGTGGCAGGGTCAAGCTGGAGCACCTCAAGCGCAACAATGGCGCCCGGCCCGGTGATCAGCTCTACCTCACCAAACCCCTGGGGGTGGGTATTTTGACCACCGCAGAGAAAAAAGGCCTGCTGACCGGCGAACACAAAAACCTGGCCAGGGACGTGATGTGCCAGGCCAATACCGTGGGCCAACATCTGGCGCCCCTGGACGGGGTTACAGCGATGACTGATGTGACCGGTTTTGGCCTGGGCGGTCATCTGCTGGAACTGTGTCGGGGCAGCCATTTGAGAGCCACGGTGAATCTATCGGCTCTACCGGTACTTGATGGCGTCAGCCGGTACATTGCCCGGGGCAGCCTGCCCGGCGGTAGCGCGAGAAACTATGCCAGCTACGGCTTTGACCTTTCCAGCATGGATTCCGACACCCAGGCCCTGGTTTGCGACCCCCAGACCAGCGGCGGCCTGCTGCTGGCAGTGGATACCCAGGCCGCCGGCGAGGTTGAGCAGGTGTTAACGGACAACGGCTGTGGCGTCCATCTTATTGGTCATCTGAGTCCCGCCGGCCACGGGCCAGTGGTGACCTTTCAGTGACACTGAAAGATGCCAGCGAATTTACTTCGCTGCTGCTGTCCGACACGCCCCTGATCGATTTACGTGCGCCGGTGGAATTTGACCACGGCGCGTTTCCCGGCGCCGTCAACCTGTGGCTAATGGATGACGCTGAACGGGCCCAGGTCGGCACCTGCTATAAGCGCCAGGGCCATGACGCCGCTGTAGCCCTGGGCCACCAGTTGGTCAGTGGCAACCTGCGGGAGCGCCGCCTGGCAGGTTGGATCAACCAGATCACCAAAACCCCCAACGCACTGCTGTACTGTTTCCGCGGCGGTCAGCGCTCCGAGATTGTTCAGCAGTGGCTGGCGGAGGCAGGCTTCCCGGTGCCCCGGATAGCTGGGGGCTATAAGGCCCTGCGTCGGCACCTGCTGACGTCCATGGACGGGCTGTGCCAGCAGCAAAAAGTACTAACTCTGGGAGGCCTGGCAGGTAGCGGCAAAACCGACATGCTGACCACCATGCCAGCCAGCCTGGACCTGGAAGGCCTGGCCAATCACCGGGGATCAGCCTTTGGCCGGCGGGTTGCCGGTCAGCCTGCGCCAATCAATTTTGAGCACCGGCTGATCATCCGCTGGATGAAGCTTCAACAGCAGGGATTTACCGGGATTGTGACGGAAGATGAAAGTCGCACCATCGGCCGGCTGGCGATTCCCCAGCCTCTTTGGGACACCCTCAGCCAGTCCCCAATTGCTGTGGTGGAAGACGATCTGGAGTCCAGGGTGCGGCGAATTATCCGTGACTACGTCACCATCAACCTGGCTGACTGCATGGCGCTGGACTCTACAGACGGATTCAGACACTTTTCGCAAGAGCTGCTGGTCAGCCTTGAGCGGGTAAAAAAACGCCTGGGCGGGGTCAGGTACCAGCAAATGCGGGTCGCCATGGAGGCGGCCCTTAAGCTGCAGCAAAGCAGCGCTGACAGCAGCGGCCATGCAGCCTGGGTGGAGCCGTTATTGGTGGATTACTACGACCCCATGTACAGCTGGCAGCTGCAAAAGAAGTTATCCCGGGTGGTGTTTCGTGGCAGTGCCCAGGCGGTGGCCGAATACAGCCAGAGTGTTATCCGCTAACCCGCTTGGCGATCCGGTCACGCCACGGACGCTGGCTGGAAAACGACACCGCGATGTGGGTGACCCGACCCTGAATCTGGTCCTCGCTGGCGAAACCCCAAACCCGTGAGTCCTCGCTGTTGTTGCGGTGATCACCCATCATGAAGTACTTGCCCTCGGGCACCTTGAAGGTGCGGGGCAGCGGCGACAATCCCAGCTTGGCGGTGAATAAAATGGTGTGAGCAGCGCCGTCTATCTGCTCCACGGCGGTGACATTGCCATTGGGCAACGTCTCAAAGGTTTGTTCCAGCGCCTGGCCGTTGATCCAGACCTGGGCGCCGCGCACCGTAACCTCATCACCGGGTAGGCCCATCACTCGCTTGATATACACCTGGTCGGTGTGGGGCGGCACAAAGGTCACGATGTCGCCGCGCTGGGGGCTGCCCCAACCCGGCAGGCGCTTGTTGACCAGTGGAATGGACGGGCCATAGCTGAATTTTTCCACCCAAATGTAGTCACCGGGATAAAAATTGGGCTCCATGGAGGAGCTGGGTATGTGAGACCAATCGGCAACCGCAGTGCGGAAGGTGGCAATACCCAGCAGCACAAACAGCACCGGCAGGTTTTCCCTGGCGATACGTCGGATTCGCTGACCCGTTGTTTCTTTGGCCACGTTGGTCATGGACAGGCTCCCGCTTCAAGGACGTCGATAGTGAATAGGACTTTGTCCAGCCTTTTTGGTTCCGCCAATGGGCTGGGCCAGACCTGAGGCTCCCTGGAGATTTACCGAAATACGGCGCAATGGGTTAGAGGCGCTGGGACAATTGTGCCACTACCCGATCGGCCGACTCCATCGCCCCCTCCATCCCGGTCCGATGCAGCGAGGTGTGCTCGCCGGCGAAAAATACCCGCTGGCTGCTGCGTCGGCTGGCATTGGCCAGTCTGGCGGTGGCGCCGGCGGGCCAGTAGGCGTAGGCACCCTGGGAATAGGGTTCAGCCGCCCAGCTGAAACGCTTCACAAATTGCACCCGGCCGGTCAGGGATGGCCGGATTTGGGGCATGCGGGTTTCCACCAGCTGTTTCACCTGGGCATCGTCCATGGCATCAATACGCCGGCAAGCCTGGCCGTTGATCCACAGCTTGTAGCCCAGCATGGCGCCGTTGGCGTCCACTCGGGGAAACCAGCGTTCAAGCTCAGTATCTGTCCACATCATTACCGGCAGGCCGTCGTCGTTCCAGAACGTGCCCTGGGTGTCCACGAACACCAGGCTGACCTGGCTGTAGGGCACCCGGTCGATGGCCTCACGCTGATCGTTATCCAACTCCAGCCCAAGATCCACTGACCGAAGGGCGGGCAGCGGCAGGGTGCAGACGCAATGGGTGGCGCGAAAGGTCCGGCCATCGGCGCTCAGGGCACGCACTCCGGCGGCGTCTTCCGACAGCTGGGTCACCTCGGTGTTGAGCGCGATATGAGACTGTAAAGGCCTGGCCATGGCGGCGGGCAGAGCGCTGCTGCCACCGACAATGATTTGCGACTCACCGGTGGATCGAAACAGCACATGATTGCGCCAGGGACGCAGCACCGACGCATGATCCAGGCCGTTGTTATCGGCACTAACGTTCATCAGCCTCAGGGCCTCGTCCGAGGTTCCGCTGCGCCGCAATACCGCCTCCTGAGACTCGTCCCGGGAGGCGAAATCCGGCTCGGACCAGTCGCCGGTTGCGGTCAGTGGATTGAGCGGCGCCAGGGTCTGGTGAAAGATGGCGTTGGGTAATCGCGTTCGCTCCGCCGCCGGCAGTAGATTGCCAGGGGAGTATGGCCAGTCCGACGGACTGCTAAGGTGGCCGTTGACCGATAATCCCCAACCCCGGGTCCGCGGGTCTCGGTTAAACGAATCCATGGCCGCCATCGGGGCAAAATCTATTCCATGGGCAAGACCCGCTGCGCGAACCCGGGCGTAGCTGGCACCGGCCTGGACAGCGCCGTACTCCGGTCGGTCTGGCAACCCATATTCGGTGTGCAACCGCCCGCCGACCCGGCCCCTTGCTTCTAACACCTGAACCGTTAGTCCCATCTCCCGGAAGCGGGCAGCGGCGCTCAGTCCCGCCAGGCCAGCTCCCAGCACCAGCACGTCGGAACGCTGGGGGCGGGATCGGACGCAGCCGGCCAGGCCGGCCCCAAGGGCAGCGCTCCCCAGGCCGAAAAGTAGTCTTCGTCGTTGCCTCAGGGACTCATCCATGTTCCCGCACCGCATCAATGGGCATCACCTGACCGCGATTGATGTACAGCGCCTTCTTGCGTAAAAAGCGGGTCAACCCGCTGGGTCCCATTCGAGACGCTCCCAGACCCGACTCACCAAAGGCGTTTTTCTCCGCTTCAAAGATCATGCTGGTCATGCTGGCATCGTTGATACTTACCCCTCCCACGTTGAGCCGGCGGGCCACCGCCAGGCACTGGTTTTCGTCCGCACCGAAGACGCAGCCGGACAGGCCGTATTCAGAATCGTTGGCCAACGCCAGGGCTTCGTCAACGCTGTCAAAAGCCATCACCGGCAGCACCGGCCCAAAGGTCTCCTCCCGCATCACCGCCATGTCATGATCTACGCCGGTGACAATGGTGGGGGCCAGCCAGCGGCCGCCGTTTTCAATCGCCCTGCCGCCGGCCACCACCGTTGCCCCGGCCGCCACTGCTGCGTCAATCTGGGCCTGCACCTTGTCCGCCTGGGGGCCAAAAATAAACGGCCCCACGTGGCCCTGGTCAGGATCCTGATCCGTGAGCTGCACCCTTGAGGCTTTGTCCGCCAGCAGATCAACAAAATCCTGATAGCGGCTGCGGGCGACATAAATACGCTCAATGGACTGGCAGGCCTGGCCGGTGGCCACTACGGCCCCCCGCAGCAGGGCGGTGGCAGCGCGATCAAGGTCGGCATCTTCCAGCACGATGGCCGGGTCTTTGCCGCCCAACTCCAGAAAACAGGGAATAAAATTTCGCGCCGCTGCTTCCCCCACTTTGCGGCCGGTGGCTACGCTGCCGGTAAACGCTACCGCGCTCACCTGATCCACCAGGGCCTGGCCGGTCTCGGCGCCGCCTGGGGTGAAGGCCAGCACTCTGGCCAGTTCAGGCACCTCAGCCAGCGCGTCGTTCAACGGCTCAACGAACCGCGGGGTAACCTCGCTGGGTTTGATCATCACCGCACAGCCCGCCAGCAGCGCCGGGATCGCATCAATCAACGACAGGGTCAGCGGGAAGTTCCAGGGGCTAATCACCCCCACCAGGGGATAGGGCACCAGCTGTTCAGCCAGCTCCACCTGGGGCATCACCGCGGAGGCTCTGGGGCTGCTGGTCAGCAGACTCGGGGCCAATGAACACCAACGCTCAATGGCCCCCAGGGAGCCGGCAAACTCGCCCCGGCTTATGGTTTGGCGACCGGTGTCTCGGGCGAGTGCGTCCAGCACCGCTGCCTCACGCTTTTTCAGCGCCTCGGCCCACTGCCGCAGTGCCTGGCAGCGGGCCTGTAGCCCATCGGACTCCCACACCATCTGAGCGGCACGCAGGGAATCGGCGACCTGGCTCAGCTGTTCTGGCGTATAGGGCTCAAGCTGATAGTCCACCTCACCGGTGCGCGGGTTACGCACGTCCATCATGTCAGGTTGGGGATTAGTGTTCATGGCGTGGGGTCCTTAACGGGGCAGACCGATTGTACTCAAGGTAGGGCCGGTTCATTTAGGGAACCTCTGGATTGATGACAAAAACGCCGTCGTCCAGCGGGCCATTGACCTGAAAGGTATGCCAGTAAATTTCGTTGGTTTTGCGCCCGTCATAGTAAAGCCGGACCCGTTGTGGCTGACGAAAATCTGGCTGCCGATGCCAGGCAAACTCTGAGTAGACGCGATGATGCCAGCCCCGGGGCGTATCAAAGCCCACCATACGAACCGCCAGGTTATCTTGATCAATTCCGAACAAGGTGTCAGTGCCGGTGGCATCGGTGACCTTCACCACGTAGCAGGGATGGCCGTCTACCTGGTCATCGGCCAGCCGCGTGACCGTAAAACCGGGCTGATCAGCAAACCGAATAATGCCGAAGCCAAAGGCGGCTGACCACTGGGCAGCGCCAGCAGTTTCTCCCACCAGGCCATCTTGGTTGTAGGTGTTGTTGCCATCCCAGGCGATTTGAAAAACCACCTGATCGCCGCTGCGCGCATCAAACGCCACTTTGCCGTTAGCCGCATGGGCGGCGCCAGGGCGAGCCGGAAATCGGCGCCACATTCGGTAGTAATCAACCTGGGTTTGCCGGTCTATGGCGCCGCCGTCGAACATGGTCATTCGGCCTTCCAGATAAAGGGTGCGGGGCCGCTGCCAGGAAGCGCCGCCGTTGGCCGCAGTGGCAGCCTGGACAATCTCCAATCCGCTTTGGGGCGGTGCAGCCGCCGTGATCGAACCCGCCAGCAGCAGCGACATCGCCACCAGCCAGCAAATCGCTCTGTTATCTTCGGGCATTTGGCCAATCTCATTAAGCAGATATAATGTCCTAACATTATATCATTTGAGCTAAAGAGGTCCGCATGCCTATGAAAACTACCTTGACTGCCCTGCTGGCGCTGCTGGTCACCGCCAGCGGCGGCGCTGCAGAGCCCCTGGACCCGTCCAAACCCGCTGATGCGGTGAACATACTGCGCAAAATCCAATGCTCCATGAAAGACCAGGAGCAGATTACTTTCTGGTGGTTTGGCACCGCCTACTCCCGGCGCATGGGCGAGCGCGACAAGGCCCTGTTCCAGGTCGAGGGTATGAACACCCGAGCCTGCGTTAGCGACACCCACCCGGAGCGGGGCAAGGGCTTTCGCCTGGTGTCCCGGGAAATCCTGCTGTACAAGGATCCGAAAACCGGCGAGGTGTTAAACCAGTGGGAAAATCCCTGGACCGGTGAAACCGTTGATGTGCTGCACGTGGAAAACGACCCGGTCAACTTCCAGTCTTACGAAATCGGCCGGGATGGCCAGCCAGCCACCTGGGAAGGCCATATTCACAACGGCGGGTTTTGGGATCGCAACACGGTGCCGCTGTACTACCCCAACACGCTGGGCGGCGACTACCAGGCTGAGATTGGCGGCACCTATCACGCCACCGAGATGTTCAACTTCTTCGGCCCCGCAGACAAACTGCTGGACCCAAGCGTTGATACCGCTGAGGTCAGAGTGGGCTGGTCGCGGATGTCCGACTGGCTCCCCTGGATGAACATGGGCGGCCGGGAAGGCATCATCTACATGCATACCTCGGGCACCAAACTCGGTTCATGGGATGAGCTTTCTGACACCTTGAAGCGGGAAATTCGCACCCATTATCCCAAGTATGAAACGCCGCCCCCGGTGGACGATGATCGGCGCAACGTCACCAGCTGGTCGTATTTTCGAGACGTACGAGAAGGCAAACGGGAGTTACCGGACCGCTACAAGTAGTCCATTGTTATAGCGGAGCAGCCAGCTGGCTGCTCCGTTGTCTAAGCCAGGGGTCTGATCAGCTTTCCATTTCTGCCCCGTAGTGGGCATGGACCTTCTGGTAAAACTCCTGGGCCATGATGTTGCTGCGCCAGGCGCTGATATTGGGATAATCAGCCAGACTAAACTCCATTTTTTCGAAGGGCTCCATGGCGGAAATCAGCGCTACGTCTGCCAGGGTCATGGACTCCCCGGTCACGTAGGACGATTGGCCCAGCTGCTGCTCTACCATAGGCAGGTATTGGTTCAGAAAGTCTTGCCCCTCGCGCAGGGAGTTCTCATCTATCGGCATATTCATCATTGGCGCAAACAGTTTATTGAACAGCACCTTGGACATGTTGGCTCGAATGTGGTGCGCGGAAAACTCCATCCACTGATCAACTACCGCCTGTTGAGCCGGATCCGCCGGAAAACAGTCGCCACCGACTTTTTGCCCAAGATACCGACAAATGGCATTGCTCTCGGCCAGCTTTAGCTCACCGTCCACCAGGGCAGGCACCTTTCCGAAGCGGTTCACGGCCTGGAATTCCGGGGTCTTTTGCTGACCGGTCATCAGATCCACGTGATGATAGTTGGCCTCCACGCCCAGGGCGCTGACGCTCAGTCGCACCTGGTTGGCCGGTGCTGACAAGAAATGACCGTATATATCCATCAGGGTTGTATTCCCACTGTTAGTAAGGCTTGGAGCGTGTCACGGACCGCCGGTCAACTCAAGC
>CAYGPO010000038.1:0-21463 GCA_964351665.1 uncultured Gammaproteobacteria bacterium | reverse complement strand
CTCGGGCAGGGCTTTCAGCGCCGCCCTGGCCTCGTCGTTATCCGGATCCAGGATCAGCGCCTGCTCGAAAGCCGCCCTGGCGTCAGCCAGCTGGCCGCTGTGGCGCAAAATCATGCCCAGCCGCCAGTTTGCCGGCGACAACGGCACCGGTGGCGAATCATCCTCAGCCGCCAGGCTCAGGTATCGCCGCATGCCGGCTTCAGCGGCCTCAAGGAATTCGCCGGATAGCGCCCCCACCCTGCCAAGCTGGTACAGGGCAATCAGTGACGGCGGATCGGTTTTGGTAAGAGGGCTTAGATGTTCCACCGCTTCGTCCCACCGCTCCTTATTCTGCAGCAACGCCGCCAGGCTGACTGCAGCGTTTTCCTGCAGCGGATCTTCCGCCAGCACTGCCCTGAGCACGGCTTCGGCGGCGTCTTCGTCGCCTTCGGACAGGTCGATATTGGCCTTCCAGATTTTCCCTAAAACAGGGTCAAGCCGCGCAATGGCCTCAGCCTGCAGATAGGCCTGTTTGGTTCGCCCGCCCATAATCCATGGGACCTGGGTATGAAACTGGATCAACCCTTCCCGGGCATCAATATTGTCCGGCTCAATCGCAACCACCCGATCCAGCGCTCGCCGAATGGTCTTCACCAGTGCGCCGGCGCTCAAGATGCCGGCATCGCCGGCCGCCTCACCCGCCGCTTCGGCCACGCTCAACCATAGATCAGGATTATCCGGAGACGCCTTGGCAGCCGCCTCAAGGTCATCCACTGCGGCCTTGGCCTGGCCGCTTTTGAACAGGTATTGACCTCTCACATAGCGCTGCTCGGGACTCAGGCGGGCTTTCCCCTGACTATCCAACCAGGTTTTTACCGTCGCCAGATCGCCGGCATCCAGCGCCTGCTGCAGTTGTGCCAGGCTCTGGGCCTGTCCTGTCTGAGCCCAGATCAGCCCGCAAATAGTCCAACACAAGATCCCGTACCAGCGCTTTGCCATTGAGCAAGCTCCTTGTTTCCTAGTGAATATTGACCCGATTCGATAGGCCTGAAGCTGGCAACATCGCCGATCAGGAGCAAACCGAATTCGCGCAACGAGTTTGCCAAAGTACAATGAACCTTCCATGTGGCATTCGACACCCAGACCCGGCCTAACCTAAAGAGCATAACTACGTGACAACCATTGCCGTTACCGGCGCCAGCGGGCGCCTGGGCAGCCGGATTATCGGAGCCCTGAAAAATGCTGATGAACAGCCCCAGGTCATTGCCCTGACCCGTCAGCCCAAAGACCTGGACGAAACCCAGATTCCGGTCCGGGAGGCCGATTACGCCAATCGAAATCAGATGGCCGAGGCCCTGGCTGGGGTGGACACCCTGGTGTTGATCTCAGCCCCGGTAAAGCCCGGCGTGGACCGGATCAGCCTGCATCGCAACGCCATTGATGGGGCGAAAGAGGCCGGGGTAACCCGGCTGTTGTATGCCAGCGTCATCGGCAATGGCGACGACGCGGGAACCTGGTACGAACAAACTCAGCAGGTCAATCGAATCACCGAGGCAGACCTCAAGGGCAGCGGCCTGGCGGCGACGATTTGTCGCAATGGGCTCTATCTGGATTTGGATTTGCTGCACATGCGCGGCGCCGCCGCCGGCGGGGTTTATCAAAACAACGGCGGCAACGGGCGCTGCGGCTACATCGCCATTGACGAGATAGCCTTTGCCACGGCCCGTTTGGCCCTCAACGATGAGGCGGCAGGGCGCAGCTTCAATCTGATCGGCGACACCTTCAGCCAGCAGCAGCTGGTGGACTGCGCCAACCAGGTGTTTGGCCTGCAGCTGACATACCAAAGCATCGACGAGCAGGCCAACGTGGACCGGCTGATGGCCCACCCAATGGTGGCAAAAAGGGGCGTAGAGGTAGCCAGAATGCTCACCGGCTGTTTTCAGTGCATCGCTAAAGGCGCTTTTGACGTTGAGCCTGAGTTTCATCTGGCAGCGGGCAGACCCGCCAAGCCTTTGCCCCAGCAAATGGCAGAGATTGCCCAGCGCAATGGCTGGCCCCTGGGATAATATGGGTGAGCGGAGTAATCACTGGGCCCCAGCATGACTGACCATCACTCAGTATCACCAAGGGCGCTGCTGCTGGCGGTCATCACCTCCCTGGCAGTAGGTGTGGTTGGCTCCCTGGCGATTCGGCCGCCGGGCCAAATCATGGGCCAGCCCAACGGATCAACCCCAGGCCAGGCAGGTGACCAGACCAGCGCCTCAGGTAGCCAGACTCTGAACTGGCGTGCCACCTCCTCGTTCACTGCCGCGATGCCCATTATCGGCACTGCGCCGGGGCGGGTGGCGCAGGACCTGCGCGCCATGACCGACGGCGCCATCAACATAACCGTTTATGATCCCGGCGCAATTGTGCCGGCGCTGGAGATCACCGAAAGCGTCAAAGAAGGCAAGATAGACGTGGGCTATCAATGGGTGGGCTACGACCAGGGCCGAATACCTGCCTCGACCCTGATTGCGGCGGTGCCTTTTGGTATGGAACCGCCGGAGTTCCTGGCCTGGTGGTACTTTGGCGGTGGCCGGGAGCTGGGGGAGGCGCTGTATGAGCCCCACCAGGTGATGCCGATTCTGTGTTCCATTACCGGGCCGGAAACCGCCGGCTGGTTTCTCAGGCCGGTGGAATCCATTGACGACCTGGTGGGTCTAAAAATCCGCTTTGCCGGGCTGGGCGGCAAAATTCTGCAGCGTGTGGGTGCCTCTGTCACCATGATTCCCGGCGGTGAAATTTTCCAGGCGCTGGAAAAAGGTGCCATTGATGCCACCGAATTTGCCCAGCCGGTGATCGACGCCCTGCTGGGTTTTTCCCGGGTCGCCCAATACAACTATTTTCCTGGCTGGCACCAACCCTTCTCCACCGGCCACCTGCAGATCAACCTGCAGGTATGGAATCAGCTGCAGGCCTCCACCCAAGCCATGATCCGAGTGGCCTGCAAAGCCTCGGTGGCCAACTCACTGGCAGAATCAGAGGCCCTGCAGGGCGCGGTGGTGAAAAACTTCAAGGCCGACGGCGTTATCACCGGCACCCTGCCCCTGGAACTGCTGGTCGAACTGCGTCGAGTGGCCACCCAGGTACTTGATGAGGAAGCTGCCAGGGACCCCCAGTTTGCTGAAATTCTGGCCTCCCAACGGGACTTTTCCGAGACCTATGCGTATTGGAAAAACCTCGCTTACCTGCCCCGCTCGTTCTAGTGTCCTCAACCAGCGAGCTGCCCCATACCTTTTTGTCCCGGGCCTGCCGGCGGTTTTTCCACCGGCTGGCGGGGCTGGCGTCATGGATTTGGGTGATCCTGATGGCGGTTGTGGTGCTTAACGTTGCCATGCGATACCTGCTGGGAGAGGGCCGCATAGAGTTTATGGAAATTCAGTGGCACCTGTATTCCATCGGCTTTCTGCTGGGCCTGGCCATCTGTATGGACAGCGATCAACACGTGCGGGTGGATGTCTTCCATGACCGGGCAAGTCTTCGAACCCGAGCCTTTATCGAACTCTACGGTCTGCTGCTGCTGTTCGGGCCCTTTGTGCTGGCCATGCTGATTTTCTCGATCCCCTTTGTCAGCTACTCATTTTCCATCAACGAGGTGTCTGATTCCCCCGGCGGCCTGCCCGGCCGATGGCTGATAAAAGGCATGCTGCCCCTGGCCATGACCTTATTGCTGGCGGCCGGGGTCGCTCGCCTGTCCCGGGTGCTGGCCTATCTGTTTGGCTGGCCGCGCCGTGTCGATTAACGATCTTTTATCCTTGCTGATGTTCGTCTCGTTCATCAGCCTGATCCTTACCGGTTTTCCCGTGGCCTGGGTACTCGGTGGACTGGCCATGGCCTTTACCGCGCTGGCCATTGTGCTGGAGGTAGACCTGGGCTTTACCCTGGGGGTGGACTGGGCCTACGCCTCCCTGAGCGTTAACCGTACCTGGGAGGTGATGAAAAACTGGGTGTTGGTGGCGCTACCGCTGTTTGTTTACATGGGCATGATGTTGGAGAAGTCCGGGGTAGCCGGCGATCTGATGATCAGCCTGTCTCGGGTGTTTGGCCGGGTTCGCGGCGGCATGGCGGTGGCGGTCACCCTGATTGGCGTGTTGCTGGCAGCCACCACCGGAATCATCGGAGCCTCGGTGGTGTTGCTGGCCATGCTGGGCTTGCCCATCATGTTAAAACAGGGCTACTCGGCGGAACTGGCCAGCGGCACGGTGTGCGCCGTGGGCACCCTGGGTATTTTGATCCCACCCAGCATCATGCTGGTGCTGATGGCCGACCGCCTGGCCATGCCAGTGGGTGATCTTTTTCTCGGAGCGCTGCTGCCCGGCGGGTTATTGGGCCTGCTGTACGTCATCTATCTGTTGACCCTGGCCAGACTTAGACCGGACCTGGCGCCGATCCCCGCCGACGCCCAGCCCATTACCCCGGCGGCTTTGTTGGACGTGGCAAGCGCCATTATCGCTCCCTCGGCGCTGATTCTGGCGGTATTGGGCAGCATTTTTTTTGGCCTCGCCACACCCACTGAAGCGGCGGGCATTGGGGCTTTTGGGGCCACAGTTTTGGCGGCCCTGCGGCGCAAACTCAGCCTCAAAGTGATGGACCAGGTGCTGCGCCAAACCACCACAACCACGGCCTTTATCTTTGCCATATTTATTGGCGCCACCGCCTTTTCCCTGGTGCTGCGAGGGCTGGGCGGCGATGAACTAATTGAGGGCGCGCTGTTGGATCTGCCCTTTGGCCCCAACGGTATCGTGATCACCATTTTGCTGTTTGTATTCCTGCTGGGGTTTTTCCTGGACTGGATAGAGATTTCACTAATTGTGCTGCCGCTGGTGGCGCCGGTGGTTCAGGCCCTGGGATTTGACCTGGTCTGGTTTACCGTCATGTTTGCGGTTTGCCTGCAGACCTCGTTTCTGACCCCACCGGTGGGTTTCGCGATTTTTTACCTCAAGGGCGTCGCCCCCGATGGCATCAACGCCGCCACCATTTACCGGGGAGTGGTGCCATTTATTGCACTGCAGCTGCTGGCCCTGGCGGCGATTTACCTGTGGAAACCCTTGGTGACCTGGCTGCCTGCCCAGGCCTACGGCTAAGCACCGCGCTACTGGCGTAGTTAACAATTAAAGGTTTCAAGCCCCGCACCGAAGTTAGGGGGGTTGAAACCGGAAGACGCTCAGCGCTGTCACTGCAGGAGATTTACTGCCCACCCTGGTGAGCCGGAGGTTATTTCGTCTCTGAAAAGGTGCCAGGTGTAAATAATTGTCTCGCACCACCGTTATGCGAAGCGTGCACGGTTTTGGTGCAGCCAGGTGACGCATTCTTCCGATCCGGCGCAGCAATGGATAGCTGCGTGGAAAAACTCCGCCAAAACCCGGGGGAAAGCACGTTGGCCTGATTGTTGCTGCGTTGTGATCCGGTGGCGGGAGATCACTGACCACAAAAATTCAAAACGCAGGAATAAGAAGATGAAATTAGTAAAGAAACTGGCGTTACCGGCTCTGACTGGCCTGATACTGGCCTCCGGTAGCGCAGCAGCAGAAGAATTCACGGCCAACATATCCATTGACAGCAACTACATCTGGCGTGGATTGACCCAGACCGAAAACGAGCCTGCGGTATCCGGCGGCTTGGACTACGTATTCGACAACGGTTTTTACGTCGGCACCTGGATCTCTAACGTCAGCTACGCGCCCGGGGACGTGTTCTCCTACGAAAACGACGTATATCTGGGCTACTCTTTTGAGGCCAGCGGCGTTACCTACGACTTTGGCTACCTGTATTTCAACTATGACGATGAAGCGGAATTCGACTTCTCCGAAATTTACGGCTCCGTTGGCATCGGTGCCTTTACCTTTGGCCTGAACCTGCTGGTGGACACCGAAGCTGACGAAGGCCCGGGCCAGGACTTTGGCTTTGGCGAGACCATCTATGTCTACGGCGATTGGGGCACTGAAATCCGCGAAGGCCTGGAACTGGGTCTGCACGCTGGCTATCACGATGGCGACTTCAGCGAAGCCTTTAACGGCGTGCCGGAAGGTTATTTTGAATACGGCATTTCTCTGTCTAAGGATGGTTTCACGGTCAAGCTGACCGGCACCGACCTTGACGACGCCGGTCCTGACAACCTGGACAACGACGAAGTGAAGTTCACCGTCGGTTACTCCAAGGAATTTGATCTGTAACAGCTGCGAAATAGAAGGTTTACTGGGGCCACCTGGGTGGCCCCTTTTTTTTGCTCAAAGGGTGTCCAGCTTGGCTGGTACAGCGCACTGGTCACCAGCGGATGAGGGGGCTGACTGACCCCAGCGCCGGTCATTGATCCCCAGTTGAGGCTCAATAAGCAGCCTTGAGCCTGCCATAATTTTCACAATCGCCATGTGACAATGAGAATCAATAACCACTGAGCGAACATCGACATGGACCCGTCTGCTCCAGCTCGTTTCCGCCCCGACGCCACCTCACCCGGGGCCGCTTTTTTGCTTGGCTACGCCGGGCTGCTGCCGTTTGCCGGCCTGGCCATCGCTTTGGCAACAGACCTGGTGCAGCCCCAGGCCGTTCGTTGGTTCATTTCTTACTCTGCGGTGATTTTGTCCTTTCTTGGGGGCATTCGGTGGGGGGTTTGTGCCGCCGCCAGCACGCCGTCAGACCGAGATCTGTGGATAGGTATCGCTGTCAGCCTGGCCGCATGGGGCGCCTGCCAGTTGACGCCTGTTCAAGCTGTATCAACCCTGCTGGGCGCTCATCTGGCTACGGTGGTGGTGGACCAGATGATGCCGCCACGGGGCCAGCAGCCCTGGCTCACCGCACTTCGCCTCAGACTATCCAGCGGTGCCATCGTGGCCCACATACTGGTGCTGGCGCTCTACCCGTAGGCCGTTTCCTTAAGGCCACTTTGAGCTGCCTAGCTCCTAACTCAGCGGTACCAAGGTCAGCTCTACACGACGATTGGCGGCTTTGCCCGACGGGCTGTTATTGCTGGAGATGGGGTAGCGCTCACCGTAGCCGGCGGTGGCCACGCGTCTGGGCATAACTCCCCCCTGGCGCATCAGAAAATTGCCCACCGCGTCAGCTCGACGCTCTGATAGCAGTTGGTTATAGCCTTCAGCGCCGCTGGAATCGGTATGGCCGGTGACCTCAATCAGGGTCTGGTCGTATTCGGCCAGCACCACCGCCACCGAATCCAATACCTCAGCAAAACCCGGCTTGAGGTCTGCTCGGTCGACATCAAAGGTGATGTTGCTGGGCATATTGAGGATGACCTCGTCACCGTTTCGCGACACCGACACGCCGGTGCCGTCCAGCCGCTGACGCAGCTTGGCTTCCTGTACATCCATGTAGTAACCAATAGAACCACCGGCCAGGGCGCCAACCCCGGCACCTATCAGCGCCCGCTTGCGTCGGTCCCGGCTATTGTCGCCGCTAAGCAGCCCCACCACCGCGCCGGCGGCCGCGCCAATGGCTGCGCCGCTGGTGGCTTTGGCGGTCTGATCTTCACGGGTGTAAGGGTTGACGGTAGTACAGGCGGCCACGGAGAACGACAGAGCGGCGGCCAATGCTATTTGGGCAGTGTTCATGTTGGTTGTCTCAAGCCTTTATGAGGGTGCAGGCTATCAACATGAACCTTAACGGCAGGTTAATAGGCCGTGATCCCGGCGGTGCCCTGCTTCAGGCAAAAACCCAAAAAAAACCGGCGCCTGAAGTCAGGCGCCGGTCGCTTTTTTCCCGCTAAGGCGTTATCAGGGCAGAGGCTGGCCCGGTGTCCAGGGTGCGCCGGATGCCCGCAGCTTGGCTTCAAAGGCCGGAATCTGTTGCTGGGTCAGCTGATTCATCTGCTGTCGTATCTCAGCAAACTGGCTGGCTGCCAGCTCCAGACTGCGCTGGTGTGAGGCCGCAGGCGCTCGGCTGGAGGCTGCGGTTCCCAGCATGGCGTGAAACAGCCTGGCCCCCACCGAAGGGTTGGACAGCACCCCCAGGGCATCCTGGGTTTCGTTGCCACCCAGGGCGTAGGCCAAGGCCTCAGTTTGCTGTTCCAGGGCATGCAGGTCGCCCTCCAAGGCCTGGGGCGGCGCCAGGGACCGATCCAGCGCCAGTCGCAGGGCCTTGATCCGCTCCCGGGTTTGACCCAGGGCCTGGTTGGCCGCAGTGGCGCCCCGCTGTACGTTGCCCAGCTCCTGCCAAAAAGCCGCGGCTGCGGCAGGATCAGCGTCACCCAGGGCTCCGCGGCCCAGGGAGTTCACGGCAAAGCTCTGGGCCTCAGCCACCGTGGTGACGGTGCCGTTAACCACCTGTGCCAGCTCCACGCTGTAGGTGCCAGGGGCCGCCAGATAGCCTTCGATATCAGCAAAGTAATCGCCGCCGGTACCAATGGCGTGGGGCGCCGGGAAGCGCAGATCCCAGGCAATACGGTGGAAGCCTTTTTTTGCCGGCGCCGTAATACGCCTGACCACGTTGGCGTCGGAATCGCGCACCGTCAGCAGCATCTGGGGCTCACGCTCGCGGCGCTCTGCCTCAATGGCATCCCAGCCGGGAAACGGCACGTTGTCGTCTTCCCCCAGCTTTTTCTCCCGTTTGCTGCGGGCGGTTTTGGCTGTTTCCAGATCCTCTGGCAGATAGTAGGTAATCACTGCACCAAAGGGCGCATTGGGCGCGTGGAAATGGGCGTGACCCTGGGACGAGTTGCCCTCGCCTCCCAGGGGCGAACGCTGGATGTACCAGCGCGCATCCCGGGGCTTAAACAGCATCGGCCCAGATTCCAGTTTCTCCTGGCTCAGCCCACGCAGCGGCGTGTAGTCGTCCAGCACATAAAAACCGCGGCCGAAGGTTGCACCCACCAGGTCGTTTTCCCGCCGCTGTATGGCCAGATCACGAAACGCGATGTTGGGCAGACCGCCGGTGAGCTCCACCCACTTGGCGCCGCCGTTGAGGCTGAAGTAGACCCCAAACTCGGTGCCGACAAACAGCAGCTGGGACTGTTCATGATCCTGCACCAGTCGCCATACCAGATGCTTGTCCGGCAGGTTGCTGGCGATGGACTGCCAGCGCCGACCGCCGTCGGTGCTCTTCACCAGGTAAGGCTGATAATCGCCGTATTTGTGGTTATCCAGCGCCACATAGACCGTGTTCACCTCAAACAGGTCGGCTTTGATGTCGTTGACGAAGGCCGTGTCCGGCACCCCGGGCAGGCTGCCAACTTCAATTTTGCGCCAGCTTTCGCCGCCGTTGTCTGACACCTGGATCAATCCGTCGTCGGTGCCGGCGTACAGCAGGCCTTCCTTAAGAGGCGATTCTGCCAGGGAAGTGATGGTGTTGTACTGGGACATGGCGAACATATCCCAGGGCGCCTCCACGCTCTGCTGGCGACCCATGATGGGCAGGGTTTCGCGCTGCTGATTGCGGGTGAGATCACCGGAGATCGCGGTCCAGGTATCGCCCCGATTTTCTGATCGCCAGACCCGCTGGGAGGCGTGATACAGGCGGGTGGGCTTGTGCGGGCTGACCACAATAGGGGCGTCCCAATTCAGCCGTTCCGGCGCGTCCTCGGGTCCGCCCTGGGGCTTGATATAGGTCAGCTGGCCGGAGCTCATGTCCACCCGCACCAGATTTCCCTGCTGCCACTGGGCGTAGACAATATCCGGGTTACCCGGTTCGGTGGCGGGTTGGTGGCCGTCACCAAACAGCACCACCTGCCAGTCGCTGTTGCGGATGCCGTTGTCGTTGTCGGTCTGGGAAGGCCCGCCCTGAGTATTGTTGTCCTGGGTGCCGCCATAGACGTTATAAAAGGGCTCAGCATCGTCCAAGGCCAGCTTGTAGAACTGAGTGATGGGCAGGTTCGCCACAAAGCGCCAGCTGGCGGTGTGGTCAAAGGTCTCATACAGCCCGCCGTCACTGCCGAAGATCAAATAGTCCGGGTTGTCCGGCCGAAACGCCACCGCGTGGTCGTCACCGTGCTTGTTCTCGTTGCTCATGGGGCTGAAGGTTTTGCCGCCATCGTCGGAGATCAGCGTGGTGTTGTTCATCAGATACAGCCGACCCTCGTGATGGGGGCTGGCAAACAGCTCCTGATAATAGTGCGGGCCGGTGCCGCCGCTGACGGTGTCGGAGCGACGCTCCCAGTTGGCGCCGCGGTCGGTGGAACGGTACAGACCGCCCTTGCGCAGATCCTGTTCCACCGCGGCGTAAACCACATCGGGATTCAGCGGCGAGATGGCCAGACCAATTTTGCCTTTGTTGCCCTCGGGCAGGCCCTGGGTCAGTTCACGCCAGGTCTTGCCGCCGTCGGTGGACTTATGGATGCCAGACTTAGGGCCACCGCCCATGTAGGCGGCCACGGTTCGGTGATGCTGCCAGGTGGCGGCATACAGTACCTGGGGATCGCGCGGATCAGCGATCAGTGAGGCGACCCCGGTCCATTCGTCATCACCCAGGGTTTGAGTCCAGTTCTCACCGCCGTCTTCGGTGCGGTAGATGCCGCGCTGACCGCCCTTGCTCCACAGGGGCCCCTGGGCCGCCACCACCACCACGTTCTGGTCATCGGGGTGCACGATCACCTGGGTGATGTGTTCTGAGTCTTTCAGACCGACATTTTTCCAGTTGGCGCCGCCGTCCTCGCTGAGGTAAACCCCGTCACCAAAGCTGACGTGGCGACCGCCCACGTCTTCACCGCTGCCAACCCAGATTCGGCTGGGGTTGGAAGGATCGATGGTCAGAGCGCCGATGGAGTAGACGTCCTGCTTGTCAAAAATCGGCTGCCAGGTGGTGCCCGCATTGACGGTTTTCCAGACCCCGCCTGAACCCACCGACACATACCAGGTGTTGGGGTCCTCAGGATGCAGATCGATGTCGGCAATCCGGCCGGACATCAAGGCCGGGCCTATGCCCCTGAGCTCCATGCCGGCGAAGGTGCCGGCTGACAGGGTCTCAGGCTCCTTGTCTTTTTGCGCCAGAGCGCCCGCCGCCGGTACCAGTAATGCTGCTGACAACAGCCAGCCAAGATGATCTCTCACGTTGTGCTTCCTCATTATTGATTGGTCTGGGGCAGCGCTGGTGCCCGTCCCGGGGTCCAGGGCGCATCAGAGCCCAGGGTATTGTCGATGGAATCCAGGGCCTGGCCGGCGGCTTTCAGCTCCGCGTTCACCTGCTGCAGCTGCTCAGCGGCAATGGCCAGGGATCCGCGCTGATTGTCAGTGATCCCAGCCAGGGCATCCCAATGGGCAAACTGGAACATGCCCATTCGGGCGCTGACGGACATGGGTGTGGGTTCGGCGGTTGAGGCCAGCACCCGATCGCCGTTAAGGACAATGGCGGTTTGACCCAGGTCGGTCTCCACCGCTGACAGCTGCTGATAAAGCCCGTCATCAGCCACCGGCGTCTCACGCAGCGCCACCTTCAGGTGGGCAACCCGGTTTTTGAGCTCAGCCAGGATTCCCTGGGCCGCCGCGACGCCCCGGGCCAGGTGGTTGGCCCGGGCCATCTCCGCAGCCTGATCCGCCGGCGACGCTGGCCTGAACTGACCTTCATCCAGGGTCTTGAGCACAAACTCCTGGCGCTCACCCAGGGGCGTCAACTCGCCACGCACCCGCATGGCCATGGACACGCTGTAGGTGCCCGGCGCCACCAGGGTGCCCTTGGGCGTTGTATCCCAGGGCGCGCGGAAACCCGGCGCGCTGATATCCACCGCGTCCGGGGCCGGCAGCCGGAGATCCCAGGCCACCCGGTGCATGCCTTTACTGGCGGGCCCGGTGATCCGGCGCAGCAGTTGGCCCGTGGCATCAAAGATGCTGAACTCCACCACCGGATCGTCTTCAGCGGCCTCAGCCCGCAGCTCGCTGATGGGCGGATAGGGATTATCTTCACCGTCTTTCTGGCGCTTACGCTCCGCTTCTCGGCGCTGTTCTTTGAGGGACTTAAGGCCCTCGCTCAGGTGATAGGTAAACACCGCACCAAAGGCCGGGTTAGGCGCCTCAAAGTAGCTGGCGCCCATAAAACCCTTGGGCCCGTAAGCGTAATAGGACTTCTCCGCATACAGCCAGGTGGGCTTAACCGGGAACAGGTGGCCCGCCTCAGCGGTGATGGTTGCCGCCGGCACCCGCAGGGGAGTGTAGTCATCCAAAATCCGGATACCGCGGCCAAAGGTGCCCAGTACCAGATCGTTTTCCCGGCGCTGGATTTCCATGTCCCGCACGGCAATGGTGGGCATGCCGCCGGTCAGCTCACCCCAGGTCTTGCCGCCGTCCTGGGTATAAAAAACGCCGAATTCGGTGCCGGCAAACAGCAGCTCCGGGTTGACATGATCTTCGGCTACGGTGTGAACCGTGCCGCGGGGGGGCAGGTTGCCAGCAATGGATTTCCAGCTGGCGCCGCGGTCGTCACTGCGCAGCAGATAGGGTTTGAAATCGCCCTTTTTGTGATTGTCGAAGGCTGCGTAGACACGGTCGGGGCTGTGGTTTGAGGCCACCAAATCCCCCACGTAGCTCATCTCAGGGACCCGGCCGAATTGATCTTCCCGGCGCCAACTGTCGCCGCCATTATCGCTGACCTGAATCAGGCCATCGTCGGTACCCACGTACAGCAGCCCGGCTTCCAGGGGGCTTTCGGCCAGGGACACAATGGAGCCATACATGGAGGTGGAGTTGTTTTTGGCCACCGCGTTAACGCCCCAGACTCGGTCCATCACCTTCAGGGTATTTCGATCAATCCTGCGGGTCAGGTCGTCGCTGACGGGACGCCAGGCGTTGCCGCCGTCGTCACTGCGAAACAGCTTCTCAGCCGCGAAGTACAGCCGCTTGGGGTTATGGGGGCTGATGATGAATGCTGAGTTCCAGTTCCATTTGAAATCGTTTTCGTCTGCGCCGGGAGTGGGGGTGATAATCACCCGCTCATAGCTCTGTCGGTCAAAGCGCGCCAGCAGGCCGTGCTGCAGCTGGGAATACACCGTATCGGGATTGGTGGGATCCACCTGGGTTTTGAAGCCGTCACCGCCCAGAGTGAAGGTCCAGTCCTCGTTGGTGATGCCCCGGTCAAACAGGGTGCGGGAAGGACCGCCCAGGCTGTTGTTGTCCTGGGTACCGCCATACACGTTGTAAAACGGCAGGTCGTTGTCCGGGGTTGCTCGATAAAACTGGGCAATGGGCAGGTTTTCCACGAAGCGCCAGTTCTCACCGCCGTCAAAGGACTGATAGATACCGCCGTCATTACCCGTGATCAGGTGGCTGCTGTTGGCTGGGTCGATAAACAGGGCGTGCTCATCCACGTGCTTGTAGTTGCTGCCCACCGGCTGGAAGGTCTTACCGCCATCGTTACTCACCTGCATGAAGGTGTCCATGGCGTAAAGTCGGTCGGGATTGTTGGGGTCAACAACCAGCTCGTTGTAGTACTGGGGGCTGCCGGCGTTGTAGCTGGAACGCTTTTCCCAGCTGGCGCCAAAGTCGGTGGAGCGATACACACCTTCGTGCTTATCGTCGGTTTCAATGATGGCGTAAACCACATCCGGGCTGCTGGGGGCAAAGGCCAGACCAATCCGGCCCTTGTCATTGGGCGGCAGGCCGGCGGTGATTTCACTGAAGCTGTCGCCGCCGTCGGTGGAGCGATAGACGCCGCTGCCCGGGCCGCCGTTGATTAAGGTCCAGACGTGGCGTCGACGCTGCCAGGCGGAGGCCAACACCAGCTGCGGGCGGGCCGGGTGGATCAGCACGTTGTTGGCACCAGTGTTTTCGTCCACCTCCAGCACCTGGTCCCAGGACTGCCCGCCGTCGCTGCTGCGATAAACGCCGCGGTCACCGCCGGCATTCCACAGCGGACCCTGAGCGGCTACAAAAACCACGTCAGAATTGTTGGGATGGATGGCAATCTGGCCTATGTGGCCGGAATCTTTCAGCCCCAGATTTTTCCAGCTGGCGCCCCCGTCCAGGGATTTGTAGACCCCGTCACCATAGGCCACCGAGCGCTGGGCGTTATTTTCACCGGTACCCACCCAGACCACGTTGGGATTGGCCGGATCCAGCTCCACCACGCCAATGGAATAGGAGCCCTCGTTGTCAAATATGGCTGTCCAGGTGGTGCCAGCGTTGTCGGTTTTCCATAATCCGCCGGAGGCGGTGGCGGCGTAGAATTTGTGCCAACCATCGGGGTGCATGGCGAAGTCGCTGATGCGGCCCGAGGTGACGGCGGGACCGATGTCCCGGATGGTCAAACCGGCCGCCAGATCGGTCAGCGGGTTTTTATCGGCAGCGTCGGCTGGCGAGAATGAAATCACGGCCACAAGCGCAGCCACGCAGAATTTCGCGACAGAGTTAGTCAATGAGTATTCCCTCGAATAATGGTCGAACAGCCCCCCTGGGCCAGATCAGATCGGTGACTGCAGCAAATGCAGGACGCTGATCATAAGAGCCTTAACCCTGAGTTGCAAAAATCGGCAGAAATCCTGCGTAAATCTGCAGTGTTAAGGGCAGCCGGGCAGCGGAAGGCGGGGCAAAGGCCATAACAAGGCCGTTCCTGATAATATCGCCCGGGCAACAACCCACCGGCTACCCACCACCAGGCGCCGGCATTACCACCACCAAGGGGCAGTGTTCATGCAGGCCATTATCGAAAGCGGGGATATCGTCCTGATCATGCTGATGGTGGTGGCGGTGGAAGCCATCGCCCTGATCCTGTACTTCCGCCGCACCGGTCGCGGCGTACAGCCCCTGTCGCTGCTGCTGAATCTGGGGGCCGGCGGCAGCCTGATGCTGGCGCTGGGGGCGGCACTGAAGGGTTTCGGTTGGTCCATCACCGCCGCCCTGCTGGTGCTGTCAGGCGTGTTTCACTTAGCTGACCTTAGCCGCCGCTGGCGCTGAACTGCCGGCTTGGCTGATCCGTCGGCGGGCCAGCATGATGCGTCCCTGGTGGTAGATCAGGTAAGCGATGCCCAGTGTGCAGGGAGTGGCCCACAGCACAGGGCTGAAGGCGAACTGGGGCATCAGGTTGACCGCGCCAAAGGCCAAAAATGCGGTATAGACAGAAATTCCCGCGCCCACTAAACCTCTGGAATGCTGCACCAGCCACTCGTTGAAGGGTGGACTTGGCCGAAGAATAAACCGGGTATTGAGTATGCCGGCTGCCAGTCCAACAATTGCCATGCCGATTAACAGTGGTTGTCCCACCTTCCAGCCCTGATAAGCGCAGTTGGCGGCGGTGATAAAGGTCAAGGCCTGCAAGGTGAGATTGAGGGCGGTTCGATTGGCCCGGTGGTTGGCACGGTTTTGCACACAGATCCGGCCGTAGCGGGCCAGATTGATGGTCATTACCGCCAGATACAGCATCATCCAGCCAAATACTGCGCGCACCATGGCGGCATCGGTCCAGAACGGATGGGTCTCCAGGGGCCAGATCAGAGTGCAGCAGCTGATGCCTACGGCCAGCCCCCCGGTCAGCAGCAGGGTGTTGGCAAACACTTTGCCCCAGCGCTTGTGCACCGGTCCGCCTTTGCGGCCCACGATCGGTACCCAAAGGGAAACCAGACCCACGGTGCCGGTGGCGATGTGTGCGGTTACCAAGGAGTCAAACAGGAGCATGGGCCATCAATCCTGAAAAGGCTGGAACATCTGTCCAGCGAACATTACATTGGGGACCGTCATTGTTTATCGGCCTTTGGCCCCCGTCAAATCGCCACACAAACATCACCTGATGGACATTAATCTATATCGATAACTGTTTCGGAGGTAGTACCGTTGAGTAGCTCAAAGGCCATTGTGATCGGCAGTGGATTCGGAGGATTGGCAGCGGCCCTGAGATTGGCCGTGCGCGGCTATCAGGTAACGGTGTGTGAACAGCTGGATGCTCCCGGCGGCCGCGCTTACGTTTATCATCAAGATGGCTTTACCTTTGATGCCGGCCCCACCATTGTGACCGCGCCGTTTCTGCTGGAAGAGCTGTGGGAGCTGGCCGGGAGCAAGCTGGCCGACGACGTTGAGCTGATCCCGATTGATCCTTACTACCGCATCCGCTTCGCTGACGGCACCCACTTTGACTACAGCGGCGATCACGAAGCCATGAAGGCAGAAATTGCCCGCTTCAATCCCGACGATGTGGCCAGGTATGACGATTTTCTGGCCACCAGCGCCAAGCTCTATAAAGTAGGCTTTAACGAACTGCTGTATGAATCTTTCGACACGATGTGGAAAATGCTTCGCACCCTGCCAGATCTGGTGCGAACAAACTTCCATCGCAGCGTTTACTCCGTCGTCAAAACCTTCTTTAAAGACCCCAAGCTGCGCATGGTGTTCAGCTTCCACCCCCTGCTCATCGGCGGCAACCCCCTCACCACCACCGCCATTTATTTGCTGATTGCTCATTTGGAGCGCAGCCACGGGGTGCACTACGCCATGGGCGGCACCGGCTCCATCGTTAAAGGCCTGGTGTCGCTGATTGAATCCAAGGGTGGGACCTGTCGCTATAACTGCCAGGTAGAGCAGATCGTGGTGAAAAACGGCCGCGCGGCTGGGGTCAGACTGGTGGGGGGCGAAACCCTGGACGCTCAGGTGGTGGTTTCCAACGCCGACGCCGCCGCCACCTACAAATACCTGGTGCCGAAGCAGCATCGTCGGCGCTGGACAGACCGTAAGCTGAAAAAGACCCAATACTCCATGAGCCTGGTGGTGTGGTATTTCGGCACCAAACGCCAGTATCCCGAAGTACCCCATCACATGATTCTGCTGGGCCCCCGCTACGAAGGTTTGCTCAACGATATCTTCAAGAAAAAGGTACTGGCGAAGGATTTCAGCCTCTACCTGCATCGCCCCACCGCCAGCGACCCAGCCATGGCGCCGGAGGGCTGCGATGCGTTCTACGTGCTGTCGCCGGTGCCCAACCTGCAGTCGGGCATCGACTGGAAAGAGCAGGCCGAGCCCTATCGTGCGGCCATCGAGAAAAGTCTGTCTGAGACGGTGTTGCCCGGCTTAAAAGATGAGCTGGTTACCTCCCTGATGCTCACGCCCCAGGAGTTTCAGGACCGCCTGGGCTCGGTGGAAGGGGCCGCCTTCAGCATCGAACCGGTGCTTACCCAGACCGCCTGGTTTCGGCCTCACAACGTTAGCGAAGAGCTGCCGGGACTATACCTGGTGGGAGCCGGCACCCATCCCGGCGCCGGCATGCCAGGGGTGATCTCATCAGCAAGAGTGCTGGAGAACCTGGTACCGGATCCTGACTGATCCCCGGTGGCGTCATCCGTCCTTACTTGAATAATTTTACGAGACGCCGACAGCGACATACTGTCAGCCACCGCCATTTAGGCTGATCACGCAAGGGCCTGAAAGCGCTGGGATTTGCCAGGTCATCAGCGGCCTTCATGAATAATGCGGGCTAGCAACCCCAGGTCCGCTGCCGCACTGGCGGCGGCCAGGCGGCCGGACTGGGCGGCCATGGGTATACCGGCGCCGGGGTGCACGCTGCCGCCGGCCAGATACAGGCTGGCGATGGGGGTTGCTGCACCCGGACGGGTAAACGAGCCCCAGGGGCCGTGGGTTGGCCGCCCGTAAAGCCCACCGCGGCTGGCGGGAAACAGGCCGCTGAATTCGTTGGGGCTGGTCACCACCTGGGCATCAGGGGCAATGTCCATGCTCAGACCATGCTGCCCCAGATGAGCCTTCAGCCGGCTTACCCCATCAGCAATGAATGCCTGAGACAGCTGCCGAGGCGGCGCATTGATCAGGCAGAAAAGCCGCTCAGCCCCCTGGGGCGAAGCGAGCTGGTGATCCGCCCGATCCTGGGCGCAGATATACACCGTGGGTTTGTCACAAATCTCCCCGCGCTTGATCACCGCGTCAAATTCGTCCACATAGTCGTCGCCAAAAAATACCGTGTGATAAGCCAGGGGAAAGTCGTTGGCGGTGCCCACCGCGCTCAGGGTAATGGCTGAAAGGGTAAACCCATCATCGCCCCGACGCTGGGCGCTGGGGGCGGCGCCTTCGCCCAGCAAACCTTCCGCCAGGGCCTGGCTGTCGCCACCAAATACCACCGCATCAGCGCTGATCAGCTCACCGCTGGCCAGGGTCACCCCGGTAGCCCTGCCCTGGCTAACCTCAACTCTTGTGGCGGCTGAGTCATAGTGGATCTGGCCGCCGGCCTGGGTCACTGCGGCAGCCAGCGCATCGGCCACCCGCTGCATGCCGCCGCCCACCAGCCACACCCCCCGGCGCTCGGCTTCGGCAATCAGCATCAAGGTTGAAGGGGCCAAAAAGGGGCTGGAGCCACAGTAGGTGGCGTAGCGACCAAACAGTTGAATCAGCCGCGGGTCGGTAAAGATGTTGCCCAGCTCCCGCCACAGAGAGACGAAAGGGTTAGCGGCCATCAGGCCCGGCAGACCTCGCAGCCCCACCCGCATTCCCAGCTGCAGAGCATTGGGGCGCTGGGCCCGCATAAAGCTCTTATCCAGGGTATCGAAGGTGCGCCCTGCCTTACTCACAAAGCGGTCATAGGCTTTGCCTTCGCCGGGGCCGCATAGCTCAACAATGGCCTGGCGACTTTGGCCCTGATCGGCAAACAGATCCAGTCGGCTGCCGTCCAGCCAACTATGGCGGGCCAGCAGGCTGGAGGCCTTCAGGCTGACATGCTCGGAAAAGGCCAAACCGGCGTTGGCAAACAGCTCATCGAAGATCCAGCGCATGGTCATCACCGTCGGACCAGAATCGATGTTCTGCCCCGCCACCGACACCTCACGCATTTTGCCACCGGGCCGGGGCTGGCGCTCCAGCAGGGTGACCCGGGCGCCGGCACTGAGCAGATCCAGCGCCGCCGCCAGCCCGCCCATGCCGGCGCCCACCACCACCGCGTGGGGAGGGCTGCTCACCGTCGCTTTACCTGGCACAAAATCTGCTCCGCCGGACGGGTGGTCAGACGGGCCACCGGGCGGACCTTTTCCGGTGCCTGGGGGATGAAGTCGTAGCGGCGCACCAGGCTGGCTAAAATCAGCCCGCTCTCGATGGTGGCGAAGGCGGCGCCTATACACACCCGGGGACCCAGCCCGAAGGCCAGGAAGGTATTGTCTTTCTCGGCCTGCTCCGTGCCACCGATAAAGCGATCGGGCACAAAGCGGTCTGGATCATCCCAGAGCAGCGCATTGCGGTGGGTGGTCCAGGGAGAAATCATCACCATGGCGCCACGCTTGATGCGCCGCCCGGCAATGTTGGTGGTCTCGCTGGCCACCCGGGGAATAAAGGTGATGGGGGGATACAGTCGCAGCACTTCACGAAATACGCTGCGCACCAGGGCCAGCTTTTTTACGTGTTCAAAGCGCACCGGCCCCTCACCTACCACGCCGTCAATCTCCGCGCGCATGCGGGCCACGGTGTCGGGCTGCTGGGACAATATGAAGAAGGTCCAGGTCAGCACGCTGGCGGTGGTTTCATGCCCGGCCAGGAAAAACACCCCAATCTGGTCGATTAACTCCTGGCGGCTGAAGCCCTTGCCGGTGTCGAAGTCCCGGGCCTTGATCACCGCCCCCACGATATCGTCCACGGGCTCAGCGCCCTCAGCCAGCCGCGGCGCCAACATCTGGCCAATATGGCCCCGGATACGCTGGCAGGCCGCCAGCACGTGAGCAGGCTGATCAACCTTGTCAAAGGCTTTACCAAAGATCAGCCGGCGAATCTCCACGCTGGCCACCGTCCGCTCAAACTCAGTAAAGGCCTGAAACACGTCCTTGGCCCGATTGGATTCCAGGGACTGAGAAAAAATCGTGCGGCAAATCACATCGGCGGTGAGCTGGCTCATGGCCACATCCAGGGACAGAAGCTGGCCGCTTTGGGCGTGCTGATCTAACAGCTGCTGATACTCCTCCACCGCCTGAGCCATGGCCGGAAAAGCCTGGTTGATGCGCATGTGGGAAAAGGCCGGATCAATCATCGCCCGCTGACGGCGCCAGGTGTCGCCGCTGCTGACAAAAATTGAGTCCCCCACCAGGGGCTCCAGAGCGCCCACAAACAAATCGTTTTTGGGAAAGATCTCCAGCGGATCAGTCATCACGTCGCGAATGCAGGAAGGGTCGTTAATCAACACGATGGAGCGGCGGGAATAGCCCAGGGGCGTGATGCGCTCCCGGTAGGCCGCCTTGGGCACCAGGCTGAGCAAATTGCCATCACCCTCGCCCATCACTCGCAGCAAAGATCGCAGCGGCGACAAAGGCACTGGAGCCGGTGGGCGATACAGAGAATCAGTCATGGTGGGTCTCATCAGGGGCGGTCCATTCCACATCCCAGGTGGCGGCCTGGCCAAAACTCATGCCCTTAAATAAGGTTAGGAACAGGATCGACCAGGCGGTATAGGGCAGCAGCAAAAAGGGCAGCGGATCGCGGAGCATGAAGCTGACGTCCTTGGCCCGCAGCAGCTGGCCCAGGTTGTGGATAAACTCGCGAAAGCGAAACAGCGACAGCTGGGTTTCGGTTAAACAGGGGTAAAACTGCTGCATCAGCCGGCGCCGGCGAAGCCGCAGCTGCTGGCACCGGGCCGGATCAACTATGGCGGCGGCCAGATCTTCGGGCTGAAAAAAGTGCAGGCCACTGGTGGCCCGGGGATTACATTCAAGGCCAAACACTTCACCGCCATCATCGATCATTAAATCAAAGCCAATAAAACCGCTGCAGCCGGCGCCCTGGATAAAGGCATTGACCCATTGGGTGACCTTATCCGGGGCATCGATGCGCTCGAAACACACAGCCACCGTGCCCGACACTACTGTGCCTCGGTAAACCACCGTGCCCAACACCCGGCCTTCAAAGGCCAGGGAGAAGGTGCACAGCTCGGTACCGCTGATGAACTGCTGCACCAGCCATTGCTGGGCATCATCACGCTTGGGCAGGGCCTGCCCAGCGGCCACCACTTCCAGCCCGACACCGGCGCAGGAGTAGTCTCGCTTAATGATGACCGGGCCTGACTGATTCATCCCGGGGGCGTCCGGATCGCTTAGCCGCAGGGTCTTGGGCGCGCCAATGGCCAGCCGCTCGCAGGTTTCCACAAAGGACGCTTTGCCGTGCACTGACAACAGCTGAGTCAAGGGCATGGCAGCGACTCGCACCCCCTCGGGCACACGTTCGTGCAGCGCCGCCGCGTGCAGGCATTCCTCAGACACCGGAACAACGAGAGTCACGGCTTCGGTTTTAATAATCTGCAGCAGCTCGGCCAGATAGGCCTCCGGGTCGTTGACCGGCGCCGTGACCTGAAAACTGCCGGCCACAAAACGCGAGCTGCCACACAAATGGCGCCGGCCGGGCTCCGCCACCAGCACCCGCCATCCGGCCTTAGCCAGGCAGCGGGCGATATCCAGCCCCTTGGGCAAACGCCCCAGCGTCAGCAGCGCTGTGCCTGCTTTTTGACCCGCCGACTCGGTAATCACTGTCTGCCCAATGGCCCTCGGTGGGTGGAGCCTATGGCGCAGAATCGGCCATGGATCTTGTAACGGGTCTGGCCACGGGTCTGGCCA
>CAYGPO010000037.1:32046-33747 GCA_964351665.1 uncultured Gammaproteobacteria bacterium | reverse complement strand
ATGATGGAAGGCCTGGGTGACGACGATGGCCTGGATGACGTCGATTTTACCGACACCGACGACCTGGAGCATGACGACGGCGGCGGGGTTGAGGCCGGCGGCGCCGACGACACGCCGGTGGTCAGATTTATTAATAAGGTACTGCTGGACGCCATCAAGCGCGGCGCCTCCGACGTACACTTTGAACCCTACGAAAAGAAATACCGGGTGCGCTTCAGAATGGACGGCGTGCTGAAGCAAATGGCAACGCCGCCAGTGAAAATGACCCCCCGGTTGGCTGCGCGTCTCAAAGTGATGTCCAGCCTTGATATTGCCGAAAAGCGCGTCCCCCAGGACGGTAGAATCAAACTCAACCTGTCCAAGACCCGCTCCATCGATTTCCGGGTCAGCACCTGCCCAACCCTGTTCGGTGAAAAGATTGTGCTGCGAATTCTTGATGCCTCAGCGGCCAAGATGGGGATTGATAAGCTGGGCTATGAAGAAAACCAAAAACAACTGTTTGTGGACGCGATTCACAAGCCCTACGGCATGGTGCTGGTAACCGGCCCTACCGGCAGCGGCAAAACCGTTTCGCTTTACACCGCGCTGAATATCCTCAATACCGAAGGACGAAATATCTCAACCGCTGAAGATCCGGTTGAAATACGCGTATCGGGTATCAATCAGGTGCAGCAGAACGTCAAACAAGGCATGACCTTCGCGGCGGCCCTGCGCTCCTTTCTGCGTCAGGACCCGGATGTCATCATGGTAGGTGAGATTCGCGACCTTGAGACCGCAGAAATTGCCATCAAGGCGGCCCAGACCGGCCACATGGTGCTGTCCACGCTGCACACCAACGATGCACCCCAAACCATCGCGCGCCTGATGAACATGGGCATTGCGCCCTTTAACATTACCTCTTCAGTGACCCTGGTGATTGCCCAGCGCCTGGCTAGACGCCTGCACGACTGCAAGACGCCAGCGGATCTACCCGACGAAGCATTGCTGGCCGAGGGCTTCCTTAAGGACGAGGTGTCTGACCTCACCGTGTTTGAGCCCAAGGGTTGCACCAGCTGTAACGAAGGCTACAAGGGCCGGGTGGGGATCTACCAGGTGATGCCGGTGACCGAATCAATCCAGCGCATCGTGCTGGCTGGCGGTAACGCCCTGCAAATCGCCGATCAGGCGCTGGAAGACGGCATTGACGATCTCCGGTTGTCTGCCTTGAACAAAGTCAGACAAGGTACAACCGGGTTGATTGAGTTGAACCGAGTAACTAAGGACTAACACCATGGCCACTACTGCAGCTGAGATCCCGGTTTTTACCTGGGAGGGCACCGACAAGCGCGGCGCTAAAATTAAGGGTGAGCAAACCGCTAGAAACGTCAACCTGGTGAAAGCCGATTTACGTCGGCAGGGTATCAACCCAACCAAAGTCAAAAAGAAAACCAAACCGCTGTTTGGTGCCGGCGGTAAGACCATTAAGGCACAGGATATCGCCGTTTTCTCCCGTCAGCTGGCAACCATGATGCAGGCCGGCGTGCCGCTGGTGCAGGGTTTCGATATCGTTGCCGGTGGCCAGGCCAACCCCCGGATGCGCGACATGCTGGTAGACATCAAAAACAGCATTGAATCCGGTTCCTCGCTGAGCGAATCTCTGGGCCGGCACCCGGTGCAGTTCGACGAACTCTATATCAACCTGGTGGCCGCCGGCGAACAGGC
>CAYGPO010000037.1:0-31946 GCA_964351665.1 uncultured Gammaproteobacteria bacterium | reverse complement strand
GTGCCGGTGATCGGCGAGATTATGCACAACTCTGCTATTGCGCGATTTTCCCGAACGCTGTCCACTACCTTTGCCGCCGGTGTGCCTCTGGTTGACGCCCTGGAAACCGTTTCAGGCGCCACCGGAAACTCGGTCTACGGCAACGCGGTGAAACGCATTAAAGAAGACGTCTCGGTGGGCCACCAGCTGCAGCTGGCCATGCGCCAGGTGGATCTATTCCCCCATATGGTGGTTCAAATGACCGCCATTGGCGAAGAATCCGGTGCCCTGGATCAAATGCTGCGCAAGGTAGCGGAGTTTTATGAAAACGAGGTAGACAACGCCGTTGATGCCCTCAGCAGCCTGCTGGAACCCTTGATTATGGTGGTAATCGGCGGCCTGGTAGGCAGCCTGGTAGTGGGCATGTATCTGCCGATCTTCAAACTGGCAGCGACCATTTGACCTGGATCGACGAGAACCTAGCCGCGTTGAAGTTACGCTTCAACGCGGCATAAGCTTCGACAAAAGATGATCGACCTACTCACATCAAGCCAACCGGTTTGGCTCACCGTAGTATTCCTCTACTCCCTGTTGATCGGAAGTTTTCTCAACGTGGTGATTTTGCGACTACCACCCCGCATAGAGCACGAATGGAAGCTGCAGGCCAGTGAAGTGCTGGAACAAGACGCCTCCGGCCTGGTTGAGCCTCCGGGACTGGTCTTTGCCCGATCGGCCTGCCCTGGCTGCGGGCATAAAATCAGCGCACTGGAAAATATTCCTGTGTTGAGCTATCTGCTGCTGAAGGGCAAATGCAAAGGCTGCTCTCGGCCAATTTCTGCCCAATACCCGGTTGTTGAACTGGCCACAGCCATACTCAGCACCGTTGTTGCCTGGAAATTCGGCGTCAGCTGGGCGGCCGTGCTCGCCATGCTCCTGACCTGGTCGCTGGTGGCCCTGAGCGTGATCGATATCCACGTGCAGCTGCTGCCGGATATCATCACCATACCGTTGCTTTGGCTGGGTCTGTTACTTAATACCGGAGGCATGTTTACCGACCTTTCCAGCAGCGTAATTGGCGCTGCAGCCGGTTATCTGTCCCTGTGGCTGGTATTTCATCTGTTCAGACTGATCACCGGCAAGGAAGGCATGGGGTATGGCGATTTCAAGCTGTTGGGGGTATTCGGGGCCTGGCTGGGTTGGCAGTTTCTGCCACTGGTGATATTGCTGTCATCCCTGGTCGGTGCGGTGGTAGGCATTGGCATGATTATCTTCGCCGGCAAAGACCGCAATATACCGATTCCCTTTGGCCCCTACATTGCGGCAGCGGGCTGGATCGCGATGATCTGGGGAGACGAGATCATCAGCGTCTACCTCAACATCAGCGGTCTTGCAGGTTGACCTTTCAGGTCGGCTTGACCGGCGGCATTGCCAGCGGCAAAAGCACCGTGGATCAACTTTTTGTGGATCTGGGTGCTGTTTTGGTGGATGCGGACCTGATTGCAAAACAGGTTGTCGCAGTGGGCACACCTGGCCTGGCTGAGATTGTCCAGGCCATGGGTCCTAAGGTGCTGGACGATGACGGCAGTCTGGATCGAGCTGCCATGCGAAAGCGGATTTTTTCTGAGCCGAAGCTGCGAGCTCAGCTTGAGCACATTGTCCACCCAATGGTCCGGGAGGAGATGGCCCGTCAGATCGACCAGTGCGATGGCCCCTACTGCATCGTGGACGTGCCGCTGCTGGCCGAATCCCGGCAACACTACCGATTTGACCGAATCGTGGTGGTTGATGTGACGAAAGAGATCCAGCGTGCCCGGTTAAAACTTCGCGACGGCGCCAGTGACCAAACCATCGACGCCATGCTGGCGGCCCAGGCAAGTCGTGGGCAGCGGCTTGAACTGGCCGATGACGTTATTGACAATAATGGCTGCCGGGAAGACCTCCCGCCCCAGGTGGCAAAGCTCCATGAGCTTTACCTGTCGGCGGCCCAAAGCAAAAGGAACACGCTATGAACCGCTGGAAAGCCGCGGGACTGCACCTGATCATCAGCGTCGTCGTAGCGGCGGCGGCGGTGGCCCTGATGCTCGGAGTCATGTATCCGCTGGAATTTTTTCGCGTCAGCGGCGGCTTCAAGCTGCTCACGATCATGTTGTCCGTGGACGTCATTATCGGCCCTTTGCTCACACTGATCGTGTTTAAGCCCAATAAACCCAGCCTGAAGTTTGACCTCACCTGCATCGCCCTGGTCCAGCTTGCTGCGCTGCTCTATGGCGGCTGGGTGGTGGTTCAGGCGAGGCCGGTGTTTCTGGTCCATGTTGGCGACCGCTTTCATTTAGTTCGCGCCAGTGACATCGATGAAGAAGTGCTGTCCCTGGGCCAGGAAGAGCGATTTCGAACCCTGTCATGGACTGGGCCTAGATTAGCCGTGGCGGCTTCTCCGAAAGACCTTGACCGACGTCAGGAGCTTATGATGTCCGCCATTTCAGGTTTTGACCTGCAATACTATCCCGAAACCTACCTGGACTACGCTCAGAACAGCGAAACGGTGCTGCTGACCAGTCAATACACCTCAGAGCTACTCAGTCGACGGCCCGAAGACACATCAGAAATTAAACGTTTCCTGGAAACCACTAACCGGTCTACCGACGACGTTGTTGTGATACCGCTGAAAGTAGGTTTGGAGTTTATGACGGCCCTGGTGGACGCCGAGTCCGCTGAGATACTGGAGTTTTTCCAGCTGGACCCCTGGGATTAGTCCACAGAACAGCTTCACCGGCCACCAGTTTGGGTGGGGGCTTTGGCCGCTCAGCGTTTATTTTGGCCGCCTTCACCAGCTGCAGTCGACCCTTGGCTAAGACTAGGGCGGGGGGCGAATAAATCTGACAGGTTGTTATTTACACCGCGGCAATGTGGTACAGTCCGCCCGCGCGATCGATGTTATACCTCGGCCGCTGATGGTTTATTTCGAGTACCGGTTTGCCGCTTCGCCGTAAACCCACCCGCCATATTTCAGGAAATTCCATGCAATTTGATCAACTCGGCCTTGCGCCGGAACTGCTGCGCGCTGTTCATGCTTTGGGTTATACCGAAGCCACACCCGTGCAGACCCAAGCTATCCCTGCCGTGTTAGACGGTAAGGACGTGCTGGCCGGCGCCCAAACCGGCACCGGTAAAACCGCCGGCTTTACTCTGCCTATGCTGCAGCGACTGATAGTCCAAGGCAGCGCCGGCAGTCCCACCACGGGGTTGATTCTTACCCCCACCCGGGAACTGGCAGCCCAGGTACATCAGTCGGTAATCGATTACGGGCAGTTTCTTAAGTTTCGCTCCATCGAAATATTTGGCGGGGTCAGTATCCGTCCCCAGCAAACCCGTTTGAGACAGGGCGTGGACATCATCATCGCCACCCCTGGTCGGCTGTTGGACCATTTGAGGCAGGGAACGGTAAAGCTTTCCGGCCTGAAAATGCTGGTTTTGGACGAAGCCGACCGGATGCTGGACATGGGATTTATCCACGACATCAAGAAAATCGTCGCCTCCACCCCCGCCGATCGCCAAACCTTAATGTTCTCCGCTACCTTCTCCAAAGAGATACGCCATCTGGCCAGCGCCTTTTTGAACAATCCCGTTGAAGTGCAGGTGGCAACACGCAACACCACCGCAGAACGGGTCAGCCAGGTGGTTTACCCGGTGGACAAAGGCCGCAAACGCGAGCTGCTGTCGGTGCTGATCGGACAAGGCAACTGGCAACAGGTGCTGGTTTTTACCCGCACCAAACACGGTGCCAACCGACTGGCCAAGCAGCTGGGCATCGATGGCATAGAGGCCATGGCAATCCACGGCAACAAAAGCCAGGGAGCCAGAACCCGCGCCCTGTCAGACTTCAAAACCGGCAAGGTTCGTGTACTGGTGGCAACGGATATAGCGGCCCGGGGCCTGGACATTGAAAAACTCCCCCACGTGGTCAACTATGAGCTTCCCACGGCAGCAGAAGACTACGTGCACCGCATCGGTCGCACGGCCAGGGCGGGGCAGGAAGGTGAGGCCATATCCCTTTACTGCATTGATGAGGAGCGCCAGCTGCGGGACATTGAAAGGCTGCTCAATATCCGACTGGATCGGATTGTTAAACCCGGCTTCGAAGTTGATCCCTCAATCCGAGCTGAACCGCCTGCCAAGCCATCTCAGAAACGAAGAAATGCGGGAGGCGGCAATCCATCCAGGGGCAGAGGTAACCCGAAGGCCCACGCAAAGCCAGGGCGACCATCAAGCCGGCGGCGTCAATGCAAGCCCGCCTGACCAGGGAAAAGCGGCGGAGCCCGGTTGCCTAATACCGGCCCGCCGTCGTCAGGTGTAAACTCAAAGTTACACTTTCAACTGTGCTTTTTCGGATTTTTTCACTGTTACTCCCCCTAAGCCCTCCTGACTCCGCGTCAACTAAGCTACCGAAGAACACGGAATAAGGCTCGGCACACTCACCAAAATGGGAATTTTTGGGATTTATTCCTATTTTTTCCATTCAGCGTTCACAATAATCGCCAATCGGTGCATCAAAGCCCGGAAGTGGTGCTGTAAACCTTGACTGACAGTTTTGTTTTAGCCATTATTGGGCTGCGAGGGGTAACAGAAACGAGCGGGATCAGTCAACTGTATCTGATCTGCAGCGTCCATTCACGGCGCATCAACCGGCCCCTCCCTGGGATTCGTCTTGCCATTACAACTGATGTCAGAGTCTGAAATGATGGATCGCGACGCGTTTTCTCGGGCGCATTCTATTCACCAGACCCAGCTGGAAAAACTCTCCTCCGATGCCGTCAGCGAGCTGGCTCACGAGGTTCTGATCCGATTATCCAGCCGCCTGGTGGTTGACAGTCCGGTGACCGGGGCTCCGGATGAGCAGCAGCTCGATGAGTTCTGTGACGCCCTGATTGGCGATAATGACACCGCAGCGGCGGACATGATTTTGCAGGCACAGGTGGACGGCACCCCCATGGACGCCATCTATTTGGGCTATCTGGCAGAGAGCGCACGCCGTCTTGGCGAGCGCTGGGAAGACGATCTCGCGACATTTATGGAACTGACCCTGGCCGCGGGGCGCATCTACGCCATCATGCGTGGCCTGCGGCGTGTGCTGTCTAAGCCAGTGCCCGATTCACGACGTCACGCCCTTTTTGCCGGGATGCCCGGGGATGTTCATACCCTGGGCGTCACCATGGCGGCCGACATGTTCCGCCAGAAGGGCTGGGATATTGATTTGGTCATGCCCAAGTCCCACGAGGACCTGGTAGAGGCGATCAAGACCTGCGACCACAACATTATTGGCCTGTCCGCCAGCAGACCTGAACTACTGGTTCCCCTGGCTCGCCTTGTGGTCGCTGCCCGAATCTCAAAGCCCAACGGATTCATCATGATCAGCGGACACATCGCCGACATGGAGCCCGACGTGGTCAACCTGGTGGACGCCGATTCTTTTGCAACCACCGTCCCCGCCGCCCTGGCCCAGTTGGAGCAGGTGATTGCAGACCAGAAGAAGTTCTTGCCCAACGGCGCCTGACAGACCCAGGCCATCAGCCCTAGGCAAGGCATTTCGAGGCGGCTTGGCGGCCGCCTTTGTTCTAATCAGCCTGACGGCGGGTCCTGCCGTCGGCCAGGCGGAAAACCCTCCTAAAGCGGCGTCAGAGCAAACTCAGAAAGTACTGCGCCAGGCTCGGAGCCAACTGCCCTTCAATGACCAGCAAGACTTCCTCGAACAACGCCGAGGTTTTGTTGCCTCTCCAGATTTTAGCGAGATCCGGGCCGCCGACGGCAGCCTGGTTTGGTCCATGCAGCAGTATGACTTTGTCCACGATGATGACGCTGCCCAGGCCGTGCACCCCTCCCTTTTACGACAGGCCCGGCTCAACACCGCATTTGGGCTTTATCAGGTAACTGAGAGGATCTATCAGGTTCGGGGCTTTGATCTTTCCAACATCACCTTCATTCAAAGCGATAACGGATGGATCGTGATGGACCCGCTGCTGAGCCAAGAAACGGCCAGCGCCGCTCTGCGTTTTATCAACAGCCAGCTGGGACAAAGGCCAGTGGTTGCCGTGATCTACTCCCACTCCCATGCTGATCACTTCGGCGGCGTTCGGGGCGTGGTCAACCAGGCTGAGGTGGATTCGGGCCGGGTTCAGATTATTGCCCCAGATGGCTTTATGCATCATGCCATTGCCGAAAACGTCTACGCCGGCAACGCCATGAACCGCCGAGCTGCCTATCAATACGGCTTGTTCCTAACACCTGGCCCAACCGGCCATGTGGACCAGGCCATCGGCAAGACCATCTCCCGGGGCACTGTCACCCTGATTGCCCCAACCCGGCTTATCCGCGAGCCGATTGAGGAACTGACTATTGACGGGGTAAAAATGGTGTTTCAAAACACCCCGGGAACCGAAGCCCCGGCAGAAATGAACACCTGGTTTCCGGATAGCCAGGCCTTTTGGGCGGCTGAGAATATCACTGCCACTATCCACAATATTTACACCCTGCGGGGGGCTCTGGTGCGGGATGCCCTGCAGTGGTCCAAGTCCATCAATGAGGCTCTCTATCTGTTTGGCGTGAAGGCAACCGTGATGTTTTCCTCCCATAACTGGCCACGCTGGGGCAATCAGCGGATTACCCAGGTGATGCGCGATCAGAGGGATATGTACGCTCACATGAATAACCAGACCCTGCATCTGGCCAATTCCGGGGTCACCATCAATCAAATTCATAACGAGTATCAGGTTCCAGCCAGCCAACAGCGAAACTGGTACTCCCGGGGCTACCACGGCTCCTTTGAGCACAATGTGCGCGGCGTGTTAAACCGCTATCTTGGTTATTGGGATGCCAATCCAGCGACTCTGATACCCCTGTCGCCGGAGCAGTCCGCGCCGCTGTATGTCAGCGCCATGGGCGGCGCCAGCAAAATCATGGAACTGGCCTTAACGGAATTTGATCAGGGACGTTACCGGCATGCGCAGGAACTGCTGAACCATCTGGTGCAGGCCCAGCCAGGCCACAAACCGGCCCGCAACCTGCTGGCCGACACCTTTGAGCAGCTGGGTTATCAACAGGAAAGCCCTAGCCTACGCAACAGCTTTCTAGCCGGCGCCGCAGAGCTTCGAGACGGACCACCCGACGGCGCTGGCGCCAGTACCCTGGGTCCTGACCTGGTCAGGGCCATGTCCACCGGCCGCTTCCTTGACCTGCTGGGGATCAGGCTGGATGCGCGCAAAGCTGAGGGTCTGAACTTCAGTATCAATCTGCAAACGCCGGACAACGGCGAGCGGTTTGTGCTGGAACTCAACAACGCCGCCCTGACCAATATCGAGGGTTACAGCGACCCAAACGCTGACCTCACCATCTCCGTCAATCGACCGGATTTAAATCAATACATCATGGGCCAAAAGACCTTTGCTGAGCTGGTGCAAAGCGGCCAGGCAAAGCTAAGCGGCAATCCAGAGGTCTTGCAGACGCTGCAGTCGCTATTGACGGCGTTTGACCCTGCCTTTCCCATTATGCCGGCCCTCCCCTAACTCTACTGCTGGCAGTCGTTCAGCGGCCCCCATGGACCAGGCAGCAATCGGCTTAGCCGGTCACCCGGCACGGGCACCGTGAGTCTGCTGATTTAAGCATCCGCAGTGGGGTAAACTATCCCCCATGTCCCGAAACACTGCCATGAGCTGGGTTCTTTTTTTGTCACTGATAGGTTCACCGACCCTCTGGGCCCAGACCACCGTGACCCTGCTGCCTAGCCTTGATAATTCGATGTTTTCCGAGTCACCCAACAACTCTGCAGGGGCCGAAGAAAACCTGTTTGTCGGCATCACTAACGGCGGCAATGAACGGCGCTCATTAATTGCTTTTCAGGATCTCAGCAGTATTCCGGCGGGATCAATCGTCACCGCGGTTGCATTGAATATGGCGACCACCCGAGGGATTGGTCCGCCCATTGACGTTGCGCTGTTTGCGACCACCAGGGCATGGAGCGAAGGCGGCTCCAACCCAAGCAACCAGGGCGGCCAGGGCTCGCCGGCCCAGGCCGGTGACGCCACCTGGGATGTGGCAATTTTTCCCCGTTCTTCAAGCACACTGTGGCAAAACCCCGGCGGTGATTTCAGCGCCACCGAACTTTCAAGAACCCTGGTGGAAAACAGCGGCAACGTCACCTTTCCCAGCACCGACCTGTTGGTCGCTGAGGTCCAGAACTGGCTGGACGGCGGCAACAATACCGGCCTGATCTTGATTTCACAGCTCAATCAAAGTCGCTCAGCCAAACGCCTGGGCTCAAAAGAAAATGGCTCCCCTGCCAACCGACCCACGCTGTCGGTCACTTACACCAGCAACGGTGAAGGCGACTCAACCGCCCTGGCCGTTTCGGGACTTTGGTTTGATGAAAACCTGCCCGGGGACGGCTTTAATGTAATCGAATCGGCCCAGCAAATCGGCCAGCACAAGGTTGGGAAGTCACCCAAAGGCTCGCTGGCTGCTGCCAATAACCTTACCATCTTCTACTTTGGCTACGACGCCGGCGGCGCGCGGCTGTGGCTGGTATCTGAGACTATCCCCGGTCCTCTGCGCCAGAATCAGCCACTGACCTTTTCCATGCTGGTGGGAGGCACCTCGGGCAGTTTCCTGAGACCTGCGCCAGGCTCAGAACTCAGCGTGTGGGGAACGCTTGAGGTCACTCTGACCGACTGCAATCGCGGCGTTTTTGAGCTCAGGGGTGCTGACGGCGATAAGCGTTTTGACGCCTCACAGCTAACGGCGGTGGAAGGCGTAAACTGTGTCGGCGCACGCGCTCGGTAGAGCGGCACGCAACACCGTTTAATTCATCCACCCAAGGAGGCCTTATGGAACAGGATCTGCTAATCAAAGTACTGCTCTCCACCGTACTGGGCTTTCTAGGCGGATGGCTGGTAAAAAGCGTCTTCGCCGGCAGCCGCCTGCGCGGCGCCGAACGCCAGTGGCAGGTGCAGATGAAAACCTCCATTGAGGCCAGAGACGCTGCCGCCCTGAAAGTCCGTCAGTTGCGTTCTCAGCTTGGCGAGATGGAAACCTCCTTCGCCAACGTTGAAAAAGACATGACGAAGATCCGGGATTCCATGGAGCAACGCGAACGCTCCATCCACGGACTCAGGGAAGACCTGACCCAGGCCAAGGGAAAAATCGAGGAAACCCAAAAGCTCCGGGCGGCCCTGCTCAAGCAGGAAGAAAAACTCAAAAAATACTCCGGCATACGGGCTGAACTGCTGAAAACCACGGCTCAGCGCAGCGAGCTGGAAGCGGCCCGCCTGGAACTGGCAACGGTGCTCCAACGGGCCACTCAACTGGAATATGAAAACGCCGAGCTTAATGAAACTACCCAGCAGCTCAAGGATCGGATCCAACAGCTGACCTCAGACCAGGCGGCTCTGCTAAAGGCAGCCAGCGATACACCCCCGGCGTCAGCCCAGCAGGCCGATCAGAGCGCAAAGATCGGACAGCTGGAGGCTCAGCTAAAGGCCAGAGATCACACCCTGTCCCAGCTGCAGCGCGACTACGCCCAGGTCAAAGAGCTGGCAGAACAACAACCCGCCAGCAGCACTGGCGTTGATGAACTGCAGCGGCGTCTGGCGACCCGGGATCAAACCATCGCCGAGCTGTATGATCAACTGGATACCAGTCGTGGCCTGCTTTCGGAGCTGCAGCAGCGGATCAACCTGATGGAGCAAGAGCAGCGACGCCGCAGCCTGGAGCCAAAACCCTCTAACCAGACCCACGACCGGAACCCCATCGAACCGCCGCAACCCTCGCGGTTGACGGCGGGCCAACTGCCGGCCACCGAGGTACCGCTGTTTTATGATCGTCCACCGCAGCAGATTGATGATCTGACTGAGATCAAGGGTATTGGGGAGGTGCTGGCCACTAACCTCAACGCCATGGGTATCTTTCAGTTTGCCCAGCTGGCACGCCTGAACGACGAAGACATTGAACGGGTAACCCGCCGCTTGCGGGGCTTTAAGGATCGGATCCATCGAGATCGCTGGATTGAGCAGGCGGCGGACCTGCTTAAACGCTGAAATCAGCCTCAGACCTTAGCCCAGCTTCAGAGCCAAATCCGTTCAATCCCGATTGTCCCCAGGTATCTCCCATTCTGTTTAAACAGCCATGATTGGCTTTCTTAACAGCCGGCTAGCCAATTCGGCCGTGACAATGCTTGTATTTTTTGCCCGATCCGCAGGGGCAAGCATCATTTCGACCCACTTTGTCGCCTTCTCGCACCACCTGCTGCACCGGTGCCACGGCAGCCTGTTGGGGTGCCCCAGCAGGTCTCCGGGCGGGGGAGCCCTGGCCTGGGTTGCTGCCTGCCGCCGCCGTGGGCACTTGAGCATCAGCGTGCTGGTACTCGACCGGCGCCTGATTACGACGCTGCTCGTCCAGTGCCTGCACATCCTCTGGCGCCTGAATCTTCACCCTGGCTAGAATCTTCACCACTTCCCGTTTGATGCGATCCAGCAATTCGGCGAACAGCTGAAAGGATTCTCTTTTATATTCCTGCTTGGGCTGCTTTTGGGCATAGCCTCGCAGGTGAATACCCTGGCGAAGATAGTCCATATTAGCCAGGTGGTCTTTCCACAGCTGATCCAACACGTGCAGCATTACGGCCTTTTCAAAGTTGCGCATGACCTCAACACCGGTTTGCTGCTCTTTGTCGGCAAAGTATGCCTCCAGGCCGCTTAGCACTTTCTCTTTTAGGCCAGCCTCGGTCAGGGAATCGTCTTCTTCAAGCCATTGGGCAATCGGAAGATCTGCCCCAAACTCTCCAGCCAGGGCTTTTTCCAGGCCGGCTATATCCCACTGCTCATCCACACTGCCAGGGGGCACAAACAGATGAAATTCATCAGAAAAAACGTCCTGCTTGATGTCGGCAATGGCCTGCGCAATCTCGTCGGCGTCCATCAGATCATTGCGTTGTTCGTAAATCACCTTGCGCTGATCGTTGGCCACATCGTCGAAGTCCAGCAAGTGTTTGCGGGTATCGAAGTTGTGGGATTCCACCTTACGCTGGGCGTTCTCGATGGCTCGGGTCACCCATTTGTGCTCAATGGCTTCATCTTCGGTCATACCAAAGCGCTGCATCAGAGCCGTTACCCGATCGGAGGCGAAAATCCTCATCAGGTTATCTTGCAACGACAGATAGAAGCGACTTGAGCCTGGGTCTCCCTGGCGCCCGGAGCGTCCCCGGAGCTGGTTGTCGATACGCCGGGATTCGTGCCGCTCGGTGCCAATGATGTGAAGGCCACCGGCGCTCAGCACCTGTTCATGACGCGCTTCCCAGTCTGCCCGCAGCTCATCGCGCTTTGACTCAGAGGCATCAGCGCCCAACTCCTCCATTTCAGAGCTCAGGTTGCCGCCCAGGACAATATCGGTGCCGCGGCCGGCCATATTGGTGGCGATGGTGACGGCACCCGGCCTGCCGGCCTGGGCCACAATCAGGGCTTCACGCTCGTGCTGCTTCGCGTTGAGCACTTCATGGGGGATGCTATTGCTCTTGAGCAAATCTGACAGCAGCTCAGAGGTTTCAATGGAGGTTGTGCCCACCAGCACGGGCTGACCGCGTTTTTGACAGTCAGCTACGTCCTCCATAATGGCTCGATATTTGCCGTCGGGATTCAAAAACACCAGATCGCCTCGGTCGTCTCTGATCATGGGCTTATGGGTGGGGATTACGATCACTTCCAGGCCGTAAATTTGCTGGAATTCGTAGGCCTCGGTGTCTGCGGTTCCGGTCATACCCGACAGCTTGTCGTAGAGGCGAAAGTAGTTCTGGAAGGTAATCGAGGCCAGGGTCTGGTTATCTCGCTGAATGGGTACCCCTTCCTTGGCTTCCACAGCCTGGTGCAGACCGTCAGACCAGCGCCGCCCCGCCAGGGTTCGACCTGTGAATTCATCAACAATCACCACCTCACCTTCGCGCACGATGTAGTCCACGTCCTTTTGATACAGGGAGTGAGCGCGGATGGCGGCGTTCAGGTGGTGGACCAGGGCCAGATGCTGGGGATCATAAAGGGATTCACCTTCTTTCAGCAGGCCGTTCTTGATGCAGATTGCTTCAACATTGCCCATCCCGTTTTCGGTCAGGTAAATTTGCTTGGACTTCTCGTCGACGCTGTAATCGCCTTCGCCGTCATCTTCAAGCTGCCGGCTTAGTTCAGGCACTAAGCGGTTGACCTGAACATAGAGCTGGGGGGAGTCCTCGGTGGGTCCCGAGATAATCAGCGGGGTGCGGGCCTCGTCGATTAAGATGGAATCCACTTCATCGACAATGGCAAAGTGCTGACCACGCTGCACCCGGTCCTCGGTGGAGAAGGCCATATTGTCCCGCAGGTAGTCAAAACCAAACTCGTTGTTGGTGCCATAGGTAATATCGCAGGCGTAGGCTGCGCGCTTGGCCGGCGGCGCCATTCCCGGCACCGACACCCCAACGGTCATCCCCAGCGCCTCAAACACCGGTCGCATCCAGTCGGCGTCTCGGCGAGCCAGATAGTCGTTGACGGTTACCACATGCACACCGCCTCCGGTCAACGCATTGAGATACGCAGGCAGTGTGGCTACCAGGGTCTTACCTTCACCGGTGCGCATTTCAGCAATCTTGCCGTCGTTAAGCACCATCGCGCCAATCATCTGGACGTCGTAGTGACGAAGCCCCAGGGCACGGGTTGCCGCTTCCCGGACCGTAGCGAAAGCTTCCGGGAGAATCGCATCCAGGGCTTCACCATCGCTAAGGCGCTGGCGAAATTGGGCCGTTTTATCCATCAGCCCCTGGTCATCCAGGGTCTGAATGGCCGGCTCATGGGCGTTAATCTGACCAATGACTTTGGACAGCTTTTTGATCAGCCGCTCGTTACGGCTGCCGAAGATCTGGGTGGTGATTTTATTCAGCATTTTGGGGGTCTCGCCTGAAGGTCAAGACATAGGGTTTGACGGCCTATGAATCAAGCCCCGAATGGGTCCTCGCAATGCCCGGGAAAGCGAAGCGGGCAATGTAAAAGCCAGGCCGCCTTGGCGCCTGGCAAAAATGTCGATCAAGGCGCAGCCAAGTGGGCCCTAGATAACCACGCTGGGCGTGTGACCAGCCTCAATGCATGCCGTAGATAACGTCAGCGGGATTGATCCGGCGACCGTCGAGAAATACTTCGAAATGCACGTGAGCGCCGGTGGCACGCCCGGTTGAGCCCATAATGCCCAACACATGGCCAGCTTTGACCCGCTCACCCACCACCACCCGATTTTCCGCGTTGTGGGCGTATCGGGTCAAATAGCCATTGCCGTGGTCGACCTCAACGGTATTGCCATACTGATAGCGCTTGCCGGACCAGGTGACCACGCCGTCAGCCACTGCCAGGATCTCTGAATTTAACGGACCGGCGAAATCAACCCCGGGATGGACCGCCATTTCGCCACTAAAAGGATCGACCCGCTTACCATAGTTGGAAGATTGCCAACCCTCGGCAATGGGCTTACCTGAGGGGGTCAAGGTATCGTCCAGCTCACGGCCGGCAATCAGACTCTCCAGTATCCGCAGCTGGATGGACTGCTGCTGGAAGCGTTCCTGAAACTCTAATATTTCACTGGCAAGATCGATGGAACCCAGATTAGCTACCCGATAGGCCTGCTCTGGTCCACCCACCGGCGGTGCGGCCTGGAAGTTAAACTCGCCATCGTTTAACTGCCCCACTTGAGTCAGGCGTGCACCCAGGGAGTCCATACGGACGCTGCGGGCCTGCAGCTCACCCAGCTGCAGCGCCAGGGCGTTGAGGTGGTCTTCGTGGCGTTCCCGCATGGCGATCAAGTCCTGCTGGGCCTGGGCCGCCTGGCTTCGATAGGCCTCCAGCTGCTCCAACGCGTTGCTGTCGGTGCCGCTGAGGGCGCTGCCGGTGATTGCGCCCGCTCCCACCACAAATATCAGCAGTGCTGCGCAGGCGACCAGGGCAAGGCGAACTTCCCGCTGCCCGATGGCGTATTTTTTTGGCGTTGTGCCGTCGCCTCGAAAGACTATGATATTCATATGTCAGGTTATCGTTCTTATCCGAATCGCCGGCGCGATGCTAGCCCAACCAACCTTAAAAAATTGTTGGCAGGCGACCGTCCGCTGGCAGCGCTGCATCAGCACGCGGCGGAGGTTGCTCAACTAAAAATTGCGCTTTGGCCCTATTTGCCACCCAGTCTCAGACCCCATTGCGACCTGGCGAATTTCCGGGATGGCACCCTGTATGTGCATGCCGACAGCCCGCTGTGGGCGGCAAAAGCACGGCATGTAAGCCCGCAGATTCTACACACAGCCCGGGTGCGCTGCAAAATCAGCGTCAGCAAGGTGGTTGTCAGGGTCCGCTGGCAGGGCGCACCGACCAACATTACTCATCAGGCCAAATTCCTAAAGCCAGCGGTTAACCAACACCTGGAACAGGCCGCTGAGCACTGCCAGGATGACGATCTAGCGGCAATAATGCGCAGAATCGCCCGGCGTGGGAAAGGGGCGGACAAGTAATGATTGATCGGGATCTAATTACCGCAGCGCTAAGCAGCGTGGGCGGGATCTGCTGCCACAAACCCCATGTAAATAACGTCAGTTTTTCTCCAGCCTGGGCTGGACAGATGGATGTTCCGGCAGTTTGATCCACTGCGGGTCAGCTGAAAATGCCAGAGAAGGAAGCGCAACAGCGCGCTGGCAGCAACGCCAGCTGTAGACAACGCCCGCTAGAATGCCTGGGCAGGATGGGCGTAAGAGATGGGGGCTGTGCCCTCGTCTTCGAAGGTCACCTCTTCCCAGGCGTCCTTTTGATCCAGCAGCGTTCGCAGCAGGGTGTTATTCAGCGCATGGCCGGATTTGTGGCCATAAAAAGACCCAATCAAGCTGTGACCCAGTAGGTAAAGATCACCGATGGCGTCAAGGATCTTATGTTTGACGAACTCATCTTCATAGCGCAGGCCGTCTTCGTTCAGAATCCGATAATCGTCCAGCACCACGGCATTATCCATGCTGCCGCCAAGCACCAGATTCCGCTCCCGCAACATTTCAATGTCGCGCATGAAGCCAAAAGTTCTGGCACGGGCCACTTCTTTGACAAAGGAGGTGGTGGAGAAATCGATCTCGGCCTGATGGGAGTGGTTGCGGAACACCGGATGGTCAAAGTCGATGGAAAACTTGACCTTAAAACCGTTGTAGGGCTCGAACCTGGCAATCTTATCGTCGGAGGTGACCTCAACCCGCTTTTTTATCCGAATAAAACGCTTGGGTGCGCTTTGTTCTTCGATACCGGCGGACTGAATCAGAAAAACAAAAGGGCCCGCACTGCCGTCCATAATCGGCACTTCGGGCGCACTGAGGTCAACAAAGGCGTTATCGATACCCAGTCCGGCCATCGCTGACAGCAGGTGCTCTACCGTGGATATGCGGTGTTCGTCGGTGCCCAGGGAGGTGGACATGCTGGTGTCGCCGACGTTCTTTGGGTTGGCCGCAATCTCCACTACTGGATTAACGTCCACCCGCCGAAAGATAATGCCGGAGTCGATGGGAGCAGGCCGCAGCGTGAGATAGACCTTTCGCCCCGTGTGGATTCCCACGCCGGTGGCTCGGATTACATTCTTCAGTGTGCGCTGTCTAATCATGGTCACTCTACCCCCGGGCATTTTTCATACGGTCGTTCTACAAACCGCCGCGATACTAGCATACGGACGGCGCTTATCAAACCATTGTTTAGCGCTAAAAACAACACTTGTTGCATATTTGCAACAGAGCCCAGGGCATTGTGGCAAAAAAGCGACCATGAGCGGGCGAGAAGCCAGCAAATCCGCTCATGGCCTGGGCGCCATAGTGGCCCGCAGCAAATGACTGGCACCTGAACCAGCGCGCCGTCGGTTAGCCGCCGCTGGTTGCAAAGCCATCCATGGCCTATCGGGTTTTCTGACCGTTTTATTAGACTGCGGTGAAAAACCTCTCACGGCCATCGGCCCGACCCAGGCCGCCACCAGGGCCAGGGCTTTGTTGCACCGGGGTTAGTCAGCCTGGCGACGCAGAAACGCCGGAATGTCCAGGTAGTCAAGCTGGGTCTCCACCGCCGGCGTCAGCTCAGCTGCCGCGGCCTCTGACGCCCTTTGGCGGGTGTTGGCCACCTCGGCTTCGGCCTCGGAGCGACTGTACTCCACCGCACCCGTGGTGGCATTGCGCACCAGCTGGACCGGCTGCTCCTGAGCCTTGGCATCATCCCGGCTGAGCCCAGTGGCAACCACAGTGACCCGCAGCTCGTCCTGAAGATTGGGGTCAATCACGGTACCCACCACCACCGTGGCATCGTCTGAGGCAAATTCGCTAACCGTGCGACCCACCTCTTCAAACTCGCTCATGGTCAGGTCCAGTCCGGCGGTGACGTTAACCAAAATACCGCAGGCCCCGGAAAGGTTCACATCCTCAAGCAGCGGGCTGCCGATGGCAGCTTCAGCGGCCACTATGGCGCGATCGTCACCCTTGGCTGAGCCAGTGCCCATCATCGCCATGCCCATTTCAGACATTACCGTGCGCACATCCGCAAAGTCGACGTTGATCAGGCCCGGGCGGGTGATCAGTTCAGCAATCCCCTGCACCGCTCCCAGCAGCACGTCATTGGCCGCCTTGAAGGCATTAAGCAGCGAGACGTCGCCGCCCAGCACCGTAAGCAGCTTCTCGTTGGGAATGGTGATCAGCGAATCCACGTGGCGAGCCAGTTCGTCGATGCCCTGGCAGGCGACGTTCATTCGCCGGCGGCCTTCAAAGGGAAAAGGCTTGGTGACCACGGCAACGGTTAAGATGCCCATTTCCTTGGCCAATTGAGCCACCACCGGCGCGGCGCCGGTACCGGTACCCCCGCCCATGCCGGCGGTGATGAATACCATGTCGGCGCCGTCCAGCACCTCGGTAATTCGCTCACGGTCCTCCAGCGCTGACTGGCGCCCGATCTCTGGGTTTGCGCCGGCGCCCAGACCTTTGGTGACGTTGGCACCCAGCTGCAGGGCAGTTGTGACGTTGCAGCTTTTTAGGGCCTGGGAATCGGTGTTGCCGACAATAAAATCGACCCCCTCAATATCCGCTTCCACCATCTGACGCACGGCGTTACCGCCGCCGCCGCCGACTCCAATCACTTTGATGATGGCACTTTGGTTATAGCTTTCCATTAACTCAAACATGGCTTCTCTCCTCAAGAACTCCTGGCTGGCTTACATAAAACGTATTGAACGTATTGATTGACTGGCTGCGAGGCATGGATCAAAACTCTCCTCGAAACCAACTTCTAATTTTTTCCCACGGCGACTCGGCGGATCCGGTGCCATAGCCACCGGTGGGAATATGATCGCTGCGCGCGCCGTACAGCAGCAGCCCTACCCCGGTGGCGTGAATCTGGTTATTGACCACGTCCGACAGCCCGCTGACATACTGGGGTGTGCCGATCCGCACAGGCATATGGAATACCTCTTCAGCAAGGTCCGCCACGCCTTCCATCTTCGACGCGCCGCCGGTCAGGACGATGCCGGCGGGTATCATCTCGGCGAATCCTGAACGGCGAATTTCGTTATTGACCAGACTGAACAGTTCTTCATAGCGGGGCTCTACCACCTCCGCCAGAGTCTGCCGGGCCAGTCGCCTGGAAGGCCGATCGCCGACACTGGGAACCTGGATGGTCTCGTCCGCGCTGGCCAGCTGGCGCAGAGCGCAGGCATAGCGAATTTTTATTTCTTCAGCGTGTTGGGTGGGAGTACGCAGGGCCACGGCGATGTCGTTGGTCACCTGATCACCGGCCACCGGTATCACCGAGGTATGACGGATGGCGCCGTGGGTAAAAATTGCCATATCCGTGGTGCCGGCACCGATATCCACCAGACAGGTGCCCAGGTCCAGTTCATCCTCGGTCAGTACCGCGTAGCTGGAGGCCAGCTGTTGCAGGATCAGGTCGTCCACCTGCAGCCCGCATCGAGCGACACACTTAACAATGTTCTGGGCCGCCGTAGCCGAACCGGTGACCACATGCACCCTGGCCTCCAGCCGCACGCCGGACATGCTGACCGGGTGTCGGATGCCCTCCTGGCCGTCGATGATGTAATCCTGAGGTAATACGTGGATGATCTTTTGGTCCGCCGGCACCGCCACCGCTCGGGCTGCATCCAGCACCCTCTCCACATCACCTTCGGTCACTTCCTGATCACGAATCGCCACAATGCCGTGGGAATTGAGGCTGGCGATATGACTGCCCGAAATGCCGGCAAACACCGAACGAATCTCGCAGCCCGCCATCAGCTCAGCCTCCTCCACCGCCCGCTGGATGGATTGGACGGTGGATTCAATGTCCACCACCACTCCGCGCTTGAGGCCGCGAGATTCATGACTGCCAAGGCCCACCACCTCAACCTCACCATCAGCCGCCACTTCCCCCACAATAGCGACAATCTTGGAGGTGCCAATATCCAGCCCCACCACCAGCGATTTGTCTGAACGCGCAGCCATCAGCGGTCGCTGGCCAGGGTAACAACCGGCTGCTGCGCCCAGCGCGCGGCCAGCCCGTTGGGATAACGCAAATCCACGCTCAGCAGCTGGCGGGGATCGGTTTCCGGCAGCCGGCGCAGGGCCACCACCAGGCGATTCATCCGCGCCTCAACGTCGCTGCTGCCAAACTGCACCTCCAGTCCGTTGGTCAACACTGCTGACCACGCACCTCGATCACTGAGGTGCAACTCCATCACATCCTGGCCAGTGGCACTTAGAGACTGCCCCATGGCGGCCAGAAACCGCACCACCTGGGCAGCGGAGCCCTCGGGGCCGCTGAGCCTGACCATGCCGCCAATCTGACTGCTGCCATCAACGGCAAAAACCTCGCCCTCCAAGCTGACCAACCGGTCGTCACCCCAATGGGCCAGGGGCTCATGTTCCAGTACCCGTACGCTTAAGGTATCGGGCCAGCGCTTGCGCACGCCAACGCTGCGAATCCACGGCAAGGCCTCCACGCTGTTTCGCACCTGCTCAAGATCCACCGCAAAGAAGCCACCGTCCACCAGCGCCGCGGCGGTGCTGCGTATCTGCTCGGCGCTGACTCGCTCAAAGGGCCCGGACACCTCTACCCAGCGAATTGGCAGGTGCTGGGACGCCAGCACGCTGCGCGCTCCCAGCGCCGCCAGCCCAGCCAGCAGGCAAACCGTCAGCACCGCCCCCACCGCAATCAGTTCTGAGCTCTTAAACCGGGTATTCATAGGGGAACCTCATCAAAGCTGGTTTCCAGGATGCGCCAGACCAGCTGGTCAAATTCTATACCCGCTGCAGCAGCGGCCTTGGGGACCAGACTGTGGCTGGTCATCCCTGGCGTGGTATTGGCCTCCAGCAGGCGATTAACGCCTTCTGAGTCACGCAGGAAGTCCACTCGACCCCAGCCCCCGGCACCGGCCAAAGCGAATGCCCTGCAGGCGGTGTCCTTGATCTCGCGCTCCTGCTCATCGGTCAGAGAGCTGGGGCATAGATAGCGGGTATCGTTGGCCAGGTATTTGGCGTTGTAGTCGTAAAACCCCTGGGACGGAATAATCTCCACCGCCGGCAGCGGCTGACCGTTGAGCAAGCCAACGGTCAGCTCCGAACCTTGGATAAAGGTCTCCAACATGACCCGACGATCGTGGCTTGATGCCAGCGCTACGGCGGCCTCAAGCTGGTCCGGTGCCCGCACCACGCTCACCCCTACACTGGACCCCTCATTAACCGGTTTGACCACCAGCGGGTAGCCCAGATCTGCGGCGGCCTGCTGTGGGTTATCGGCAGGATCAAGTTCACAGCCCTCAATCACCGCCAGCCCGGCCTGGGCCCAGAGGGATTTGCTGCGCACCTTATCCATGGTGATGGCACAGCCGGCCAGGGCGCTACCGGTCACCGGCACATTGAGACACGCCAATGCCCCCTGTAATGCACCGTCTTCGCCGCCGCGGCCATGCAACAGATTGAACACCCGATCCACCTGGCCTTCGTTAATCAGACTTAACAGTCCGGATATACCGTCCACTGCGAAGGCATTGACTTGGCGTCTCAACAGGGCCTCCAGCACGTCGCGGCCACCATCCAGGGACACTTCGCGCTCGGCGCCCAGGCCGCCCATCACCACCGCAACCCGTCCAAAATCTGTGGCGTTATTAATGCGCATCGCTGACCGCCTCCGCTGGGCTGTCAAAGCCATCGCGATAAATCACCGCGGCAGCGGCGCCAATGTCGCCAGCGCCCAGCAGCAGCACCAGATCATCCGCCGCAATCAGGGAGGGTAAGATCTCCCTGCACTCACTGGGGTGCCCTACCAGCACCGGATCCACCTGCCCCCGGGCACGGATGGCGCGGGCCAGGGCGCGGCTGTCAGCGCCGGCAATGGGGGCTTCACCGGCCGGGTAAACGTCGGCCAGAATCAACAAATCCACTTTGGACAGTACCCTGGCGAAATCGTCCAGCAGGTCTCGGGTACGGGTGTACCTGTGGGGCTGAAACACCGCCACCAGGCGGCGGGTCGGCCAGCCCGCCCGGGCCGCATCCAGGGTCGCACTCAGCTCGGTGGGATGGTGACCATAATCGTCAACAAACAACGCCTTGGTGCCGGCCAGGGGTATTTCGCCATGCACATTAAAGCGCCGGCCGATCCCGCCAAAGTTGCTCAAGGCCCGCTGTATAGCGCCGTCCTCAACCCCCAACTCCCAGCCAATGGCCACCGCCGCCAGCGCATTGCGGACGTTGTGCACCCCGGGCAGATTCAGCTTGATGGGCAGCAGCCCATCACGGCCGGGCAGCTGGACCTCAAAGGTCATGGTAGCCGCATCCTGGCATACCTTGTGGGCCCGGATATCGGCCTGCTCAGACAAGCCATAAGTCACCACCGGGCGGGAGATCTTGGCCGCCAGCCTGGCAGTGCTTGGGTCGTCTATACACATCACCGCCAGGCCATAAAATGGCAGGTGGTGCAGGAACTGATCAAAGGCGCGTTCCAGCCTGGCAAAATCGTTGCGATAGCTGGACAGGTGATCGTTGTCGATGTTGGTCACCACCGCCATGGTTGGCTGCAGGAGCAAAAACGAGCCGTCGCTTTCATCAGCTTCCGCCACCAGAAACTGGCCCGTGCCCAGTCGCGCGTTGGTGCCCAGTGAATTCAACAGGCCGCCAATCACAAAGGTGGGATCCATCTGACCCTCAGCCAGGATTGCGGCAACCAGCGAGGTGGTAGTGGTCTTGCCGTGGGTACCGGCCACCGCAATGCCGTCACGAAAACGCATCAGCTCACCCAGCATTTCGGCCCGGGGAACCACCGGCAGTCGACGGGCTCTAGCGGCTTTGAGCTCCGGGTTATTGCGGCCGATGGCGCTGGAGCTAACCACCACTTTTGCATCACCCAGGTGATCAGCGTGGTGACCGATGTGAATTCGAGCGCCCAACTCCTGCAGGCGATCGGTCACCGCCGAGGCGTTCTGGTCAGAACCCGAAATCTCATGCCCAAGATTAAGCATAACCTCGGCTATCCCACACATTCCCGTGCCACCAATGCCGACAAAATGCACCTGTCGAAACCGACGCTTGGGATCGACTCCGATGCGTGTCAGTTCAGTCATTGCGCCACCTCCAGACAGGCCCTGGCGACGCTTGCCGCGGCCTGGGGTCTGGCCAGGCCGCGGGCGCGGGTAGCCATGTTCAGCAGGTTTTGGCGACAACGGAAAAGATCTTCCAGCAGGCTTGCCAGATGGCTGACGGTGAGACGGGACTGAGGGCAAAGCATTGCCGCACCGGCATCCACCAGATAACGGGCGTTGCTGGTTTGATGGTCGTCCACCGCGTGGGGGAAGGGCACCAACACCGAGGCCAGACCCGCCGCCGCCAGTTCAGCAACGGTCAGCGCGCCGGCCCGGCAGATCACTAGGTCCGCCCATTGGTAGGCATGGGCCATGTCGGCAACAAAGGGCTCAATGCGCGCCGGTACCGCGGCTTTGGCGTAAGCCTGCTCAGTGGCGGCTTCATTGCCGCGGCCACACTGGTGGCGAATCTCCACCGCTAAGCCGGGGCTCAGCGCTGCCACCGCTGCCGGCACGTTCTCATTTAACGCCGCCGCACCCTGACTGCCGCCAAGCACCAGCAGGCGGATTGGGCCGCTGCGATGGGCCATCCGCTGGGCCGGCTCCGGTAGCTGGCTGATCGCCGAACGCACCGGGTTGCCCGCATTCACTGACTTGTCGCCCAGGTTGCCGGGAAACCCCGTCAGCACCCGTTGAGCCAGCCGGGCCAACACCCGGTTGGTCAACCCGGGCACGCTGTTTTGCTCATGAACCACCAGCGGCCGGCGACTGACCCATGCCGCCAGCCCGCCGGGGCCTGCGGCAAATCCGCCCATGCTCAACACGCTTCGTGGCTGGTAGCGCTGGAAGATGCGGCGCGCCTGACGCACCGCTTTGAACAGCCGGAATGGCGCGCCCAGCAGCACCTTGAAACCGCGGCCTCTGAGACCGGCGATGCTGATCGACTCCATGGCGTAACCGTGCTCAGGCACCAGCGTATTTTCCATACCGTGACTGGAACCAAGCCACAGCACGTCGACGTTTTGCAGGCGTAGCTCTCCGGCCACGGCCAGGCCAGGAAAAATATGGCCGCCGGTGCCGCCGGCCATAATCACCACCGGCTGGCGTAGCGGGCTGTCTGGGACATGGGTCATGCCGGCGCCCGCTTCGGCTTAGGCCGCTTTTTCTTGTCTGTGCCGCGACTTTGGGCCGCGCCAGCGTGCTGGTGAACCTCGTGGGCCACCCGCAGCAGCAGCGCAATCACCACACAGGACATCATGGCGCTGCTGCCGCCGGAGCTGATCAGAGGCAAGGTCAGGCCTTTGGTGGGAAGCACACCCAGGTTAACGCCCATGTTAACAATGGCCTGCAGTCCCAACAGGAAACTCAGGCCGTAGGCCAGATACCCGGCAAAATACTGGCCCTGATGCAGGGCCGCCATGGCAATGACCAGACCACGCCCCACCAGTATCCCAAACAGCAACATCACCCCAACCAGACCCAGCAGACCCAACTCTTCTGCCAGCACCGCTAGAATAAAGTCCGTGTGGGCCTCGGGCAGGTAAAACAGCTTTTGCACGCTGCCGCCCAGCCCTACGCCCAACCATTCACCTCGACCTACCGCGATCAGCGCCTGGGTCAACTGGAAACCGTTGTTAAAGGGATCAGCCCAGGGGTCCATAAAGCTCTTCAGCCGGCTCACTCGATAACCCTCGGAAAAGGCCAGCCAGATCGCCGGCGGCAGGGTCAACAAGGCCAGCGCCGCCAAATCCCGCAGCCGGGAACCCGCCTGCCAGATCACTGCGCCGGTCATACCCAAAACCAAAACCGCGCCGCCAAAATCCGGCTGGGCCAACAGCACAACCGCTATCAGGCAGGCCACCGCCAGGGGCTTAAAACTGCCCAGGAAGCCGCTGCGAATGGCCTCGGCATGACGCACCGCGTAGCCGGCCAGATAAATAGCCAGCATGATCTTAGCCGCCTCCACCACCTGGAAGTTCAGCAGACCGGTGCGTATCCAGCGGGTTGCGCCATTAACCGTGACCCCAAGACCCGGCACAAAAACTGCCATCAGCAGGGGGAAGATCAACAGCATCAGCAACGGGCTGGCCTTCTCCAGATTGCGCAGCGGGATCTTCAGGCAAACCAGGCCCAGCAAACAGCCCAAGGTCAAGGCAACCGTGTGTTTGAAGGCGTAGTACAGCGGATGCATCCCAGCATTTTCGGCAATCGCCAGGGACGCCGAGGCGATCATTACCAGCCCCAGCGCCGCCAGGGAAACCGCTGACCAACCCAGCCAGCCATCAATGATCAGAGGCTCTGAGCGGGTGCTCTGTTGGCGTTTTGCCTGGCTCACTATCGCACCTTCAACGTAGCCAGACCGATTAACACTAAGATCACCGAGATGATCCAAAAGCGCACGATCACTCGGGGTTCTGGCCAGCCCTTAAGCTCAAAATGATGGTGGATGGGGGCCATCCGAAAGATCCGCTTGCCGGTCAATTTGAATGACGCCACCTGCAAAATCACCGAGGCGGTCTCCATCACAAAGATCCCACCCATAATCATGAAGGCCAGCTCCTGGCGCACGATCACCGCAATGACTGCCAAGGCTGCGCCCATAGCAAGGGCGCCGATGTCACCCATAAAAACCTGAGCCGGATAGGTGTTAAACCACAAAAAGCCTAAGCCCGATCCGGCCAGGGCGCCGCAGAAAATGGACAGCTCACCAGAACCGGGAATGTAGGGAATGGCCAGGTAGTCAGAAAACACCGAGTGACCTGAGACGTAGGCAAACACCCCCAGGGCCGAGGACACCAACACCGTGGGCATAATGGCCAGGCCGTCCAGGCCGTCGGTCAGATTGACCGCGTTGCTGAAGCCGACAATCATCAGGTATGCCATCAGCACAAAAGCGGCGCCCAGGGGAATTGCGATGTCCTTGAAAAAGGGCAGTATCAGCTCCGTTGCTGCCGGAATCTCAGCGGTCTGATAAAGATAAATCGCCGCCGCCAGGCCACAGATGGACTGCAGCAAATATTTCCACCGGGCAGCCAAACCCGCGGAATCTTTCAGCACCAGCTTCCGATAATCGTCCAGCCAGCCAATTGCGCCGAAGGCGGCGGTCACGGCAATGGTCAACCAGACATAGCGGTTGTCCAGATCGGCCCATAACAGCGTCGACACCAGCACAGCGGTAAGGATCAAGGCGCCGCCCATGGTGGGTGTGCCGGCCTTGGCCAGGTGACTGGCGGGGCCGTCTTCCCTAATCGGCTGACCGATCTGGTAAAACGACAGGCGCCGAATCATCCATGGCCCCACGATCAACGAAACCGCCAAAGCAGTCAGCGCACTCAAAATGGTGCGAAAGGTCAGGTACTGAAACACGCTAAAGCCGCTATCCAGAGCTTCCAGGGCGTTAGCCAGCCAGAGCAACATCAGACCACCCCCCGCTGTGCCAGGCCGTCCAGCACTCGTTCCATTTGCATCCCCCGAGAGCCCTTCAGCAGGCATACCAGGGGTTGCTGGCCGGAGCTGGCCTCAGCGATGGCCTGAGCCAAATCGTCCACCATGGCTTCCAGATCGGCGAAGTGTTGGGCGTGCTCAGAGCCGAATCCATCCACCGCCTGGCGACTCAGCTCACCCAGCGCGAATATCCGGGTGATACCCAGGCGCCGAGCTTCACGGCCCGCCTCCAAATGCAGCGCCGCGGCCTCATCACCCAACTCCCGCATGTCACCCATAATTAACCAGCGTTCACCGGGCTGTGCTGCCAGCACTTTTAGACCGGCGCTCATGGAGGCTGGGTTAGCGTTGTAGGCATCTTCAAGTAGCTGCCAGCCGCCGGCCATGGAGCGAAAGCCCAGCCTTCCGTCAACGGGCTCAAAGGCCTCCAGCCCGGCGCTGATCTGATCGCCAGCAACGCCCAGGGCAATGGCCGCCGCCGCCGCCGCCGCCGCGTTGGCCGCGTTGTGTTCGCCGCGGCAGTTCATTTGTGCAGAAATTTCGCCAACCGGTGTGCTCAGGGTCAAGGCCAGTCCGCCATCGCTGGATTGCCAGCGGGCACAAACATCCGCCCCCTGCTGAAGGCCGAAGCTCATCACCCGGCGCCCACACGCACGCTGCTTCCAGGTCTGGAAGAATTGATCGTCGGCATTCAGTACCGCGGTGCCGCCGTCAGAAAGATGGTCCAGCATTTCGCCCTTGGTGCGGGCCACCCCGTGCAGATCACCCAGGCGCTCCAGGTGCGCCGGACCTGCGTTATTAATCAGCGCCACATCGGGCCTGGCCAGCTGTGCCAAATAGCCAATGTCACCGGGTTTGCCAGCGCCCATCTCTATTACTGCAAACTCATCATCAGCAGACAGTCTGCACAGGGTCAGCGGCACCCCCAGCTCATTGTTCAAATTGCCCTGGGTCACCAGCACTCGGTGGCGCTGGCGCAAAATCGATCCCAGCATGGTTTTAACGCTGGTTTTTCCATTGCTGCCGGTGATGCCAATCAGGGGCAGGGAAAATTGACTGCGCCAATGAGCCCCAAGCCGGCCCAGCGCGGCGGTGGCATCAGCACATTTTAACTGAGCGATCTGACAGTCTACGAAACGCTCCACCAGTGCCCCGCCGGCACCATTATTGGCAGCGGACTGGACGTAGTCGTGACCATCGACTCGCAGCCCCGGCAGAGCAACAAACAGCCCACCCTTGGGTAGCCCACGGCTATCAATGGCAACACCGCAAAACGGTCCGTCGTTGCCGCGAACTTCAGCATCGATGACCCGGCCCATGGCCTGAACGCTACCCTGAATCATGCGCAGGCCTCCAGCAGACTGGACACTACCTGGGTGTCATCAAAGGGCAGCCTGCTGGTGCCTATGTCCTGCCAGGTTTCATGGCCTTTGCCAGCCACCAGCACCGCATCGCCCTGGCTGGCCTGCTGCAGCGCGTGGGCAATGGCCTGGCGTCGGTCAGCAATGGCAATCACGTTGTCGCCTATGTCTTGACCGGCAAGAATATCGCTGATGATCTTGTCCGGCGCTTCACTGCGCGGGTTGTCGCTGGTGACCACAATCTGATCAGCGTGGGCCAGCGCAACGGCGCCCATCAGTGGTCGTTTGCCCTGATCCCGATCGCCACCGCAGCCAAACACACAAAACAATGTTCCCTGGCAGTGTTTGCGGGTTGCGCCCAGGGCGTTTTCCAGCGCATCAGGGGTATGGGCGTAATCCACCACTACCAGGGGTTGGCCGGGCTTTGACAGCAGCTGCATACGACCCGGCGGCGGCTTCAGATCAGCCATTAGTGTGGCCAACTGCTGGGCATGGGAGCAGACCCCCAGGGCCATCAACACGGCTCCAGCGGCCAGCGCGTTGGCGACGTTAAACTGACCAATCAGCGAACTGCTAACTGGCGCCAGACTGCCAGCCAGGCGCAGTTGGAACTGACAGCCCTTAGCCGTGAACTCAAGCTGGGACGCACTAAGTTCACCACCGCTGAAGCCGAAGCTGATTAATTGGGTGGAGCCAAACAGAGATTCGCGCATGATGGAAAAAGCGTCATCATCTCTGTTCAAAATGGCAGCGGCGGGCTGAAAATCTGTCAGCAGGCGGGCTTTGGCCGCCATGTAGCGGGCCATGGTGCCGTGGTAATCCAGGTGGTCCCGGCTGACATTGGTCACCAGCGCTACATCAACTCTCAGGCCGGCGATACGACTTTGGTCCAGCCCGTGGGACGACACCTCCATGGCCACATGGCTGCAACCCGCAGCCAATAGCTGGGCCAATTCTCGCTGGACGGTAATTGGGTCCGGCGTGGTCAGCCCCAGGGGCTTGCGGGTTTGGCCTAGCACGCCGCTGCCCAGGGTACCCAGGGTGCCGACGGTGTAGCCGCTGGCCTGCAGGCCCTGGGCGATGAACTCCACACAGGAGGACTTGCCATTGGTGCCAGTGACGGCAATCACCGTCAGCTTGTGAGACGGATTGCCGTAGTACCGACCTGCCAGGCCACTGATTTTTTGGCTCAAGCCTTCGACACCCAGCTGAGGCACAGCCAGCTCCGGGGTCAACTGACCTTCAGCGTATTCCCACAACACCGCCGCACAGCCCCGCTCAAGGGCCTGGTCGACATGCTTCAGACCGTGGCTGCTGACACCGGCAAGGGCCACAAATAGGTCGCCGGGCCTAACCTGGCGCGAGTCCAGAGTCATTCCGCTGATGGTCACCGCCGGCCCGTGCTCGATCAGATCACTCAGCTGGCAAGGAGTTGCGCTCATGGCCTGCCGCCGGCCAGCGCATTGGCATCTGCGGTGGCATCCAGGGGGCCCACCGGAAATAGATCATCCGGCGCAATATCCAGCAGTCGCAGAGCCCCTTCCATCACGATACGAAAGGTGGGCGCGGCGATCTGGCCGCCATAATATTGTTCGCTGGACGGGTCATTGACCGACACCACCACGACAATCTCCGGGTTGCTGGCAGGGGCGAAGCCAGCGAAGGTTGCCACGTAGCGGTCGTTGTAACCGTTGGCTGACGCCTTTCGGGAAGTCCCGGATTTGCCGGCAACCCGATAGTGGGGCACCGCTGCCCGGGTTCCGGTACCGCCGCCGCTGGTGACGGTTTCCATCATGATCTTAATCTGTTGCGCAATGCTGGGATCCACCACCGCACGGTCCGGATTCACCGAGCCCTTAACGAAGCTGGGCGCCCGGATTCGCCCGTTATTGGCGATGGCCGCATAGGCCTGGGCCAGCTGCAGCGGCGTGGTGGATAAGCCATAACCGTAAGACACCGCAGCCTTCTCCACTTCGCGCCAGCGCCCATGCTCGGGCAGCATTCCCGGCGACTCTCCGGGAAATCCCGAGCCAGTGATCTGGCCAAAACCGAAGCGCTGATAGACGTCCCAAAGATGCCGGGCATCCAGGGTCAGGGCTAATCGACTGATACCCACGTTGCTGGATTTGGTAATAATCCCCGTCAGATCCAGCGTGCCGTAATTCACCGCATCGCGAACCGTATAGGCGCCCAGCTGCTGGTAGCCCGGCGCCGTCTCTACCGGCGTGTCTGGTTTGTACTGGCCACTCTCAAGGGCTGCCGCGATGGAAAAGGGCTTGATCACCGAACCGGGCTCAAAGAAGTCCGTAATCGCCCGATTGCGCATGTGTTCATAGCGGCCAGAACGCTGGTTGGGGTTGTAAGAAGGCTGATTGACCATAGCCAGCACCTCCCCGGTCGCCACTTCCAACACCACGGCGGAGCCTGAACGGGCGCCGAACTCCATCACTGCGGACTTCAGCGAACGGTAGGCCAGATATTGCAGCCGGCGGTCGATGGTGGTGGTTAGGGTGCGGCCCGGTGTGGCGGCGGACAGCAGCTCAACGTTCTCGATGGTTTGACCCAGCCGGTTTTTGATCACCCGCATGGCCCCCGGGGTGCCGCGCAGCCAATCATCAAAGCTCAGCTCCAAACCCTCCTGACCCTGATCATCCACATCGGTAAAGCCCAGGACGTGGGCAGCCACCTCACCGGCGGGATAGAAGCGCTGGTATTCCCGCTCCATCTGCACCCCGGGCAGATCCAGCTCAGCCACGGTTCGGGCCAGGGCCGGCGACACCCGCCGCTTTACGTAGACAAAGGATTTTTCAATCCGCTGGCTTAAGCGCCGATTCAATACTTCTTCATCCAGCCCCAAGGCGGCGGACAGCCTAGCCACCCCATCGGGCTCAGCCAACAATTCCCGCGGCTTGGTCCAGATCGACTGTACCGGCGTGGAAATCGCCAGCGCCTCACCATTGCGATCTAAAATCATCCCGCGACTGGCGGCAATTTCCACCTGCCTTACGTGCCGGGCATCTCCTTCGTTCTGGTAAAAATCCTGCCGCAAGACCTGCAGGTCGATGGCTCTGGCCAACAGCGCCACCGCGCACAGTCCCAGGCCCAGCAGCAGGACATAGAACCGGCCCGGTAGAACTTCTATTCGCTCGCCGCCACGTCGGTTCATGGCACTATCACCACTACGTCCTCCGGGCTTTTGCTGACCAGGCCCAGCTGGGATTTTGCCTGTCGCTCAATCCGATGCCCCTCAGCCCAGGTTGCCTGCTCCAGCTGTAAACGGCCCCATTCAACACTCAGCTCATCACTGCGCTGCTGCAGCTCCTGAAGCTCGGTGAAGTGGCTGCGGCTGCTGTGTCGGGTCGACACCACGGCCAGCGCGCTGAGCACCACCAAAGCCAACCAGAACAGACGTTTCATGGCGCCACCCGTTCAGCCACGCGCATGATGGCGCTGCGGGCCCTGGGATTGGCGTCACATTCACTGTCATCGGCTCGAATCGCTTTGCCCACAGGCCGCAGAGACTCAAGCCCCGACGCCGCGCCCGGCGGCAAACGACGGTTGCCCTGGGCGGCGCCATGGCTACGAATAAAGCGTTTGACCATGCGGTCTTCCAGGGAATGAAAGCTGATCACCACCAGCCGACCGCCGGGGGCCAGCGCCTCGAAGGCGGCAGCCAGGGCCAGCTCCAGCTGCTCCAGCTCCTGGTTGACTTCGATTCTCAGGGCCTGGAATGTGCGGGTGGCCGGATGTTTGCCGGGCTTGCCTCGGGGCAGACAGCGCTCAACCAGCTCGGCCAGCTGAGCGGTTCTGGTCAGAGGCGTGGCATGTTGTTTGATGGCCCGGGCAATACGTCGGGCAAAACGTTCTTCGCCCAGGGTTTTCAGGGTAGTGGCGATCTGCTGCTCGCTGGCGCTGGCCAGCCACTGGGCCGCGCTAACGCCGCTGTCCGGGTCCATTCGCATATCCAGGGGACCGTCAGCCATGAAGCTGAATCCTCGCGCCGGATTGTCCAGCTGGGGCGATGACACGCCCAGATCCAGCAGCACACCGGTCAGCGGGACAAAACCCTCGCTGTGACTGGCAAGATCAGCAAATGCCGCTCGACGCAGGGTCAAACGGGAATCAGCCAGCGCCATTTGCTGGCCAGCGGCCAGCGCCTCGGGATCCCGATCCAAACTAAGCAGTCGTCCGCCTTGACCCAGCTGATCAAGAATCGCCTGAGTATGACCGCCGCGGCCAAAGGTGCCGTCTAAATAGACGCCTTCAGGGTCAGTCACCAGCGCATCAACCGCAGGCTTCAACAGGACCGGAACGTGGGCCATGGCTTCCTCGCTGGCGGACACCTGGGCCATGTTCCAGCGCCCGCCGCGCAGGCGCATCCGCCCGTTACCCTGCGGCGTCGCCACACGACTGCTGAAACTCCAAAGCTGTCCGGTGTTTTCCATATTAAAAAAAAGCCCCGCAGCACCAACCAGGGTGACAACGTGGGCCTTCTTATTATTGTTATTCCTCGCCGCACTGATCCCCTAATTACGGGGGCTTTATCGCCGCAATGGCGAACTTGCCGTGGCGTGGCAGGCTAAACCTCGATCTGAAGCATCTCCTCCGAAGGTGCCTGCACCGGCGCGTCAAACCGGGTGCGGTTCAGCACTTCTTCATTCCAGATCTCAAACTTCCGCCCCATTCCCATGAATATGACCTTCTTCTCCAGTCCCGCCACCTCTCTTAAGGTGACCGGCAACAACAAACGGCTGCTGCCGTCAGGCTCCATCGGGGCGGCACTTCCTACCAACCGTCGCTGCAGCGTTCGATGACGTTCGTCAAAGGCATTAAGCGCCATCACCTGATCGCGCATTTCCGCCCAAACCTCCATGGGGTATAACCAGAGCGAGTTGTTGTCATGTGCGTTATAGGTGAGCACCAGCTGATTTCCACACTCCGTGGCGATCTGGTCCCGGAACCGCGTAGGGATGGCGATACGTCCCTTTGCGTCCAGGTTGACTGACACTTCACCGAAAAACATGACTGTTTTGCCACTTATTTCCACTAATCTCCACTACACGGCAGGTTATGCCCCTCAATGGGGTGTGTCAAGGCAGCGCAGAGTAAAGCGAGCAGGTATTCACAGAAATGGCTACAGATAAGAACTCCAACAAGATGCCCACCCCCAAACTCACCACCAAGGGATAAAGGTCAGACGGGCAAGCCTCAGACATCAGCAGTCCCACACACCACACACCGATGGAGAGAACGCGGGTTGATAGGAGCTTTCATCGGAGTAAAGCGGACCGCAGGGAGCCATCCGATGAAAGCTCCTATCAGCCCGCGTTCTCGGCCCACCACCACCGTTCTTGACCAACACAACTGCCATTAATCCTCCAAAGCCCATCCAAGGCTTGTCGCCTAACCCTTTGATGGTTAACCGGGCCGGGGCACGGCATGGGCCGAAGCGCAAAACCTCTTTTAAGGAATGGCTACCTGCGGTCCGCTTTATTTCCTTAGAGTAAAGCGGACCGCAGGGAGCCATCCGATGAAAGCCTCCATCACCCCGCGTTC
>CAYGPO010000036.1:30392-34580 GCA_964351665.1 uncultured Gammaproteobacteria bacterium | reverse complement strand
CGTTTCAGTTGCCCTAAGTTCGGACTTGTTGAATTGCACACAAGATTGACCCTGCTTTCGCACACGGTTAATAACTCGTTCTAACCCAATCCAATCAAAGCCACTTCAGTCACTGAGATGACAACAGTCGGGTCAATTATCGATGCAAAAGATGGCCCTTGTTGGCTGAAATTTGGACGCAAATCTACACATTCCATGTGCCATCAATTTTTGTCGCCGTCATCGTCCTACCCCGCCCTAGGACGTGCGCCTCCCAAATAGTGACTAGGACGTTGGAATTTGGCGCACGACAGTTTCATCGCTTACTCGATAGGAAACGTTGACGTTGCCAGGTAGTCCGCATCGTTATGGATACGCGCGCGCAGCTACGGCAAATACTGTTGATTTATACAGCGGTTTAGTGTTTCATGGAAAGCCTTGAAAAAGAGCACTGCTCTGGGAGGCACTATGATCGGCTACGTAACGCTAGGAACCAACAATTTTGACCGGGCACTGCACTTTTACGATGCGCTGGTCGCTGAGATGGGCGGCAAGCGGTTCATGGAACACGAGGGGATTTTTGTCGCCTGGGCGGTGGATCCGACAAAACCCGGCCTCGCTCTGACCAAACCCTTTGACGGCAAGTCGGCGTCCGTCGGCAATGGTGTCATGGTCGCGCTGATGGTGGAGTCGCCTGAAAAAGTTGACGCGCTTTATGCCAAAGCGATCGAACTTGGCGGCTCGGACGAAGGACCGCCGGGACCAAGAGGAGAAGGTTTTTATGCCGGCTATTTCCGCGACCCCGACGGTAACAAACTGAACTTCTTCTGTTCCCCAAGCGGCTGAGGACCGGAACATTTTAAATCCATCAGTATGTTGTTCGCCATGGTTTTACTTGCATCGTGCATAGGCTCCAGGTCATTGCCAAAGACCACAATGTCAGCCATCCCTCGGTTTGAGCATATTGCCCCGGATGATGCTTTTCCCATTGCTGCACCGATAGGCTTCGTAACAAAGCTTGGTTACCTGGTTGTCTCTGAAAATCGTGATTAACCAAACGCCAGATAGATCAGGTTACCAGTAGCTGTCATCAAAGCATTTGCACCCACCAAGCAGCTGCCTTCGGTTCTATTTATTGCCGGCGGCCCAGGCACCGGCAGTTTAGCCCCAGCCGCCTACGCGGCAGGGCACCCCTAGACCAAGGAGCGGGATTTCATCGTATTCGGGCAACGTGGCACGCGGTTCGCTACGCCCTCGCTGATGTGTCCTGAATATTCAGCGGCGCGTTCACAGGGAGCAAAAGGTGCGGATCCGAAGCTTCTTGAAGCGGTTGCAAACTGCCGAGACCGCAATCTTTCAACTGGCATAGATCTATCTGCGTTTCATTCAGCAGCAAGCGCTCAGGATATCGAAGACCTTCGTCTGGCGATGGGCACCAAGACCTGGGCGCTTTATGGGCTTTCTTATGGAACTCGACTGGCGTTAACCGTAGCAAAGGACTTTTCCGATACGGTGAGCTCCATGGTCCTGGATTCGCCGCTCCCACACACTGCCAGATACGACGATGAAAGTGTCGCAAACTATCAGGCGACTTTACGAAAATTGGCCAAAGCTTGCGCAACGCAGCCAGCCTGTAACGATGCTTTTCCAAACCTGGCTTCCCGCTACTTTGGTGCAGTGGAGGAAGCGGCTCTCGGGTAATACCAAATTTCAACCGCAGCCAATGGTCAAAGCACTTTTATTGAGGCCAAGGTCATCGCTTTCGCGATACCGCTAAGCAGCAAAACGGACATCGCGAAAGCTCCCATGCGAATGAACGCCATCGCCACCAGAGACGAAGCAGTAGTTCCAAGCCTGCTTGATCTGAAAACATCAGTGGCCAACTTTGCCTGGGGAACGCGTTTGTCGGTCGGGAGCAGCGAGGCGCTGCCATTTAGTCAGCGGGCTCAGTCCCTTGAGCAGCCACGGGGGTTCGGCGGACTTGACGGTGCGGTCTTCCACCCTTCGGTGTGTGATACCTGGGGCGCGCCGCCCTGACCCGTCACCGAAATTCGACCCACAGAGACTTCGGTTCCAGCACTGATCATCGCCGGCGAATTTGATATCAATACACCGGCGAAATGGGGCCACCAGGCTGCCGCCACCCTCAGCCGCAGTCGCGTTCTGGTCATACCCAATGGATTACACACGGAAACAACAAACTGGGGTGGTGACGGCTGCGCCATGTCTTTGGCCAGAGATTTCTTCACCAATCCCATGGCTTTTATCGCCACTGAAGACACACCGCAGTGCCTTAGCAAGATCACACCCATTGAATTTATTTCCCCGGATGGCAATGTCGCGGATGCCGATGGAAGCGAATCTCAGTAAATCCCCTATTTGAGGTCCACCCTGCACGATGTCATCGTCTTCCTAATGGGCGCAAACAGTGACAACTTTCTAAAAACTGTAATTAGTGACAAGTCACTTGAAAAGCTTCGTTTTGCCAGATGGCGTCCCCGGTATAGATTACCGGGTATTGTTGGTCGCTATCTTTCTCATAGCCCGCTGGAAGTTTTACGTACAGCTCACACTGCCTACCCGACTTTGTATCCTGGATCGGCACTACCTGGGTCCTGGGCATGTCGTACGGAGGTGCTTCACTGGCCTCAAGCCTAATCAATACCAGAAACAAAACCACGGCAATTACTTTATTCAAGATATCCCCAATACTCGGGCAGACATGCCAGACTTCAGATCGAAATCTCAAACACCGTATCCACGCGTCGTTAAACCCACAAGGTAATTGCGATGAGCCGAGTCAACAAAAAGGTAGACCGTCAAACCACTACCACTGCCCGTGCCAACGGATCAAACGGTGATGGTCTGATGCCCGATGTCGTGAATCGGTTCGCTGCCGTCGGCGGTGATTAACATCAGGTCTTCCAGGTGGGCAGATCCGCCAACCCCGGATTCGATCAACGGGCAGTCGATGCTTAAGATCATGCCAGCCTCAAGCACAATATCCTCCCGCGGCGGTAAGCCGGAGTAGCCAACATGGTCGGTGTGAAACATGCCCACGCTGTGTGGCGCAAACGGGATGTTGTAGGTTTTGTTAGCGCTGCGCAGGGCGTTTTGCCCCAATGCCTGGATTTCCGAAAACTTCATGCCCGGACGCAGCTGCTCGCGGATGCTGTCCCAACCGATCGCCATAGCCTTGGTGGCGTCGCGCATGGCTTTGCGGGGTTCACCGACAAAAACCGTCCGACCGTAGTCGCCGTGATAGCCATCGTATTCGCTCACGCAGTCGATCAAAAACGCCTGCCCATCCCGGAATGTGTCTTCATAGAGCTCGTCGCTGGTGCGGTCGACGACCATAAACACCCCCCGTTGACCCCGGCGCGCCGCGGCGGCAAAAAACTCCGCCCTGAGGTCTCGATAGCCTGCACCGGCTCGCACGGTTTTCACCGCCTCGATTGCTGCCGCCACATTGCCCGCCGAAGCCATGCGCATCAGCTGGATTTCGTTGGCAGACTTCACCGGTCGAATACGCCGCAGCGCATCGTCGGCGCTAACGGTGGTGGCTTTGGGCGCCGCTTTGGACAACGCTGCTTCAACCCTGGGATGATCCACAGCAATTCGGCCACCGGTTATGGAGAGATCTTTCATGGCCTTGGCCAAAGCTTTTTCCATACTGGCAAAGGTGCCCAGTTCGCTAACCTTAGCTCCGGTAGCGATGGCCCGGCTGCGTTCAATCTTATCGACCGGAACTTCGCCCCGATCGGGAAACAAGGCCAATGACAACTCCAGGGATTCACCCTCCCCGGCCGAGTCGTTGGGATACCCGAACAGATATACCGGAATATCGGAATGCTGAAGCATGTCTGAAAGGGTGTAGTAGTAGCCAAATGCCGAGGTAACCACGGCCAAACGGTTGTCCTCCCGACGAGTCACAATGGCCAAAGCGCTGGGTGGATATCCCATCCGGGTAACCACGTGTCGACTGCCAGTTGCCTGTTGAAAGTTAGCGCCATCACCCAGTATCAGGGCGTCGAGCCCTAGTTCGGTCATCACCTTGTCCGCTTGGGCGAAATTCATCCGCGGCCCAATAACCGGCGGATGAAGAGTCGACTGACTTGCGGACGCAGCTAAAGCATTATTAACAGGTATGGCAGAAGCAAAGCCTGCAGCGGCTATTGTTCCCAGAGCGTCACGACGATTCATATCCAC
>CAYGPO010000036.1:0-30292 GCA_964351665.1 uncultured Gammaproteobacteria bacterium | reverse complement strand
AAGCAAAGCCTGCAGCGGCTATTGTTCCCAGAGCGTCACGACGATTCATATCCACCTTCTCCCAAACACGTTCAATGAGGCAGTCCAGCAGACTGCGAAAAGCGATGCTAGCCAGCAATCCTCAACACCTTACACAACAATCGCTGTGGGTGAGAAGCCGATTAGTTATATGCAGGTTAGCGCTGCACAAGCTGGCCAATATTACGCACTTGCAGGCTGAGGGGTGAAAAGCGGTTACGTGGTGGCACCGAAGGCTGGAAACTCGGGCTTTTTTCAGGTTGGGTAAGACTGTCGGTTGGAGGCATAATATCCCATGGCCTCGTCTCACCCTATAAGGCGCGCTGACACCGGAACAGCGCCTGTTCCCACCAACTCGCCGGCGATTATCCGGATTTCAGGTACTGAAGAACTGGTGCGAATTGATAGTGCCTGCGCCTCACTGCTGGGCTTGAGTGCCGACGAACTGAGCAAACGTCCATTTATTGATTGGATCCATCCTGACGACCAAGCCCTGGCAAAGCAGGCCCTTGTGACCCCCGACGCCAGCTTTGAGGCGCGCCATCAGACGGCCCACGGCAACTGGGCACCGTTGGCCTGGCACGTCAGGTCGGACGATAAAGAGCGGGCGATTATCGGCCTGCTGAGAGCCAGGGAACCTTTCTACCCTGCTCCGCCAGCTGGGCCGCCCGCCCGCGGGACACTGTACGAGACTCTTGACGCGATGGCGCGCATTGTCGAGGGGAAAAATCCAGGGCTAAGATGCTCGATCCTGCTGGTTGACCCCGAGACCTCCACGGTCAGCGTTGGCGCCGGGCCAAATCTTCCGGCGGAATATAATGCTGCCGTAGAAGGCCTGCAAATCGGGCCTGCGGTGGGCTCCTGCGGCACGGCCACGTATTGGAACGTGCCGGTCATTGTTCAGGACATCGCCAAGGACCCGCTGTGGCGGAACCTCCGAGATGCGGCCACCATTGCGGGCGTGGCCGCCTGCTGGTCCCATCCGATTACCTCAACCAACGGCGACGTCCTTGGCGCCATGGCCCTATACGACAAACAACCCGCTTGGCCCACGCCGGATCAGATGGCAGGGCTTGAGATCGCCGCGCGAATGGTTGGGCTTGCCGTCGAACGGGATCGGCTGGAGGACCGCCTGCGCCAGGCGGCAAAGATGGAGGCCCTGGGGGTACTCGCCGGAGGTATTGCTCACGATTTCAACAACGTTCTAGCTGCGATCCTGGGCAACGCCGAGCTGGCTGTCGCTGATATGGCGCCGGACGCCCCTGAACGGGAGTCTATCGAAGAGATAGTGACGGCCACCACCAGCGCCACGGACCTTTGCAAGCAGATGTTGGCCTATGCCGGTCGGGGCGCAGCCTCCGTTGAAGCCATCGATTGCAACGCCCTGAGTCGTGAACTTGGGGCGCTGCTGCAGGTTACTTTGTCCAAGAAGGCAGCGCTGCGCTACTCCCTGGATGAGTCCAATCCTATGGGGGTGCTAGCCGATCGTGGCCAACTGCGTCAAGTCATCATGAACCTGATTACCAACGCATCGGAAGCCCTTGGCAACAACGACGGAAGTATCACCCTTTCCTCAAGCAGTCATTTTTTCGGTGTGCAGGATTTAGAGGCATTCCATACTCGAGGCTTGCTTAGCCCAGGCAAGTTTGTCTGCCTTCAGGTCCAAGACACCGGCAGCGGCATGTCCACTGAGACCCTGGCGCGAATGTTCGACCCCTTCTTCTCCACCAAGGCTGAAGGCCGGGGACTGGGCTTGGCGGCCGCCAAGGGGATCGTATTAGGCCACCATGGCGCGATCAACGTCGAAACGGCCCTGGGCGCCGGCACCACCTTCACTATCCTGCTGCCTTGGGTTCCCATCGAAACTCAAACCGAGAATCCGAGCCTTCAACCACTCGAGAGCCATAGCGCCAACATTTTGCTTGCAGACGACGAACCGGCGGTCCGGCGCACGCTATGTAAAATTCTGGAAAGGGGTGGTTACCAGGTGACCACCGTTACCAACGGACAAGAGGCGGTGGATGTATTTCGAGCCAACCCCGATAGCTTCCATTGTGTGGTGCTTGATCTCAGCATGCCCAAACTGGACGGCGCTGAGGCTTTCGCCAAACTGCGCAAGATCCGGCCAAACCTCCAGGTCATTCTCAGCAGCGGCTTCGCCGAACAGGAAATCCTAAACCGGTTTGAAGGCCAGGGTCTGGCTGCCGCGGTGCAGAAACCCACCTCTATGCACGTGCTACATGAAAAGGTTGCCAAAGCGTTGGAACGCGCAAGGCGATCCTAACGATCTGGCAAACCACCCATCGACTAGTTAGCGGGCCGCAGAGTTATTTGACGGCCCCTTTTCCAGTGGGCGGGCGAATATCGTCAGGCGCTGGTTGCCAGGCATAGCCTTCGGTTTCCGGCGCGACATCTTGGGAATAGGCAGTCCAGGTATCCAGACGCGGGGAAGACTTTGGCCAGCCGCTTGGGGCCTGCAAATACTCCGGTGCATGACGCTCAAGATAGTTCAGCACCTTGCGCGGCACCTCATCAAGACCGGGGAGGCCGTTGTGGCTGTGGAAGCGACCGCTGAGCACCCCACCCTCAAACCCGCTGCCGCCCATGCCCATCCATGGCCACCACTGGGAGGAGCGGGAAAAACCTGCATACATCCGAACCGTGGCCAGGTCCCGGTCCTCCAGCTCCTTGCGCGAAACCTTGAACGTAAAATGCTCCGCCGGACTGACCATTGGGCCGGTGGAAGATCTGGGCCAGCCTTCCGGGGTCACTGGGTTTTTATGGTAATGGGTGTAATCCCAGGACAGGAGCAGATCATCCCCGTACTGCTCAAAGGGCATCAAAAATGGATAGCGTCCGTTTTTATCCGGGAATATCGACCCCTCGTTCATCAGGGTCGGCGTATCCGGATTGCCGGGCACTACAAACTCCGGCATCTCTGACCCCAGGGTGCCGCCGCCACCAGGGTTATAGAAATGATAGACCTCAACAGTTTTTCCGGTGTACGGGTTTTCCCAGTGCTCCAGTACCTCCCTGTTCCGCAGGTCGGTGAAAAGCCCCACTTCCCGACTTTTGATTTTGAGATCGCGATTTTCGTCGATTTCCGCCTGCAGCACGCCTATGCCTTCAAAGTTAAACAGCGGTCGCATACGGTCTGCGCCAACCCGGCCATACATTAATCCGTGAAAGGCTCCAATGACCGGCGCCCCGTAGCCCGCCCAAATTTTGCCGAAAGCGTATAGGTTGTCCCTCGGATCTGTGTAGTCCAAACCACCCGGTCGAGCTTCTACCACGCCCTGACCAGCGCGAGCCGGAGCGACGGCTCCAAACGCCAGACCTGCACCGGCAATTCCCGCCAGTTGAATGGCATTTCGCCGAGTCATTAAACGGTCTAAGAAAAAAGACTGCATGCACTTCGCTCCTTATGCGGTGACAACGCTGATCAGGGTGTCGGATTGGCCGTCAAGAATCGGCGTTGGCCGCTCCTTAGGAAACTCTGCAGGGCTGGGTGTCTTATCTGTCATGCTGGGTCTACCTTGCGCCTGGGCGCTTTGGCCATGGATGATCAAAACAACAAGTGCCTTCCGGGTGAGACTTGCTAGTGGGCCTGTATCGCATAGTATTTTAACCCATCCATGGCATGCTAGGGCTAGGTGGACTCTGGCGTGCAGCACTTCTCAAACTGTCATCCCTCAGCCACCGGGAGTTGCGAGATCAGATGCAGACCAATCCAGGGCTCAACAACCTCGCTGAGGTTACATTTTTTACCAAACGGCCCAATAGCTTTTGCGGCCGCGACCCCGAAGCCCTCGCCTCACACAATTTTGGCTTCCGCATTGCACGTGACCTCTTCCCCAGACAGGCGCTATAAGTTGCCCCATTCGAGACGAGGACTGTTACAGGCGGCGGTGGCCGGATTGACATCGGTTTCAGCCGCCTCGTTGGCGGCGACCCCACCACGCCAGACCGCCAGGCAACAGTTGCGTAATATCGTTAGGCTGATAGGCGATGCCAGTGGCAAGCTCTGCCCCACTCATTATTGGGGTACCGTGTTCGCGCTAAGTCCAGGCCAGACTCTCAAACCGCTGTTTCGATTTGAAGGCAATCAACTCAGCCAGTGGCACTTCATCGATGATGGCCTGTGCCGTAAAACCAGCGATACGGTGTCGGTGTTTCGGGATTTGAGCAGCAACAACATTCTGCGCTATTACGACAATCCTTTCACCGGACAGCGGCTGGAAGTGCAGCCTAATCGCTTTTTGGGAAGCATCTACCATTACTCAGACCGGGGCATATGGATGGGTGCACAGCCCACCAACGTGCTGTACGGTCCCGAACTGTCGCTGAGGTGGATGCTGGACAAGCCGAGGGGGCAGGTTTATTGCGATCGCCCTTACAACAGCCGGTTTGGCTACCCCTTTGGTGAATCGCGCATCTTCAGCTTCAACACCCAGGATTTAAGCAACAACGCTCTGTCGGCCATTCCTAATCAGCTCAACTCCGTATCGACCCTGCCCTGGCCGCGATGGATGGCAATGGGTGACCGCCCCGGCGTTACCGTATTTCATGCCACTGGCGTTAAGTATCAGGACGTGAACCAGTATCCGGCAGACTTGCGTGCTGAGGTACAGCGGCTGCAACCGGGCTTTTATGACGGCGCCTTAAGCGCCAGCGACAGTCAGCAGTCACCTCCTGGACATTAGTCCGGGCACAAAAAACGCCTGGGAGTAGAAATCAATCACAGGCGTATTAGAAGGTTGAAACTGCCCCGAGACCATTAGCGGCCCCGGGGCTTATTGCATTTAGAACCTAGCAGTCAAACGAATGCCCCACTCGTCTCCCCGCGGCGGTGCGCCGAAGGTACGTCGGTCATTCTGAGCGAAGAACGAGGTGAAGGTGGTGCCACCGTTGGTTTGATAGCTGCGATCATCAAAGATGTTATTGCCGTAGACCTCAAGCAGCAGATTCTCCGTGATATTCGCGCCCGCACGCAGGTTGACTCGCACCGCCGCATCCACTTCGTTGTACTCAAAGTTATCGATGAAAAAGGCACCGGTGTAGAGCACGTCTGCGCGGAAAAAGGACTCCATTCCCAGCAGACTATCCAGTGCAAAATCCGCTGAAAGATTAGCTTCGTGGGCCGGAATGTAGCGGATTTGATTGCCTGAGGCGTCAATAGCGGTGGTTGAGTTGATGGTGTCTGGTGCCAGCACGGCAGAGCCAACCGAACCGGTTGCAACGTAGTCGGTAAACTCACCCTTAACGTAGTTGTAACCACCTTGAAGAGTCAGCCAATCCGTCGGCCGGTAGCGAAGCTCAAATTCCACACCGGTGTACTCAGAATCACCCGGCAACGCAACGGAAACAAAGGTTGGGGACAGAACGAAGAAGGCCTGATTTTCCCAATCCATATTGTAAAGGGCTACCGAGTACTGGAATTGGTCGTTCAGTTTCTGCTTCACACCTAGCTCGAAGGCGTTGAGTTGCTGTGTCGGGGTAAAGAAGCCCACGGTTTCTGGAGTCAGGCCGGACTCTGGCACCCGTAGCGCAAAGTTCACCGCGCCGGTGGTTGTTCCCTGCAAATAGCTCTGGGAAAAACTACCATAGACATTCAGATCCATATCGGTTGGCTGGTAGCTCAAGATGACCCGCGGCATGAACTCTTCATACTTTTGGGACTGGGGGTCGAAGCCGGCGGTGTCGGCGCTGCCTGAGAAGCCGGCGAAGTTCAAGTCCAGCCTGTCGCTTTGGTAACGACCTTCAGCAGACAAAATCAGCTCTTCAGTGATGTCGTAGTCAAAGGAGCCAAAGATACCGAACACCTCCGATTCCAGAACCTGTACGCTGCCGGGAGCGCCGCGCTCGCGGTTGAAGTTGATGGAGTCTTGTTGATAGTAGCTAACGCCGGCCATGTAACGAAGACGACCATCACCTGTTGATGTCACTCTGAACTCAGCGGCCTGATCATCAGACTCGCGCACAAAACCACGATAATCAATGTCCAGGGTTGCAGTAGATGTACCGTAGAGATTGTCGAAAATCCCCCAGTTCTTGTTGGCGCCAAATGACACAAAGCCAGCCAAGGTCAAGCCATTATCCAGCTCACTTTCACCCGACAAATGAGCGCGCCAAGTCTCATAGGTGTTGCCTACCCCGTCAGGCGCATCGATAAATCCGCCGCCGAACTCCGCAGGAACGGATTGGTTGTAGTCATACCCAGCTTCATTAGCAGAGGCAGGCGGGACGCCGCCAATGAGCGGGTTTCGTTGCTGAATAGCGCTAGAATCCCAATCTGGAATATTGCCGCAAAACAGATTGCCTGAATTCATCGACAAATCCGTAGAGAACGAGCCTCGTGCCTCGCCGGTGACCACGTCACGCAGATTACCGCTGTAAACCCTGTTGCAATCCCCTGGAGCCACGGGTGCATCAAAGGATGACAGGCCCGAGGTGTCGTCGGAATCAACGAAATAGCCCGAGAACTTAAACACCGTGTTGTCAGAATAATCAAACCTCAGCGACCCGAGCACCGCCTGGGTGTTTTCCTCCCCCATCACGCTGCCATCGCCAAACTCCTCAATGCCTGCCCGCTTTTCAGAGGACAACACAATGCGGCCACCCAGACGATCGGTCAGTGGGCCACTCACAATCGCGTTGACGTTGTAGCCGGTCTGAACGTCGGTGGCAGACACACCGGTTCTTAGCCGCACTTCCAGCTCCTCAGTGGGATCGGAAGGAATAAAGTTAACCGCACCAGCAAAGGTGTTGCGGCCAAAGAACGCGGTTTGCGGCCCTTTGATAATTTCCGTTTGCGCCAGATCAATCAGGGGCACCACACCAATTCCGTCAGCTACATAGGCGCCGTCCCACAGCAGCGCGCCCGCTGAGCTCGCTCCAGAAAGACCGATCTGGACGCCGACGCCGCGAAAGCGAACGGCTGGGCTGGCGCGACCGCTTTGGCCGCCGGTTCCAACAGGCTCAAACTTAAAACCCGGCACAAAGTCTGACAGCTCAGCTGCGGCCAGAATGCCCCGGTTATCCAGGTCATTTTGAGAAAAGGCCTTCACCGAAAGCGGCACTTCGATCTGTGTCTCCTGGCGTTTTCGCGCCGTGACATAAATCACGTCGAGAATATCGTTATTGGCAGCTTCCTGGGCCTCAGCTGCCACCGGCGCCATAAGACAGGCCGATACAGCGATAGCCGTGCTGCTGCTGAACATTACTAACGGGTTTTTCTTCATGGGTTGTTTACCTGATTGGAGCGGGTAGCGGGTGGATAGGACTTTAGTGCGGCGGGAGCATAGCATTGGTGCTTCACAAGACCTTGACCAAGTTTCGCTGGCTGAGATCTCAAATCAGCATACCATTGGAAATCTGACGGTAAACCGTTGTATTGGTAAGCCCGTTATCGGGCTTGACATCGAGTTCTGTCAGCCCTGATAGACACGTCATCAGCCTGACATTAATGGGGCCTGAACTTTGTCCCCATCAATCCTCAAAACCATCGCGAAATAGTCGCAGCCCAGGCCCTATGGTGAGGTAGACCGGTTCACTGGGGATACCTCCTACCACCACGGTAACCAGCGAAGGGCCACCCACCAGCTCAGCGGGCCGGGCGCTAAAGTGAGTGGGAGACCAACCCTTCAGCGGGTTTACCGACAGCAGGACTCGGGCGCCATTGTCCAGCCGCCGGACGATGACCGTAGGGTAGTCGTCCCCCACCTGCATCGACGCGGCGGATTCTGACCGGGTGCTGAAGCCGCTACCGGTTATGGTTATCCCGTCGTCAGCTGCTGGATTGATACTAACGCTGTCAATCACCGGCCTGGTGGCTGGATCGATGGAAAATCCGAAGGATAGGATCTCAGCGGATGCCAGGGCGACAGCGTCTGAATTCGTTCCCCCGCTAACCAGGACTCGGCCATCAAGCATCACCGTTGCGCCGTGGTTGATGCGAGCCTGATTCAGGGCCTTGATGCCAAACCAGCGCTGAGTAACCGGATCAAATACCTCGACGCTGGAAAGAGCCTGGGTCTGCTGATCCTGCCCACCGCTTATAAGTACCATGCCGTTGGCCAACAACGACGCCCGATGATCGCGTCGGGGGGTGCCCAGGGGCGGACCCAGCTGCCACTGATTGGTGATGGGGTTGTAAATTTCGGTGCTGAACTTTGCCCCTGCAGCGCTGCGACCACCGGTGACCAGCACCTGGCCGTCTTCCAACAGGGTTGCGGTATGCAGGAAGCGATCCTCAGCCAAAGAATCCGCCATGCTGCAGCTATTTGAAACCGGGTCGTAAATCTGTACCACTGTGCTGGAGGCGCTGTTGACCAAGCCACCTACGATCAGCAGACGGCCATCACCCAGGGTAGTTGTGGTATGCCGGGATAGGGGCTGCGAAAGACATCCGGGGGTTTCGGTCCAGATACCGCTAATCGGGTCCCAGCGCTCAACGCTGCTGGTGGCCCCGCCACTAATAAAGCCGCCAATCACCACCACGCTGCCATCACCCAGCAGGTTAGCAGTGTGGGCGTTGCGAGCTTGGCGTAAGGGGCCAGTAAACGACCACTGACCGGCGCCGCTAGGGTCAAAAACCTCCACCACCGCCGTTGCCGCGGAGGAAAAGCCACCGGATACCATGACGCTGCCGTCGTTTAACAACACCGCCGCATGATCCCGACGGGGCTCGCTGAGGGTGATTTCCCCGCTCCACTGGCCTGTTTGCAGGTCATACAGCTGGCTGGCAGCACTGGAATTACCGGCGCCGTCGATGCCGCCGGCCACCAGTACTCGACCATCAGCCATCAGGGTATGGGTTGAGAGACTTGCCTGGGGGCCGTCCGCCGCCGGCACCACATCGGCGCTCATAGTGTCCAGCACCCAGGTTGTCCCATCAAAGCCGACGGTCATCGCCCGGCCGTCGGTGAGCTGAATAAAACGCAGGTTGGAGGCATCTAAGCGCTCCAGATCCACTAATGTAGGTGCTGGAACCCAGCTATCGGCGATGGGTTCGTAGATCTGCATCGGTGAGGCGAAACTGCCGAGAAACTCCCCACCCACCAAGACCCGGCCATCGGGCATACGCAGCGCGCCAGTGGGGCCAGTGTTGCTGGCGCCGGCTGAATCGGTCCACTGCCCGCTCGCCGGGTCATAGATCTCGGCTGAAGGGCTGTTAATGCTGGCGCCGCCCACCACTAACACCCGTCCATCGCGAAGGGTCGACAGCACATGGCGCGAGCGGGACTGACTCATGGCGCCGGTAGGCGACCAGTTTCCCGTTGCTGGATCGAAAATCTCGCAGCTGGCGGTTGTATCGTTGCCTCTGCCGGTGAATCCTCCCGTCACCAGAATTCGGCCATCGGCCAGCTTAGCGGTGGCAAAACCGCCTCTGTCCTGGGCCATGGCGCTGGCCGCCTGCCAAACCCTGCTCACCGGGTCATAGATTTCCGTCTCAGCGGTGGTGCCTGTTCCATCAAACCCGCCCATGACCAAAATTCGTCCGTCGTTGATCCGAACCGTCGCGAAACTCGAGCGCTGATTGATCATGTCCGGGCCCTCGCGCCACTCGCCGCTATTGGGGTTAAACAGATCGGTTGTTACCCTGGACTCACCAAAAACTCCCGGGGTGTTTCCTCCCATTAGCAACACCCGGCCGCTGCGCAGCAGCGCCACCATCGACTGAGACCGGCGCGAGTCTTCCAGGGGCACGTTCAAAGCAAACCCCGGGGAACTGGGCGACAAAACTACCGCCGCTGAGCCGTTCACTCCCCCGCTGCGCAGAACACGGCCATCATTGAGCCCTACCAGCATCGGCCTAAGGGAGGACAGGGCGCTTTGGCGCACTGCGGTGAAACTGGCAGGCGGCACCTCAAAACGGAAGTCGGCCAGCGCCATATCATCACCGCCCGGCCCCTCATCGAAGCGAACGCCAAAGAAATCCTGATCGCTGACGGCGCCGACAAAGTTTTCGGTCACACCAGAAATAGCGCTGACGTCGAAAGTGTCCAGCACCTCACCAGCAGCGTCCAGGATAGAAAAACTCTCGCCAGCCTCAAAGCTGTTGTCCCGAAACACCACGCCAAAGGCCCGCATGGGCGGCCCATCAATGACGGTCAGCTCCCAGTCGTCATCCTCAAAATTATTCAGATCGCCGATGGACAGGGCGTTGTCGAAATTGGGGAGATTTCCGGCATTTTCGTCGTCATCGAAGGTCATACCGCCGCCTTCCAAGGCCTGCAGACGAAAGCTACGACCAAGGCGGGTTGACGATCGAGTGAAGGTCAAAATTGATCCAACGCCGGTATTGCGGGTCAGTGGCTCCGACAGCTCTTCAGCCAGGGCCACTTGTTCAGCGGTGGTGACTAACACCTCGGTAGGCCCTGCAGCTGCTTCAAAAGCCGCCTGGCTGGTCAGCCAGCTTGTCTGAGACTGGACAGCGGCGGGCAGAAAAGCCCATGTCAAAGCTGTCACCGCAATTAACCGAAAGAATCTCTGGTTCATGACTTCTCCTATTGTTCGCATCATCGGGGAGCCAAAACCTGTTGGCGCCTCTACATTCACTGCGTAGGAGACAGTTTTAGTGTCGGTCTTCCTTGACCACAGAGCTGAATATTAGCGTAGTCCGGTGAACTGTGGGGGAATAATTGGAGCCATCGAATGCCTGCTACCGGCCTGAGTTAATACGCCGGGCCTGTCTACGAACCATTTGACGGGCGAGCCTGGAGGCACCAAGACGGGACAGCCCAGGCCGCAGGAAGACCAGGCAGCGATAGACTAAAACTGCAGCCGGCGAGCGCCACAGGCGGGCGGTACGCTTGCGTTCCTGGGCCAGGCAGATCTGGGCTATGGCCTCGGCTCCTCGAAACCACGCTCCATCGCTCCGACGAACATGAATCGCTCGAAGCAGAGCCGACTGCGTCTTACCGTCCGCTTTGGCGGACTCATCGCTGAAGTTATCTGCCGCGCAGTCGACGAAGGTCAAGCGCCCAAAGCGGCGATCAGTGGCCTTGAGTTTCTCGGCTTGGATCACACAAACGGGGCATTTTCCGTCGTAATAAACGCTGAAGCGATTTGGCATCCCGAGAGGATACGTGCCAGCGTGTTGTTTTCGTGTGAGCCTTGGGCTGTTAACCATTGCCCGTTCTGGAAGCCAATTTTTGCCTCACCGCCGTGCCACAGCGTTGCCACAGTCTAAGTTTGGCGCAGTAGATGCTTAACTTGTCACAAGGAATTATCTCGCCTCGCTGAACTTTCAATTTAACCCGGGATTCAGACAGGACCTGGTCCTGAAACTTGCTGGGGAACTCACCCGACCCGATCGCGCGGTCCATGTGTAACCAGGTCCCACAAACGCCGATGGGCAAATCCGGGTTGTTTCTCACTGCCTGGGCGCCACGCACGGTTTTTTCAATAAACTGATCGACAGAGCGATTGGGGAAATGCAGTACCTCTATCTGATCGATGGGTCTGGTCTCGGCCTTCCCATCCACCCAGCATGCCTTGTGATTACCGTGGTCAATCAAGACCTTCTGTGTGGCGCGGTGGCAAACCTTACCCGGCAGCGGCTTTCCCAGCACGTTGAGAGCTTTTGTCTGACGATAGGTGCAGCGGTCAAGAAAGGTGTCACTGGGCATATCAATATTCGGGCCCAGGTAATTCACCCGGCTTACCTGCCCGATCCCGTGAAAGCCTGCAAAGGCGGCGTTTAACAACAGAGGTAAGGTGTCGCCCTCAGGCCACCAGAATTCGTCAGCGTCAACATGAAAAACGATGGAAGACGGAAACTTGCTTGACGCCTCCCAGGCCATCCGCGTGACCCATTTGGCCTGATCATGGGTATTGGCGGTTTCTCGATAATAGGTCAGCAATCCGAGCCGCTGATACTTCAGCAATATCTCGGTGGTGCCATCTTCTGACAAATTATCTGTCGCCAAAATATGGGAAACGCCGCGGGACAAATGGTATTCAATGTTGCGCTCGACAACATCCGCCTCGTCGCGTACCAATAGCGTCATTATCAGAGGCATATTCGTAGTGGGATTCACGGGCCATCACCGATGTTAAGAGATGCCTGGAAGTATCTAAATCCAGCGTGTTAGCCTGCGTGGTAATTACCGTGGAATTTTGGCAAAAACAGGATTAATGCCCGCCAACCTGGGGCTACGGTTTTGCGCAAAATCGACGGGATATCTCTATCGGTGTGCCGTACTACATCTGTTTGGCTGGTGGGCCGTTCCCGACTCGGCCTTTCAACATCAGTAGTAAAAACAGCGCGAGCAATGAGCCCGGCGCCATCGCCAACGAAACCGCCGGCAGGCTAAAGCCTTGCTGGAACAAAAACCCTGCGATGATGGGTCCCAAGGCCGCCCCTGCCCTGCCGACACCAATCACAAACCCCGTACCTCCAGCGCGCAGGTGGGTGGGAAAGGATTTGGCAAACAGCGCGTACAAACCCACCACCCCAGCGTTGGTGAAGAAACCGGCTGCAGCGGCAACAACGGCCAGGCCCGTCAGGCTGGTTTGCTCCTGGCCAAACACATTGACCATCACAAATGAGCCCGCCAAGGCCGCCATAACAAGAATGCGCACCCGCAAATAGTGAGTGAGAAAACCCAGCAAGGTAGCGCCCAAAGCGCCTCCGACGTTGGCCCAAACCAGCACCCCACCCGCCAGCGCCGGGCTGAGACCCATATCAACCACAATCTTCGGAATCCACTTCAGCAGGTAGTAGAAAGTCATGATGTGTAGCAGGTAGCTGCCGGTCAGCAGGGCAGTTGTTTTAGCCAGCTGGGGCGAGAAAAGTTCCTTCCAGCCAGCGGTGTTGGAATCCGCCTCAACCTCTGGCAGCTTATCAATGGCCTGGTGCCCCATACGCTGCAAAATACGGTTGATATTCTGCAGGGCGCCAGGCCCCCGCCTATGCACAAGATAAGAGATCGATTCAGGCATCACGTACCAGACTACCGGAATCATCAGCGCCGTCATGCAGCCGCCCAGCACAAAAACGGCTCTCCAGTCGTAATGCGCCAATAAAACCGACGCGATTGAACCCCCAACAATAACCCCTATGGGATAGCCCGTTGCCATCATGGCCACAGCAAAATTTCGCCGCCGCCGGTTGGAGTATTCCGCCACCATGGCATTGATGGTGGCCAGCATCCCGCCGATGCCCACACCCGTAGCAAAGCGCAGTAACAGGAGTTGGTTTACTGAATCGACCAACGCGGCCAAAAACATGCCGCTGGTCATCAGTACCAGACACCACAGGATGATGGGCCGACGACCGTTGCGGTCTGCTACAGGTCCAAGGATCATGGAGCCAAAGGCCATGCCAATGAGCTCCATCGCCAGCACAACGCCAAGTTCGGCCCGGGAAATTCCCCACTGGGCGACAATACCGGGAGCAGAAAAGCTGATCGCCAGAACGTCGAAGCCATCCAGCGCGTTGAGCATGATACAAACCACCACCGCCGCAATTTGCAGCCTGGTCATGGGAAGGTCGTCCAGTATTTTCTCAGCGCTCATATCGTCGAGTCATCAATTAATGGTGGCAAAAGCGAGCACCTGACTGGCCAGATTCATTTTCATACCCGAGTGCAGACTACAAATCATGGGCGAGATTCAAAAGCCTTCACTCGCCGACTGGCGTCCACCCGCAGGTTTTGGTGGAACAGGGCAACATCATAGAAATGGTAGTTTTCTCCGGTAAACACCAATGCTTCAAATGGCTCCCCCGGCGTATTAGTCAGGCGTAGCATGCCACCGTCACAGCTGGCCCAAACCAGCTTAGGGATCGGTGGGGAAAGATACCCACCGGCCACAGGAACCGGCCGGGCCCCCAGGTTTGCCAGCGCATCAGCAGGCTCACCGGACCCACTCAGTGGGTTCGAACACGCAATATCAATACTCCCGTCAGGGTCAGCGTACTGAGGAAATCGTTGGGAAATCCGGCCTTGATAGATCGACGCACTGGCACCGGGGCCGAAGGTAGCCCAATTCACCACGCAGCCGTGCTGCTCAGCTTCGGTGCAAACGGTTAGGGGCTCCCATTCCTGCTTGATCAGGTCTGTTGGCAATGAGATTCCAGCAATATAGGCAACCACCAGCCGATCGCTTATCCCCTGGGGTATCACTACTTCGCTGATCAGGCGCTGAACATGAAAAGCACCCTGGCTGTGCCCCATCAACACAAAGGGCTCTAAGTCGGTGACCTTGAGAAACTCCTGAAAGGCTGCTTTCACATCCTCAAAGGCCAGCCCGTAGGCCTTTGGGCCACTTCCCGTACGATCAAACACTGCCGCCGATGAAGCCTGCCGGTAGTAGGGGGCGTAGAACTTGCAACACTCATCCAGTACGCTGGCCTGACCCGCAATTACCGCGTCCACTGCCAGCTGAGTGTTTCGGTCCAAGGCTGAGGCGTTCCAGCCGGGTCCACGATAGGTGGTGGGATACACATAAAACCCGTTGGTTCCGGCGACGCTGCCCGAAGCGTATTGAGCCCAGTAGTTGGAGTCAGAGTAATCTGGGACTGCCGCCTTCACCTCATCATCAAAAGATCGTTGTGGCGCAGGCATAGGTGGCGGAGGCGTTGCCGCTTGGTAGGATTGGGCAGAGCGGATCAGTCCGTTCATCAACTTGGCATCGTCCCAATCCCGCCGATCGTCGCCCAGACGAACAACCACCAGGCCCGCCGATGGCACCACGTGGATGCGCTGGGCGAAACGTCCCTTTATATGAAATGCGTCGGTTGCCAGCAGGCCCTCTCCCCGGGGAACTTCCAACCCCGACAGCCCATCTCGCAGCGTCGTCTTGGCGTAGGGTTCGTTCAACCACAGCTGCATGCCGTAGTTGGGGTTAGTCTTACTACCGGTGGTGATGGTTTCCACCCAACCCTCGGGTAACAAGCGCTGCCCGTTTGCCACCCCGTTGTCTAACAGAAGTTGGCCAACCCGAAGCCAATTGCGAGCGTTGCTGACCAAACAGCATGAACTGAGGGCTGTGCCGCCGGGCCGGTCCAGTTGAACATAGGCCTCGCCATTACCCAGCGGTGCCCACAGGGCATCTCGGACGAACTCATCCCATCTGCGACCCACCGCCCGTTCGATGGCGATGGACAGCGACTGAGTGCTGGCGTTTGACCAAATAAAAAATTCACCTGGACTGGCCACAAACGGCGTGGTCAGTGCTTTGCTGCTCACATTGCCACTGAGAAATAGCTGCAGACCCCGGGAAAATGGATGATTGGCATACTCTGGCTGCTGCAAGCCCGACTGCATATAGGCGAGATCTGCCAGGGTTGCGCGACTGCCCTCAGGGGAGCCGGCCCACTCGGTAAGGTAGGTGGCGGCGGGAATGTCGGCAGACGAAATGTCCCCGCTATGAATGGCTGCACCCAGGGCTAAAGCCGTGAGTCCTTTGTGTAACGAAAGAGACTGAAACAGCGTGGCCTGATCAACCCCCGGGCCGTAATGCTCAAATTGAATGACGCCGTTGTGGGCAACAATCAACGCATCAGTGCCCATAGCCTCAGCGTATTCCCAGCCTGCTGCCAGGGCAGACTCCGCCAAGCTTCGTTCGCCCGCATCAGCCACCCTGATAGAGGCTCCGCTGCCTTCAGCCAATGTTGCCCTGGGAGAAAACCACAGAGCATTAGCGGGATCTGCGACATCGTCAGGCTGAGTGAGATAGCGCTGCCATAATCGCCAGTCCAGCGCTACTACGGTTAATGCCGCTGCAATCAACGCCACAATTAACCCAAGTGACACCCCGGTTAGCTTATTCACTGCGTCTGTATCCCCTGGCGCACGAGCCCAAAGGGTATCACGACAAACTTGGGTCGATCCGGCCTTGGGTGGTGAAAACGGCGGCTGTTGGCGTGCTTGGCGCAAACGCCGTTGAGCTCAATTCCTGAGGGAAAACGCGTCCCGCCAGAAACCGAATCAGAATGATCCTTTAGCCGGTCTGCAGCGCGCCAGTACTGGCGTCTTTTGATTTGACCAGCAAGCTTGACGGCAGCAAAGGCCGCGGCCGGCCCAGGGCAAAGCCTTGGCCAAAGTCCGCTCCAAGCTCACTAACCACGCGTAAAACTTCGTCGGTCTCAACAAACTCTGCGATGCTTTGAATGCCCATTACCCGAGCGATATCAATAATCGACTTAACAAAAACTCGGTCCACCGAATCGTCCACAATATCACGGACAAACATCCCGTCGATTTTAATGAAATCCACAGGCAGGCTCTTCAGATAGCCAAAAGAGGAAAGGCCGCTACCAAAATCATCCAGCGCAAACTGGCAGCCGAAGGTTTTCAAGCGGTTCATCACGTCCGAGGCGTCCGCAATGTTTTGAATCATCTCTGTTTCGGTGATTTCAAAATTCAGCATGCCCTTAGGCAGATTGGCGCGAGCGATTTCTTGCTCTAAGAACGACAGGAAGGCTCGATCACCAATGCTGCGACCCGATAGGTTTACCCAGTAACAGGCATCTTCCTTCAGCACCTCACAGTAGCTGTGAAGGGTGCTAATAAGATGCCGCACAACCCACTGATCAACCTTTGTGCTCAGTCCGTAACGTTCCGCCGCCGGCAGAAAAGCCCCGGGGGGAATGATTTTGTCGCTACGAAAGTCTCGCAGGCGAAGTAAGATCTCATACCTGGGTGGTTGGTCAGGGTTTTTCAGTGGCACCACGTCCTGCACAAATAAGATAAACGCGTTGCTGTCCATAGCCTCATGAAGCCGCCCCACCCAGTGCATTTCACCCTGGGTATGGCGGATTTCCTCGTCATCACTAAACACACAGTGAACCCGGTTTCGACCCAGTTCTTTGGCAGTGAAACAGGCAGCGTCGGCCTGCTGCATCAGGGCGATGGGGTCGCAGGCTCCCCTTTTTGCGGTAACAACCCCAATACTTGCGCCGATCCTGAATGATCGGTCCTCCCAGGGGAAGACAAACTGCTCAACCTCAGCTCGAATCGCCTCAGCAACTCTGCGGGCCCCGTCTTGATCGCAGTTATAAAGCAGCACCGCAAATTCATCGCCGCCCAGTCGAACCAACAGATCGCCGGAGCGGGTCCTCGATGAAAGAAGATCCGCCACCTGCCGCAACAGCATGTCTCCGGCCCCATGACCGCAGGTATCGTTGATGACTTTGAACTGATCCAGGTCAATCAAACACAACGAACAGGACTGCAGAACATCGGGCAGATTTTTGAGTTTTTCCAAGGCCTGGTCAAAGGCGCGCCGGTTAGCAAGACCCGTCAGCGTGTCGTGATTTGCCTGATAGGTCAGCTCGCTGGACAATGATCGGGCCTCAGTTACATCTTGAACCTGAAGCACGAAATGCAAAAAGCCCACGCCTTCAGCCCGCAGGGCGGAGAAACTCAAGACACAGATCAGTGAACTCCCATCGCCTGCTCGACAGGTGACCTCCACATCAAAAGCATCCTCCACACCTTCAACTAACTTTGAGCACAACCCCAAGACGTTTTCCATGTCGCTATCAACGATGACGTCTTTCAACCAGTTTTCCGCCTCAGGGTCCAGTTTCAGCAGTTCGGCAAACTGCCCGTTTACCTGATGCAAGTATCCAGAACTTGACACCAATGCCATGCCGATGGGCGCATCCTCAAAGGCCCGCAGAAATTTCTCCTGGCTGGTGCGCAGCTCGAGATGGGCCAGTTCCCGGGTACGCACTTCTTTACTGAGTTCAACGTTTTTTTCCTCCAGCTGACGGGTTCGTTCACTCACCTGCTGCTCAAGATACTGATCCCTACCCTCAATGGCAGCCAGCATCTCGTTGACGTCCATCATCAGCTGGCCAATCTCGTCACGATAGGTGATCTCGGCGCGAAGGTGATAACTCTTGTTTTCCTGGATTTCCCTTACCAGCCTGGAAAGCCGACGAATCGGCTTAATCACCGCCGCCTGGATGCGAGCAGAAAACACAAAGCCGATCGCCAGGGCGATTAAGGTAGCCAAGGTCACCGACCGCAAGGTTGCTCCCCAGGCGGCCCTCACCTCCCGATTGGTGGCATACACCCTAACCTCTCCGATGATATTTCCGTCGTCCATCACCGGCACCGCAGCGCCATAGGCTAAGCCCAGACTATCGGTGGCAATTTCCAGTTTGGTCTGACTGACCCCCTGCTGATCAAACACCTCAGCACCTATCACGGCGGGATCGGTTTTGAGGGAGGCCAGGATTTCCTCGACACCGGACCAGTCTTCAAAAACCACTGCCGCGGTGGCGTTAGCAGCGATCAGAGCCCCCTGTTGTTCAATCCGCTGCTCAAACAGTTTCTGCCTCTGGGACTGATCCCGCAGCACCAGAAGTGTTCCTGCAAATACCAAAATCAGCAGGCCTGTGAACAGGTTTACGAGCAGCAGCTTCCGACCTAGAGAATAGTTGGAAAACACCCTCAGCTACCCTTGGCTCGGGCAAGGCGAAGCAGTTTCGAACTCATCTGGAACGGCTTGCCCCGCAACATCGCGTCATTGACGGAAAACCCCATCTTGCCGTTTTGTTCGAACACCCTGACCATGAAGCCACGGGACAATGCATCATTGCTGCCGCTGATGGTCAGAGTGGCCGGCGTAATTCGTTCACCGTCCGCATCGGCGACGCCACTGGCTGATAATTTGTCCGAATAATAAATGTGACAAGGTAGCCCTGATGGCACCATGGCGATCTTCAGCACCCGGGTGCTGGACAGCTGCCTTCCGTCCAGAGAACGTGCCAGATCGGCGGTGCGGTTTCCGGCGTCCAGACAAAGTACGGTGACCTCTGGCTGATCTTCCCAGTCAACAAACCTCGCCATGTTGAACACATAGGCCAATCTAACCTTGGTGACCAAGGCCGAAGTGTCAGCCTCGGCCGCGCTGGCGGGCAGATGAATAGATGCGGCCAGCAGCAAGAGAGCTAAGTTGATCACTGCAACGAATGGAGTCACGATGGATGTACTTTCAGGCCGACATCAAAGTCCAAACCGGTATTCGAAGGTCAAGTGGAGTTCCCGACCATTCAACCGGCCGCCAAAACCTGAAAGGGTTTCAAAAGGCGTTTTGTCCAACAAATTCCTGGCTGCGATGGAGACCTCAATGGGACGTTGGCCGTCCCGGGTCAGCAGCGGCGGTTGCCATTTGATTTTCACGTCCAAAAGGCCGTAGCTGGGCAACGGTTCGGGTATTGGATTGTCCGGGAACGCGATGGGGTACCAAAAATCCGGCGCTGTGTATTCATCTTTCCAGCGCAGATCTACGAAGGTTGTCAGATGCGGGTTCGGTCGATAGACGGCGCCAAGGTTCATCTTGCGACCCGGCGAATAAGAAAAATCGATACCATCGCCAACTGAGTTGACACCGGCCCCGCGCTGGCGGTTGTTCTGATAACTCCAGTTGCCGTAGAACTCCCAAAATTCTCCACGGGTGTGGCGCAGCTCAAGTTCCCCTCCGTTGACAACGGCCTGGGCGGGATGGTTTTCCCAACGGAACCTGGGATAGGCTATTTGTATGTGATCATCGATCTGGTTTTGATACAGATCTGCGCGCAGCTGAAGCGTTGGGCTGGGCCAGTATTCAACGCCAAATTCCATCGCCTGCACGTATTCGGGACGCAGTTCGGGGTTGGCCTCGAACCGCGCCAACTCAATCACTTGACTGCCAATCTCAAGGTTGAGAAACGGCGAGGCCTGGTAAAGCTCACTGAACGATGGGTAGCGGGCAGACTCACTCCAGCCGGCCCGCAGGGTAAGATTTTCCAGGGGTTGGTAAACCATGCTCAGCCGGGGAAACAGCTCGCTGTCAAACAGATCGGGAGACGTTGCCCCGTCGTAGCGCAAACCAGCAATCAGCTTAAACCGCGATCCGTCCAGACTCAGAGCGTTCTGCACAAAAAAGGCATGCTTTTTGTAGTTTAAGACTGAAGCGTCGCCATGCCCCCCATGCCCCCCATGCTGATCAGCGACCAGGTCTGAACCCAGCAACTCCTCATCATGGTCACCAGAATCAAGCTCTCGGAATTCAGCACCAAACATGACTTCGTTGTAGTCATTGAGCTGAACATTCACCTGGCCATTAGCAAACAGCTGATTGCCGTGGTCCGTTGGTCGCCGAAAATTCTGGTTGTTGGAAGGACTGTGGCAGGCAGCACAATGACTGCCATCACGCTTGGCATAAGAAAGGTTGCCGCTGGCTGACCAACGCCCGTCAGCGCTTTGGTGTTTGTAGTTGAGGGCCGCAATATCTACGGTCTGTTCAATGCTGTTAGCACTGCGAAAGACCCCGCCGTTGTCCAGCTCATTGACGTAGCCGGCAAATTCATCGTCCAGACGATACCAGGAGGCCTGGAAATTCCCCAGCTGGGCCTTTATGAAGAGGTCAGTGGATTCTGCACCCCCGGTATTTCGCCAAACATCCAGCGGCAGGCGGCCTTGCTGCCTTCGGGCCGATAGCAACAGCGATGCTTTTTCACCCAGAACCGCTCCGTGGGTCACTGAGAGGGACTCCGTGTCCCGAGCTCCCACCGCAACCCTGGCCCGGGTATTGAGCGCCTCACGGGCAGAAAGGGTGACAATATTGATCACCCCATTGAGAGCATTTTCGCCGTATAGGGCCGAACCCGGGCCACGGATAATTTCCAGATGCTTCACGTTTTGCAAATTGAAAAAATCAAAACCCGGATGCTGAGGAAAGCCTCCCTTATTCCAGGAGTTGTAAGGCACTCCATCGATCAAGAGCAATACCCGATTGGTGAAGGGATTGGAGCCAAAGCTGCGGATATCGATGGTCTGCACCATCGGGTTCCAGCGCACGTTAACTCCCGGCACGCTGCGCAGCAGGTCTGGAATAGTCTGTGCACCGGAACGGCGAATCTGATCGTAGGTAATGACGGACACCGCCCCCGGGGTCTGGCTGATCGCCACAGCGGATTTGGTCGGCGCGGTGACCGGGTAGTCACCCAACTGTTCCAGGGATAGGGTCAGCAGGTAATCAAGAGAGACGTCCGATTCCTGACCGATGGCGGGACAGCCCAGTAGACAAAGCGCCATGGTAGCTATCAGCATCGGTAACGAAGGTTTTTTTAGGTATTTCATGGCAAACGAACACGTAGGATGACATGCTCAAACATCGACGCCTGGTGGGCAAACTTTAGGCGCTGAGCGGGCGCTGGCTATGGCCAGGAGTGAGGGCCGACGATAATTGTGGGCGGCGAATACCGCACTCATCCGTCATGTGGAGCTATCGCCGGCATTGAATAGCCCGGCTTTCTTAATACTGCGGTAGCCTCAACCGATGGTGACAGCGGCGGCAAAACCCCCTTGGAATAAGTCTCTTAGCTAGCCCGCCCAAGAAATCTCGGCTTGGCATCGTAAAATCTAATATTAGTTTGTGCTAATATTTAGAACACTCAATCATTAGGACCCTGGTAATGACCCTATTCGATGTGTTTGGCGCCGAGTTCCGTCAGGTAGCCGGCGGCATGAAAAACGGTGCAGCAACGCGTATCGTGCAGGTAAAAAGAATATACCGCACCGACCCAGTTGACCTGTGGCAGGCGATCACCGACAGCCAGCGGCTTGAGCGCTGGTTATTGCCAGTTTCAGGGGACCTGAAATTGGGCGGACATTACCAGCTGCAAGGCCATGCCGGCGGCGTCATAGAGCAATGCAACCCTCCTGAGCAACTGAAGCTAACCTGGGAATATGGTGACAATATCAGCTGGCTATCGGTGACCTTGGAAAGCCAGGATGAAAGCACGCTATTGACCCTGGAACATGAGATGCCCACGGACCCGGACAGCGAGGCCCACTGGGCGCGTTTTGGTGCCGGCGCCACCGGCGTTGGTTGGGACCTGACTCTACAAGGCCTTAACAAACATGTGAATCGCGACGGGGACGACGCCGGCAGTCAGGCTAATGAGGCTTGGGCCGCCAGCGCCGAGGGACATAAGTTTATTGCTGCCAGCGCCAAGGCCTGGGGACAGGCCCAAATCTTATCCGGTGAACAAGAGGCTATCGCTCAATCCCAGGTCATTGCGACCACCAATTTCTATACCGGCGCCCAGTAATGCAGGCTTTTGACGTTCTGGCAGACCCGGTGCGAAGAAAAATCCTTGAACTGATCAGCAGCAATGAACACACCTCCGGCGAGATTGTTGCCGTTATCAAGGACCGTTTTGGCATCTCTCAATCCGCTGTGTCTCAACATCTTCGAATTTTGCGCGACCATGGATTTGCCACAGCTCGCCACCAGGGAACCCGGCGCTGCTACTCCATTCAAACCACAGGCTTTGATGAGATTCATCGCTGGCTGAATCAGTTTAGCCAGCTCTGGACACCCCGACTGGAAGCTCTGGCCACGGAAGTTTCCCGGGGCAAAAAGGCAAGAAAAAAATCCGACGATTAGCCTCGTTAGACGACTTTTTCAGCCCCTGCCCTACTCTTATGGCGCTGTGCTGCTTACCACCCCTATCACGTTGTCCTGGGCATTGCGGTCGATCCATTTGTGATAGGGATCAATGCCGGCAAATTCTGGCCGTCGGTCAACGATCAGCTCTAGGGTTGATCCCGAGCCAGACAGGGATTGGCGCTGCAAGCTAATCCGGTCACTGTCCTGGTAGGAGGGGTCCCGTGGATCTTTGGCAAACAGCCCTATGTCCACAGCCAGATCAAAGGGCACCGGGGATTGTTCACCCTGGCCATCAGCGTAGTATTTGGCCGTCTCAACCTTGAGCCTGACCAGGTAACGCTGATCAGGCAGTTCAATCGCCTGGGCATTGAGCAGTTTCAGGTCGTACAGAGTGATTTTTTCCAGCAGGTCTTCAATCAGTCCGTGGTGCTGGGGTCCTGCGTGATTCTTCAGGATGGCGACAAAATCCGATGACAGCGCGTAGGGCGCATCGCTAAAGGCCCGCAGCTCCAACAGCTGGGCCAGAGCCCGATTGACTACATTGTCACCCAGATAATCTGCCAAGGCGTACATCACCATCGCGCCCTTGCGATAGTGAATGTAAGGCTGTTTCTCCACCCGGTATAAGGGCAGTTCGCCCACCGGGTCGCTGGCACGCTCTGACAGATAGCGATCCAGCTCATAGCCTAAAAAGCGCCGGATGGTGGCACTGCCATAGCGGGCCTCCATCACCTTCAGCGCAGAGTATTGGGCCAGAGACTCATGCAGAAAACCGTCTCCCTGGGTATTGGCAGCGGTCAGCTGATGCCCCCACCATTGGTGCGCCACCTCGTGGGCGGTGATGTAGTAAGGCATATCCAGATCCTGCGCCCCAATCTGATCAAGAAAGCCGATATCCTCGGAATAGGCAATCATGTTGGGCAGCGACTGGGCAAAGCTGCGGTAGCCTGGAAACTCCACCAGCCGCAGGTGTTGATATTGATAGGGGCTGAAGGCCCGGGTGAAATACGACAGGCTGTCTTTGATCCCGTCCAGCATTCGCGGCAAATTGTATTCATGGCCACGGTGGTAATAAATTTCGATGGCAACCTCATTCCATCGATCCCGCAGCACCTCAAACTCCGCCGAAACAAAGGCATAGAGATTACGCATCGGGCCGTCCATCACATAGCGGAAATAGCGCCGCTCCCCCTCCACCCAACTGCCCTTAAGATTGCCCGAAGTGATAACGCTCTGGGATCGATGGGTGGATACGGTGCTGGAGAACTGGATAAAGCCGCTGTCTCTGCGGGTGGGGTTATTGCCATACTGACTGGCGTCTTCCAGCAGCGGGCGGCGGGGCAGCGGCGGCAGACCCAAACGCTCTCGCTGGCGCGGCTCTTCGATCATCAGTTCCGGGTTAAACCCAATGGTGGGCGCTATCTGGCTGTCATAGATGAAGCTGCCGTTGCGCACCAGGGTGGTGTCGGGCTGACCGTGGGTGAAGCCACCCTGGGCGATGAGCGTCTCAAAGCTGAGCAGGCGTTGCTCACCCGGAGCCATGGGTGGGTCCAGGGTAAAAATGTAGTAAGGCACCACAGTGGACTCGGGCGGCGACTCAACAGCGCCCTCTAGGCTGACCGAGGAAACCGAAACACCATCAGGAAAAACCACGTGGACGCTGGCAATGTCAGCCACCGTTTGGTTAGTCAGGACGTGGGTCCCTCGGCTTTGCACCCGGCGCTGATAGGGGTAAATATCCACCGCCATGTCCACGGCGGTAATCCGCGGCATGGGCAGTCGCTCAAATTTTCGGAAGCGGCGCTCATAGTCCACCTGGAACTGCTCAACATCGGCTTCGGTGTAGTACTTGTTCAAGACGTTGGTGTTGTAATAAATGTATCCGCCGCTGCCCAGCACCCCGGCCAGCAGCGCCACCAGCGGAATGATGAAATGTGGCCTGCTAAGGGCCCTGAGGCTTCGTAGACGGAGCGCCAGAGGCTGGGAAACGCCGCGCTGCCACAATAGGTAGGTCAGCATCAGCAGCATGCCTGCCGTGCAGCCCCAGTAAACTCTGACCCAATAACCCAGGGCGGAAAAGCGGCCGGTGCCATTCATATCAGACAGCGGCGCAGGTACTGCAGGCAGTCCAAAACTCAGCAGCGGATGTTCAACGCCAAACAGATCCCGGGAGCCCACTATGGCCGCGATAAACAGGCCAAAGAGCAGCATGCCGATATAACGCCCCCTGGCCAGCACCTGAAAAAAACAGGTCAGCACCGCAAGGCAGACGTAGGGCACCACGAGAAACAACACCCCACGTTCCAGATACAGCCAAGGCTGCAGTCGGGTGTAGCCACTGCTGAGCTGCACCACCACGGCAATCGCCACGCCCAGCAACAAAATGGCTACCAAGATGGCCGTCAAAGCGGCCAGCTTGCTGATCACAAACACCGAATTAGGCACCGGGGTTGCGTCCAACACCTGATAAAAGCCGCTGTCCCGCTCCCGCCAGATCACATCGGCACTGAAAAATGCCAACACAACCATCAGGGCAAAAATCAACGATGACAGTGAGCCAACCATGAGCCGCGTCACCGGGTAACTCTGCACCCCATAGTGCACCTCTCGACTGGTCAGGCTTAGCACCAGCACCACAACCGCGAGGGTCATCAGGATGACGAAGGGCACACTGGCCACCACCGCCCGCACTTCAAAACCCATCCGGCAACGCAGCTGATGGAAAAAGCTCCAGCGACTCCAAAGCGGAACAGCGAGCAACCCAGAGGAAACCGCCGGGGCTTCGGAAGACAGAACTTTTTCCTTGGACGCTCCCCTTCCTTCCGCCAGTTTTTGAAACGAGAATCTCCAGACGGCCAGGGTATAAACCACCAACGCCAGGCCGATCCACAGCAGGCGATTGGACGCCACCAGCCCATCAAAATCCACCCCCTGGGTATTGCGTTCAGCGGCGGTCCAATATCGCGTCTGAGCCTCAAACACCTCAAACATAAAGGGGTCGAGTATCGGCGGTAGAAGGTTGGCTTCACCACCCAACAGGTACGGAATCAGCAGCCCCATCAGGACCAGGTAGACGTAGATCAAGCGCCGGGTGGTCACTGCAACGGCAAACACTACTGCAGCGATGGCTATCAGAGACGGCAGCATGACGCCTAAGAACGGGGTCAAATAGTGGACCAATTGGGTGGGTCCCAGCAGCGAACTATCGGCCCATGGCCAGAAGGTGCCCGCCAGCAAACCCAGGGGCGCACCAGATGCCGCCACCACCAGCGCGGCAAACGCGCCGGCAAAGCGGCCATTCAAATAGGCAGTTTTTGATACCGGGGTGGAAAACACGATGGGCGAAAAGTTGCAGTCGATGTCCTTAAGCACCGCTACGGCAATAAATGCTGGCGCCGCGAAAACCAAAAACACGCCAATCTTGATCAGCGTTTGGGCAATCGCAAAAGGCGCATTGGCCAGCACCAGGCCGCCAGCGGCGAAGGCCTTAAACTCGCCGGCGTTGGCGGTTAACAGAAAGCACAGGCAAAACAGCAGGGCAAAGGTGACGATGGCCTGGGCTGAACGAAACAGATCCCGAAACTCGGCTGCGGCGATATAGCCTGTGGTGATCAATGCCCTGCCCTGTTACCACTAAATACCATGAACGTTGCGACTCCCATCCGGGATGGCGCCGGCAACCGCGGAAAAATAGACGTCTTCAAGGCTTGCATCCGCTGGGGAAAACCCGTTACCTGGGTCGGCACCGGCCAATACTCGCACCATCACCTCACCGGCTTTGCGGTGGTGGGACAGAACCTGATGGGACTGACACAGATCTGCCAGGTCCTGTTTAGCAACGGGGCGTGTCCAGACACTACCGGCCAGGGCCCGGGTCAGCTCCCAAGGCGTACCCTGAACAATCAGTTTACCGGCAGCAAGCACCGCCATTTGTGGGCAAAGATCAGCCACATCTTCAACAATGTGAGTGGACAAGATCACCACCCGGGACTGACCAATATCGGCTAACAGATTATGAAAGCGGTTGCGTTCCTCTGGATCAAGGCCGGCGGTGGGTTCGTCCACGATGATCAGCTGAGGGTCCCCCAGCAGTGCCTGGGCAATCCCAAAACGCTGGCGCATGCCGCCGGAAAAGCTTGAGACTCTCTTATTTCGCACCTCATACAGATTGGTTTGTACCAGCAGTTGCTCCACCGCCTGATGGCGCTGGCGTTTATGGGTAAGCCCTTTCAGCACCGCCAGGTGGTTCAACAGCTGCTGGGCTGACCCCCGCGGGTAAACGCCGAAATCCTGGGGCAGATAGCCCAACAGCCGACGCAGGGCCAGAGGCTGGGTTAACACATCGATATCGGCGAACCTGACCGCGCCGCTGGTTGGCTGCTGCAGTGTAGCCAGGGTCCGCATCAGGGTCGATTTACCCGCGCCGTTGGGCCCCAGCAGACCAAACATTCCGGTGGGTATATCAATGCTGACCTGGTCCAACGCCTGCACCCCGTTTGGGTAGCAATGGCTTAGTCGTTGAATCGATAACATGGGAAATTCCGTGGTTGGGCTCAGGTTTCGGAGCAACCGGCAGCGCGAAACAAAAACGCCACTCGTTCCGCGATCACTTTGGGAAAATTGAAACGCGGTTGGGTGTAGACCCAGGCCCTGGAAGTGCCTGTAAGCACCGCAACCAACAGGTCAACAAAGGGCTCCACCTCAAGCTTGCTATCAAGGCTTCCCGATGCTTTTCCCCGGGCGATCTGTTCGCCGATAAACTGCTGAAGCTCCTCCACCTGGTGTGTTTCGGCCTCCATCAGGATGGGATTGGTGCAGTGGCCAAATTTGGCCACCATCAGCTGTTCTGACGCAGTGGCCTGGGAAGACATATCAGCAAATAGGGACGCCACCGCGCGCTGGGCGTCCCCTTGATCGCGAGTGCGGGCCGCTTCCAGGGATTTGCGGGTGATGGTGTTGTACCACTGGGCCAGCACGTGCTCTTTGCTGGGAAAGTGGTTAAAAAACGTCCCCTTAGCAACGCCCAGCACAGTTGTGATCTGGGCCACCGTGGTGGCTTCATAGCCATTTTTTGAAAACAGTTTCAGCGCAGTGTCGTACAGCAGCTGGCCTAATTCGGTTTTCTGTCGCTGACGCCAGTTGGCAGTCATAGGTGCTCCGATAAAGCGATATCAAGGTTAGCGATTATTTGAACGGACAATATTGACCAGGATTTTTAGATGACCAGGGTCATTGACAATAGCAAAGCTAATCTGAGGCGGCAATAAGCTTATGGCCTATAACGACATAGGAATTTGTATATTCTGACCAAAGCCGATTGCCAGGCCAGACAGCAGAATTTTTTGAGGTCAGCAGATCTTGGCTTTTACGTTGTGCTCAGCGGCTGTACGTTAACCGCCGGTCAGCCAAAAGGATTGGCCAACTGCTGGCCAATCCAGTCATTAACCAGGCTCTCCAGCACGGCAATCGGCAGTGAACCGTTACCCACCACAGTGTCGTGAAAGCGTCGAAGATCAAATTGCCGACCAAGTCTTGCCTCCGCATCTGCGCGTAGGGCTCGGATTCGAAGCTCACCGATCTTGTATGACAGCGCCTGACCGGGCCAGGTGATGTAGCGATCGATTTCGTTTTCCACTTCCAATACGCTGAGGGCCGAATGGTCCAGCATAAAATCGATGCCCTGTTGACGAGACCAGCCGAAGGCGTGGATGCCGGTGTCAACTACCAGCCTGGAGGCGCGCCAAATCTCGTAGGTCAATCGGCCAAAATCACTGTAGGGGTCTTGATAAAACCCCATTTCCTTGCCCAGGCGCTCGGAATACAGCCCCCAGCCCTCCCCGTAGGCTGAGTGATAGAGGGTACGCCTGAATGCCGGCAGTCCCAGCTCCATGGCCAGCGCCGACTGTAGGTGATGGCCAGGCACACCCTCATGCAGAGTCAATGACTCAAGGGTATACAGGGGCTGACTGTTAAGGTCTTCAGCCCCCACAAAGTAGGTGCCGGAGGTGGCCCCATCACCCGCCGAAGGCATGTAAAAGGTGCCCCGGTGGGGGTTTGCCTGAATCTTGAATGTGCCCCTGGGCAACAGGGTGAAAAATCTGGGCAGCTCGCCCTCCGCGGTTTTGCTGATTAGCGCCGCACGGCCCAGAAGCTCATCAAGGCTCTTGGCATAAAACGACGGCTCTGCGCGCAGATAATCCAGAAACTGTTTGAAGTCGCCGTCGAAATTAAGGCCCGCAATGATCTGCCGCATCTCGTCGCTGATGCGCTCAACTTCAGCCAGCCCAAGCCGGTGAATCTGCTCTGGGCTCATATCCGTGGTGGTGAAATAGCGGATCAAATACTGATAATAGTCTTGCCCGCCGGGCAGACTGGAGATGCCCGGCTGTTGCCGACAGCTGGGCAAATATTGGCTCTGGAAGAAGGCATTCAAGGCCTCATAGGCCGGGATTACAGCGCTTGCGATGGTCTCACGTCCACGGGCGGCGAAGCTGGCTTGCTCCGAAGCCTTGATGATCTGGGGAAACTGCCTGAAAGGCAGGTACAGCGCGCTATTTTGAGGATCATCAACAATATGGCGCTCAATGGTTTTACCGTAGTCGGCAATCGCCTGGCAGTAGTGGGTATAACCCGCGTCAATCGCCGCCTGTAGATTGGTCATAAATTCAGCGTTGTAGCGGGGAAAATCCGCCAGGCTGATCAAATAGTCGTCGTATTGCTGAGCCGACAGAAAGGCCATATTGGCCGGTGCCTCAGCAAAATAGGTGTGATAACCGAACAGGCTGGTAAAGGGGAAAAAGTGGTCAGGCTGGGCGTAGCTGTCCCGTTCGGTTTCCCGCTCATATCGAAACACTCGGTAAGACACTCTTCGCGGGGCGTCCAGCTGGCTTTCATCAATCCCCAGCAGTCGCTCCAGCATACGGGCGTTAAAAGCCTGGCGTCGACCCCGTGCCTCTGGCGTGTGCTCAGAAAGTTTTCCGTCCATCCGCCAGGCGTCGGGATCATTGCGAAAATAGACCTTCTCAGCCACCGCAGCCTGCCAATGGTCTGCCAACAACCTATCGAATTGCTCATTGGCAACACGTTCTGCTGATCCAGACGGCCTAGTGGCTGTGGCGCAGGCAAAAACCAACAGTATGCTGCCGGCAAGTGTTAAGAGGCGGGCCGAACTGCAGGCGTTGCCAATGATGACCTTAAGCATTTTTTTGACAGATGAGCGCCGCCATGATCAAACGCCCTCTCAGGAAACGCCCCCGCGCTGATCCGGCGCTTTGCCCAGGGCAATGGCGGCCAACGACAAAATCAAAATGGCGGACGCTTCAAACAGGATGGTTTCTGGCGCCATATCTTTGCTTTGCAGCACGATCAACCTTGCCAGCGCGGTGATGGCAATGAAAATGGGATAAAGAACGGGAATCAACTGGCTGCGATAAAAAACCCCCACCATGGAGATCACCTCGGTATAGAGAAACAGCAGCAGAATATCGGCGATTTTGATGGTCTGGTTGCGCCACACCACCTGCAGCTCAATCAATACGGCGCCCACCGTCAGCAGCATGATCAAGACCAAAATGCTTTTTTCTATCCAGACAAATACCGTGCCTACACTTAAACCCTCAGAATTACTCACACTCGACCTCAGTCATTAATCCCCAGCTAGGAGTCTGCGCCGTAGAAACTTCCGGGCTGCAAATCCGCGCCCATCTATAGTTTGTGCCTATCGTCCTCGTCAAATAGCCCGGCTATTTTCCTCCGGCAATAGTCCCAACCTATGGCGATCGCGAATTTTCGCCGTCGAAAGTTTCTACGGCGCTGACGCCTAGCCTAGCAGGGAATTGTCGAAGGTTGAATGAACAAGGCAAGTTGGCCAATC
>CAYGPO010000035.1:27636-35249 GCA_964351665.1 uncultured Gammaproteobacteria bacterium | reverse complement strand
CACCAATCACGCTGACATTCTGTGGAGCATTTCCCCTTCATGAAAAACCATATTACCGCTATTGCCGCGGCCGTCGCCCTGGGTCTGGGTGGAACGGCATCCGCTCAGATTCTGGAAGAGATTGTCGTGACAGCGCAAAAGCGCTCAGAGAATCTCCAGGACGTGCCCATTTCCATTGCTGCGCTCGATAGCGACACGATCACCAACGTGCTGTCCGGTGGCGCCGATATTCTGGCCCTTGCGGCCCGTGTGCCTGGCCTTTACGTTGAATCTTCCAACGGCCGGGTAGCCCCGCGTTTTTACATTCGCGGCCTGGGCAACATCGATTTTGACAATGCCGCCTCTCAGCCGGTGTCTGTGATCATGGACGACGTGGTGATGGAGAACGTCATCCTGAAAAGCTTCCCGCTGTTTGACGTAGAGCAGGTAGAGGTTTTGCGCGGTCCCCAGGGTACCCTGTTCGGACGAAACACCACCGCCGGGCTGGTAAAGATTGACAGCCGCAATCCAACCCAGGAATTCGGCGCCAATCTGGGCCTGACCGTGGGCCGATTTGGCACAGCCATTGTCCAGGGCGGCCTGGGCGGCGGGATCTCCGACACGGTGTCAGGCCGGGTGTCGTTCCTGGTCAACCATCGGGACGACTGGATCGACAATCTGTTCACCGGCGCTGACAACGTTGAGGGTGGTCACGAAGAGAAGGCGCTGCGGGCCAAGCTGCTGTTTGAACCCAATGATGACCTGAGCGCATTGTTTACCCTGCGCTGGCGCGATCTTGATGGGCCTGCCTCCTACTTCCGGGCCAACGTGCTGGATCCAGGCAGTAACCGGCTGAACCAGAACTTTGACCGGGACGGCATTTATCACGACGCCGGGGTTGCCATTGGCGACATGGAGCAATGGGGTTTCACCGCCAAGTTTGAATTCGACCTTGGCAATATGATGCTGACCTCCATCACGGGCTACGAAGACGGCGAACGAACCGCTTTCGGCGACATCGATGGCGGCTTTGGCGCCAGCTTTCTGCCGGTAGAGTTCCCAGCCCCCATCCCGTTCCCCTCCGCCACCGGCGGCACCGCCACCACCGACCAGTTCACCCAGGAAGTGCGTCTGTCCAGCGATACCACCGAGGCATTTCGCTGGCAGGCAGGTTTTTACTACTTTCAGAGCGATCTTGAGGACATCACCGATCCGGGCTTTGTTCCGCCCTCCACGGTGGTCCGGGACGATGAACTTTGGGCCCTCTTTGCTCAGGGCTCCTGGGACCTGGGCGAGCGCACCACCATCACCGCTGGACTCAGATACACCAGCGACGAAAAAGTGCTGACCGCCTTTAACAACCCGGGCGCGCCGGTTCCAACCACCGTGCTTGAGGATGAGGAACTGAGCGGCGACTTGAGCGTGACCTTTGCACTTAATGACGACGTGAACCTGTTTGCTCGATATGCCCGGGGCTTCCGCGGACCGTCCATCCAGGGTCGTGACATTGCCTTTTTTGGTCAGCCGTCAACGGCGCCGTCGGAAATCATCGACTCCTTTGAAGTCGGCGTGAAAAGCCAGCTGCTGGACAACCGACTGCGAGCCAACGTCACCGCCTATATTTACGATGTAGAAGACCTGCAGACCACCGCTGTTGGTGGCACCGGCAACAACGTGCAGCTGGTCAGCGTGGAAAACGGCTCCGGCTACGGTGTTGAAGCTGACCTGCAGTGGGTGGCATCGGAAAATCTCACCATCGGCGTGGGTTATGCCTATAACTATACCGAGATTGAGGACGCCAACCTGCTGGTGCCGGTGTGTGGGTCAGGAATCTGCACCCCCACAGATCCGCTGGTGGATTCCCCCATTGGCACACTGGCCCGGATTGATGGAAACCCCTTTCCCAACGCGCCGCGCTCCACTTTTAACCTGACGGCGGACTACGTCTATCCCTTGAGCAACGGTAACGAGCTGTTCTTTGGACTGGATTACGCTCGGGTGGGACGCACCGAGATCTTCCTGTATCAAACCCGAGAGTTTAACCACAGCGGCAACTTTGAGGCAGGACTTGAAGCCGGTTATTCCATGAACAACGGCCAGTATCGTTTCTCGCTGTTCGGTCGCAACATTACCGACGAAGAGAACCTGATCGGCGGCATCGACTTCAACAACAACACGGGCTTTGTCAACGAGCCACGGGTTTGGGGTCTGACCTTGCAGGCCAACTTCGAGTAAAGCTGCAGGTATTTACCGGCGGCATTCGCCCCCTGGGCGGAGGCCGCCGGTTTTCCAAACAACACCTCTCAATACCCGCAGCGACAGTTGGGCCAACAACGATAAGGCCCGTCAGGTGCTGGGCTGGACGCCAAAGTACAGCTTTGAAATCGTGCTGACTGCACTGGCCGCAGGCCGGGACCCGCGCAGCGCGATTGCCCGGTTGGTGGGGGCCAAGGGATATCACGATGAGGTGTTTGACGACGGACCGTTCCCGGTTGAGCCTTAGCATGTCTGGCCTTAAGCCCCGCTGGAGGTGATCAGAACTTCCTTAACTCAATTTCCGGTAAAGCCCGCTAAAATCGTTAAATCGATGATGAAGACCTGTCCTATGATCAACTATCTGCTGAAATTTTCCCTGTTTATCGTGTTGCTGTGCTTGGCCCTGGCGGTCAATGCCCAGGATAAGCTCTGGTCCGCGGTGGGCGGCAGTTCCCACTGGATGATCAACGCTCGATCCATGGAAATGCTGGGTTTGAGCATAGATTCCGGGTCCAAGGTGACCTCCGACGGGCAGGACAAGCTGCTAATGACGCTGCCTCTGTCCCGCACCGGTTCCATGGAGTTTGACGGCAGCTTTGGCCGCTTTAACAAGTTGCAACATGGCTCACTGCTGATTGAGGGCGGCGTGATATTGCGGGGCTCCCAGGGGCTGGTGGATCTGCGCGGCCTGCGCTTAACTCCCCTGGAAGGCACTCGCGACGCGGCGCTGGTGGCAAGATTGGCGGACGGTGAGGCGGCCTTGACCCTGCGCTATGGGCATTTCAGCTATGAGCCCGGCAACGAGATTTTGAAAGCCCAGATCATGGATGCCTACGTGGGGCCGGCGCTGGCCCGGGTGATCGGCGGTGACGGCGCCCTGGGGCAGTATCTGGGGCAGGTCAGCCTGGCGCTGGAAGTGGTTGCGCCCCCCAGTGGCAGCGAATCGGTGAAGGGCACGGCCTGCGGCACCAGCCCCAACTGGCCAACCCTGGCCGGCTTTGACGCCAATCTTCAGATGCAGGCCATTGATCAAATTCTGGAGACATCCACCCCCACCATTAGAGCCGCCGGTCGGGTAGCAATAACCCCTTCAGCCTTCTTCAGGAACATTGGCAACGCCGATATCCCCTGGTACTCCATGTTCACCGTTCCCAGCGCCGACAACATCGTCGGCAACGAGGCCCCGGACCAGGCGGATGACCCGGACTGCATCGACAACGGCAGCGGTCAATGTGAGCCCTACGGGGTAGACCAGGGTGGGCTGCTGGTGTGGAACATTTACCGGCTGAAAGACGGTCTGCTGGAACAGCTGGGCAGATCGGCGGTGAAACACGCATGGAATTCCATTAACGGTGACTGCGCCTGCCGTGGCGGACGTGTGGTTGGCGCTGGCTGCACCGACCTCTACGGCGTCGGCAACAATTCTGACCGGGACGTGCTCGGTCCGCGCTCGGAGATTCAGGCGGCGCCGGTGCTTTGGAACCGTGTGGGTTCCATCTGGGATAACAACAGCGACGGCCGCTGCGATGAACTCAATACCCGCGGTATACCCCACGACGGCTCCTGGTGTCGCAACACACCGACAGACGATTTTGATCGACGCCTCACCGTCCTTGAAACAGACCTGGACGATCAGGACGCACGGTATTTTCTGGAGGCCTGGTATCTGGTCCGCCAGGACGTAGACGTATTTGACTCCATGGGTTTCCAGGAAATCGTGCCCACCTTTGATCCAGCGGTGGGAGCCAGCGGCGTATGGCGTTTTCCCTGTGCTGGAGGGCTCTGCAACACCACTTTTGTCAACGGCCCCGTGCTCAATCAGCTGGTCAACAACGCGGCCCCGCCCGCCGGCGCCACCTCCGCCACCCGGGATGATGCCCAGGGCAGGGTGCGCCTCACCAGCCAGGTGACGGCTTTGCCCGGTGGACGCTTCCGTTATCAGTACTCGCTGATGAACGTGGACTTCGACCGGGCCATAGACGGGGTATCCATTCCTCTGCAGGCCCTGTCGGCAGTAGATAACCTCTACATCAGCGATGGTGACGGTACGGCCAGCAACGACTGGTCCATCAGCAGCGACGCCGACTCGGTGGATTTTAACGCCCCCACTTCCGGGATACTGCGCTGGGGAAGCCTGGTCAGCTTTGGCTTTGATGCTGACGCCTCTGCTCAGCAACAGCCTGGGGTGCTGTCGGTGAACGCGCCAGGAATACCGGCCAGTTTCCCGCTGGAGGTTAATGCGCCCACCGGTGCGCCGTCCCTGGTGTTTGCCGACGGCTTTGAAACCCCTTGATGAGCTAAAGGCGGTATCCACCGGGCCGCTGCAGCCAACTTCGGTATCGACCAGCCGACTGCAGTAGAATAACGCCTTAATTTCTAACTGAGGCCCCCTCCATGACCGAGCATCTCGCACACACCATCGCCGGCGGCGGCGATCCCGCTGGCCAGATTGAAGTTCGTTGTCCCTTTGATGATGCCCTGCTGGCCACCGTGGAGACCATTGGCCCGGCCCTGACTGAGCAGGCGCTGGAAACGGCCTATGGGCTGTATCGCAACCGTTCTGCCTGGCTGTCGGTGCCGACGAGGATCGAGATTTTGGAGAAGGTTGCGAGCATGATGCTTCAGCGCGCCGACCAGCTGGCCCTGACCGCAGCATCAGAGGGTGGCAAACCTTTGGCTGATTCTGTGGTGGAGGTAACCCGGGCCATTGAGGGGGTGCACCTGTGCGTGGACGCGCTGAAAAATCAGGCCGGGCGGCAATACCCCATGGGGGTGTCACCGGCATCAGCCAACCGCATTTCCTTTTCCATCCATGAGCCCATCGGCGTGGTGGTGGCGGTCAGCGCCTTCAACCACCCGCTAAATCTCATCGTGCACCAGGTGGCACCAGCCATTGCCGCCGGCTGTCCGGTGTTGGTCAAGCCGGCCAAGTCCACCCCCATGTCCTGTTTCCGCTTTGTTCACATGTTGCGGGAGGCAGGGTTGCCCGATGAGTGGTGCCAGATTGCCATGACTGAGAGCAACTCCCTGGCCACCGAGATGGTCAGCGATGCCCGTACCGGCTTTTTCAGTTTTATCGGCAGCGCCGCCGTGGGTTGGATGTTGCGCTCGAAGCTGGCTCCCGGCGCCCGCTGCGCGCTGGAGCACGGCGGTGTTGCGCCGGTAATATTCGCCGCTGACGGTGACATGGATCTGGCGGTGCCGCTGCTGGCCAAAGGCGGTTTTTATCACGCCGGCCAGGTTTGCGTCTCTGTGCAGCGCATCTACGCCCATCACAGCATTGCCCAGGAACTGGCCCAGCGCCTGGCCGCCGCCGGCGATAACATGACTGTGGGCGATCCACGCAGCGACCTGACTGAGGTTGGGCCGTTGATTGATCCCGGCGAGGTAAAGCGGATCGACCAGTGGGTGAAAGAGGCTGTGGAGAGCGGCGCGACCTTAGTTAGCGGCGGCCAGCCGCTGGATAACAACTGCTATCAGCCCACCGTGCTGCTCAATCCACCGGACACGGCCACCATCAGCGGTAACGAGGTGTTTGGCCCGGTGGTGTGCGTCTATTCAGTCCAAGATGAGGCTGAAGCACTGCAGCGAGCCAACGCCCTGGAGGTTTCTTTCCAGTCGGCGGTGTTCACGCGAAATATAGATACCGCTATGACGGTCTTTAAAGGTATCGATGCCAGTGCGGTCATGATCAACGACCATACGGCGTTTCGGGTGGACTGGATGCCCTTCGCTGGCCTTCGCACCTCGGGCCACGGCGTGGGCGGGATTGAATTTACCTTTGAGGAAATGCAAATTTCCAAGATGGCGGTTCTCAGATCCATGTCTCTCTGACTTTTTTGCTGCATGAAATAACAATAAAAAGAGGGCACTACTGATGAATATTCCTGGCTGGATGCTAACCACGCTGGAGATTCTTACCGGGCTGTTCGTGCTGGCGGTTGGGTCGGCTGTGCTGGTGGTGGCGGTATTGTTTGTCATCGACAAATTTCAGACCGAAAGCACCGTAAAACGGAACTATCCGGTGATCGGCCGTTTCCGTTTCCTGTTTGAACACCTGGGTGAGTTTTTTCGTCAGTACTTCTTCGCCATGGACCGGGAGGAGATGCCCTTTAATCGGTCCCAGCGCTCCTGGGTCTACCGGGCAGCCAAAGACGTGAATAACACCGCCGCCTTCGGCTCCACCAAAGACCTGCGTCCCGAGGGCACGGTGATTTTTGCCAACTGTCCGTTCCCGCCCCTGGAAGAAGAAAAAGCCGACGTCACGCCGATTCGTTTTGGCCCTCATTGCGATAAACCCTATGAGACCCTGTCGTTTTTTAATATCTCAGGAATGAGCTATGGCGCGCTGTCCCGGCCGGCGGTTCGGGCCCTTTCCTACGGCGCGGCCAAGGCTGGGATCTGGCTCAACACCGGCGAGGGCGGGCTGGCGCCGGCCCACCTTGAAGGGGGTTGCGACATTATTTACCAGATCGGCACGGCCAAATATGGCGTGCGGGACTCCCAGGGCCAGCTGTGTGACGACCGACTCAGGGCCACGTCGGCTCATGATCAGGTCAAGATGTTTGAGCTGAAGCTTGCCCAGGGCGCCAAACCGGGCAAAGGCGGCATCCTGCCGGCGGCTAAGGTCACCGCTGAGATAGCCGAAATCCGCGGCATCCCTGAAGGTCAGGCTTCCATTAGCCCAAACCGACATCCGGACATCAGCAACTGCTCCCAGCTGCTGGACGTACTGACACGAATCCGTCAGGTGACCGGAAAACCCGCGGGCATAAAAATTGTGCTGTCCAGCGATGACTGGTTAGACGAACTTTGTGAAGAAATCCATCGACGCGGCATTGAATCGGCGCCGGACTTTATCACCATCGACGGCGGTGACGGCGGCACCGGGGCGGCGCCCCAGCCGCTGATGGATGAAATGGGTCTGCCCCTGCGCGAGTCTCTACCCATGCTGGTAGACAAACTCAACGAATATAATCTAACCCGGCGGGTCAGAGTGCTGGCATCGGGAAAACGCATTACCCCGGCCGAGGTGGCCTGGGCACTTTGCGCCGGCGCTGACGCTGTCACCAACGCCCGGGGCTTTATGTTTGCCCTGGGCTGCATTCAGGCCTTGCAGTGCAACAAAAACACCTGTCCCACGGGTATCACCACCCACGACAAGTCTCTGCAGCGGGGCCTGGTGCCCAAAGACAAGTCTCGCCGGGTGGCCAATTACGCAAAAAATATCGTCAAGGAAGTCACCATCATCGCCCACTCCTGCGGCGTCAGCGAACCCCGCAAGCTGTCCCGTAAACATGCCCGGGTAGTGAGCAACAACGGCCTCTCGTTGGCCCTAAACACGTTGCACCCGGATGTCCCCGTGCGAGTTAACTTCT
>CAYGPO010000035.1:0-27536 GCA_964351665.1 uncultured Gammaproteobacteria bacterium | reverse complement strand
GGCTCACCCCGCGGGTAAGCGCCGTTGAGCAGACGCAGGTTTTGTTCCGGGTAGGAAGAAATCGCGGACTGTGAGGCCAGCTCTTCGTAGGTGGTGCCGGGTTCGACCCGAATGATTTTTAGCTTGGGCGCTTCTGCCAGGGAAATGTCCTCCGCGCCCATGCGGTCAAAGCTGAAGATGGTGGCGATGAATTCGGCGTCGTTTGCCAGCTTGCTCAGGTCGCGTTTGCCGGTACCGATGAAAACGTAGGCCCGGCGAAAACGGTTGTCCAGGATTGCTGCAACCCGGGCTGGCCGGTTGCCGAAGGGGCCACCGGAGTAGCGTTTAATGGTGGCGATATGCGCCCTCATGCCGGCAATGGTGATGTCTTTGCCGTCCTCCAGTTTGTCCACCCGATATTTTTTCATGATCACGTCCGCCGGAGTCATGGTCCGGCCAGGCACCACCACGTCGACCTGCAGCGCCGCGTCGTTGACCTCTGACAACGCCTGGATCTGGGATGAAGCGCCGCCCACCCGCCAGTTCTGAGGAAACTTCATTTTGATGGCGTATTTGGCGTTGTAAAAATAATTGCGGCGCACTGTTCCCGGGGTCTTGCTGGGGCCAAAAGCCAGCCCGTCTATCATATCCAGGAAGCGCTGTTCCTCGTCCGCCAGAACCTCGGCGGGGCGGTACTTCTGGGCTGCCACCAGCGCTTCGCGAAAGCGATCGTCGTTGTCCGGGTGGGTGCGGTTGGTGCCATGGGGTACCCGCGGGTCGCGTTTTTCCACTCTGGCCCGCTCGTACTCAAACTGCTCGCTTTTTTTCAGCAGCTCCACGGTGTCGGTCACCGCCGATGTGGCATAGCCGGTTTTCGCCATGAACTTCGCCCCCAGTTCGTCGGCCTCCAGCTCCTGGTCTCGGCCATAGCCGGTGACCATGACGTCGCCCACGATGTTGGCTGCTTCGCCGGTGAGGTTGCTGCGAGTGGCGATGGAGCCTAACGCGGCCAGTGCGCCCCAGAGCTTCTGCTGGCTTTGACGCTTGAGCCCGTGTCGCGCTGTGACGTGGCCAATTTCGTGTCCCAGAACGGCTGCCAGCTGGGCCTCGCTGTTGAGGTGGGCGAGCATGCCTCGGGTGATGTAGATATAACCGCCGGGCAGGGCAAAGGCGTTGACCAGTTCGTCGTCCAGCACGGTGAAGGTGTATTTCAGTTCAGGGTTGTCGCTGTTGCTGGCAACCTTCTGTCCAATTTCGTTCACATAGGCCTGCAGCTCGGGGTCTGGGTAGGTGGTCACCGACGCCATCATGCGCAGATGGAGTTCAAGCCCCAGCTCTGCTTCTTTCTCCAGGCTCATCAGGGCCTGGGCGGGAACCACGGCGGCAAGGCTCAAAGTGAGCGCAATCCACAGTTTTCTGGCAGTTCTGGACACAGTTAAGACCTCAGGTGTTGTGTTTGCTCCTTCAGTGTAGACCGTCAGAGCAGGGGTTTGGTTTCAGCCCAGCTGCGCTGGAGTGAGTGGTTGATGTCCGCCCGCTCCTATTGCCGCGGTCCCTGGCGGCGGAAAATGCCGTGCCAGGGGGTGCTGCCAGCCAATAGAGCTACTACTTGGGTGGCAGGGCTGCAGTTCCCTTCAGCGCCCTGGTGTTGGACGTGATGACCGAATTCAAAATCAGCCCGGTGAGGAAAAAATTAATCAGGTGAGTCCAGCCGGTAAAGCCAATGGTCGGGTTGGCCAGCAGATAGCCATAGCCAAGAATTGGCAGCATTACGCTGCCGATGAGCAGAAAAAAATTCACCCCGGATTCAACCACCGTGATCAACGGGATCAGACGCGGCAGCTTCCAGATACCAACGGTGCAGGCCAGCAGAAAGCCGTAATAGGCGATCCGGTGGCCCGGGTCAGCCAGGCCAGCAATTCTGAGATTCCAGCCGCCCAATCCATCCAAGGCGATAAATAACGGGGTCAGAAAATAGTAGTAGCGAATCAATCGCCTTCGCCAGGCTTACAAACGGTGCGCAGGACAAAGTATCCAAAGATGGCGGCGATCACTGATCCAGCCAGTATGCCTAGCCGGTCATAGACAAAGTTGTCGGCGCCGGTTTCTTCGAAGGCCAGGGAGGCAATAAACAGGCTCATGGTGAAGCCTACCCCACAGAGTATCGACATGCCGTAGATCTGCGGCCAGCGCAGACCCTGGGGAAGCTTAGCCAGGCCCGTGGCCACCAGCAGGCCCAGCGCTGACATAATGCCAATCTGCTTCCCGACCACCAGGCCCAGCACAATACCCAGGGTAATGGGGTGGCCCAGGGCGTCCAGGGATAAGCCACCCAGAGATACGCCGGCGTTGAAAAAGGCAAACACCGGCACCACTGCGTAGGCAATCCATGAGTGCAGGTCATGCTCCAGGGACTCCAGCGGCGAGTGCTCCTGGCCTTGAATTTTCATCGGAATAAACATCGCCAGGGCGACCCCGGCCAGGGTTGCGTGGACGCCGGACTTCAGCACGCAGACCCAAACCATCAGGCCAACAAACAGATAAGGGGTCAGGGTGCTGACCTGGCGCCGGTTCATGATAAACAGGGCGATCAGCCCAACCCCGGCGGCCATCAGCGCTGGCAAGGAGATATTGTTGGAATAAAACACCGCGATAATAATGATGGCGCCCAGATCGTCGAAAATTGCGATGGCCAGTAGCGTCAGTTTGAGGGCGCTGGGAATTCGGTTTCCAAGCAGGGCAAGTATGCCCAGGGCAAAGGCGATGTCGGTGGCAGCCGGGATGGCCCAGCCGGCCAGGGCATCGGCATTGTCCCAGTTCAGCCAGGCGTAGATACCCGAGGGCACTGTCAGGCCACCAATGGCGCCAGCCAACGGCAGGGAGATCTGGGCCGGTGTGGAAAGTTGCCCCACCATGATCTCGCGCTTGACCTCCAGCCCCACCAGCAGAAAAAACAGCGCCATAAGGCCATCGTTGACCCACAGCAGCAGGGGCTTGTTAATGGCAAAGGAGCCGATGCTGACCACCAGTGGCGTTGACAGCATCAAGTCGTAGTAGCCAGAAAGCGGGCTGTTGGCCACCACCATGGCGGCTATGGCGGAACCGATCAAAATCAGACCGCTGGCTGATTCCAGTTTTAGAAATTCTCGGAGCAGGTTCAACGGCATTGCTCAGGGCACTCAAGGAAAATCTGGCCCGGTATTGTGCGGATTTTTGTCATTCGGTGTAAGCCCTTCATGGCCTATCCCTGTCGCAGGCCGGTCAATTTGTTAGGATGTGGCGCTTTCCCGGGGGTGGATTTCATGCAGCGTCGATCCTTTGTTCAACTGACAGGTTTAGGCCTGGCTAGCGCCAGCGTGCCCATGGTTGGGCTGGCCGCTGACTCCAGCGACGAGATGATGGACGTCGCCGCTAAGAAAGTGCTGGCCGATATTGCCCTGCAAGCTGCGACCTCGGCGGGCGCCAGCTACGCTGATGTGCGCATCGGCCGCTACCTGAACCAATACCTGTTTACCCGGGAGTCTCGGGTTCAAAACATTGTCAACACCCAGTCCAGCGGGGTTGGCGTCCGGGTGATTGCCGGCGGCACCTGGGGATTTGCGGCAACCTCGGATATGAGTGCTGGCGCAGTGGTCGAGGCCGCTCTGAGCGCCGTGGCCCTGGCCAAAGCCAATGCCCGGGTGCAAAGCCGCCCGGTGCAGCTGGCGCCCGTGGCGCCGGCAGGGGAGGTGAGCTGGGCTACCCCAATCACCCGCAATGCGTTTGATATTCCGATCAAAGAAAAAGCCGAGCTGTTACTGGAAGCCAACGCCGCCGCGCTGGCGGCGGGGGCGAGTTTCATCAACTCCAGCCTGTTTCAAGTCAATGAGCAGAAGTATTTCGCCTCCACCGATGGTTCCTACATTGATCAGGATATCCACCGGATCTGGGCCCCTTTCACCGCCACCGCGGTGGACAAGACCAGCGGCAACTTTCGTTCCCGGCAGGCCATAGGCGTGCCCATGGGGATGGGCTTTGAGTATCTGGAGCCCGATCCCAGCCAGCGAATTGACGGGGTCACGCCGCGCTACCGCAACGCCTATGACCTGATTGAAGATGCCCGTCAGGCCGGCAGCCAGGCTAAGGAAAAGCTGACCGCCAAATCCGTTGAGCCTGGAACCTACGATCTGGTCCTCGATCCCACCCATTTGATGCTAACCATCCACGAGTCGGTGGGACACCCGCTGGAGCTGGATCGGGTATTGGGTTATGAAGCCAACTTCGCCGGCACCAGCTTTGCCACCATGGACAAATGGCGCCAGGGGGATTTCCAGTATGGCTCCGATAAGGTCAACCTGGTGGCGGATAAGACTCAGCCCGGCTCCCTGGGCCGGGTAGCCTATGACGATGAAGGGGTTGCCGGACGCAGCTGGGACCTGGTTCGTAACGGCATTTTGGTCAACTATCAGGCCACCCGCGATCAGGTTCACATGCTCGATCAGGACCAGTCCCATGGCTGCAGCTATGCCGACAGCTGGTCCAGCGTGCAGTTTCAGCGCATGCCCAATGTGTCACTGGAAGCCGGCACTAGCCCGCTGTCAGTGGATCAGATGATTGGCGATGTTGAAAAGGGTATCTATATTATTGGGCGAGGATCGTACTCCATCGATCAGCAGCGCTATAACATGCAGTTCGGCGGCCAGCTGTTTTACGAAATCGCCGACGGCAAGATTGTCGGTATGCTGGAGGATGTGACCTATCAATCCACCAGCACCGAGTTTTGGAACGCCTGTGCCCAGATCTGCGACGCGTCAGATTATCGCCTGGGCGGGACCTTTTTTGACGGTAAGGGAGAACCCAGTCAGGCCAGCGCCGTGTCCCACGGCTGCGCTACCACCCGATTTAACAACATCAAAGTCATCAACTCTGCCCGGAAAGTCTGACAACGAGAGATGCACACAGGACTTTTGACACTGACCGAAGCTCGGCGTGGTCGGCATCATGCCTCCCCAATCGCCGGTCGCCAGTGGACCGAGCAGCCCTAATACCCCACCGACGGGAGTTATCTGATGGAAAGACGAGATTTTCTAAAAGTCACAGGCGTAGGGATGGGCACCATTGCTCTGCCCATGACCGGCAACGTCATTGCCGCTGAGCAGCTGGTGCTGCCGCTGGATCTGGCGGTAAAAAAGACCCTGGCTGATGCCGCTCTCACTAGCGCCACCGGCGCCGGAGCCACTTATGCAGACGTGCGGGTTGGGCGTTACCTGAACCAGTTTGTGGTGACCCGGGAAAACAAGGTGCAGAATATCGTCAACACCGAGTCCCTGGGCGTGGGCGTGCGGGTGATCAGCAATGGCACCTGGGGCTTCGCCGCCACCTCGGGGCTGGATAAAGACGGCGTCCAGCGGGCTGCCCAACAGGCGGTGGCCATGGCCAAGGCCAACTCGAAGTTTCAGGACAAACCGGTGGTGTTGGCACCGGTGCAGGGCGTCGGTGAGGTGAGCTGGAAAACGCCGATCAAGAAAAATGCCATGGAAGTTCCCATCGCTGACAAGGTGGCCATGCTGCTGGAGGTCAACGCCGCGGCAATGGAAGCCGGCGCCGATTACATCAACTCCATTTTGTTTTTGGTCAACGAGCAAAAATATTTTGCCTCCACCGATGGCTCCTACATCGATCAGGATGTTCATCGCTTGTGGGCTCCGTTCTTTGCCACCGCCATCGATAAGTCCACCGGCAAGTTCAAGACCCGCAACGGCATCAGCTCACCGGTGGGGATGGGTTGGGAATATCTGGAAGGCCGCAAAGAAGACAAAATCGACAGCGTCACCACCCTCTACGGCAAATCCTATGACATGGTGGAAGATGCCCGGCTGGCAGCCAAGCAGGCCAGGGAGAAGCACACCGCCAAATCCGTAGAGCCTGGAAAATACGACCTGGTGCTTGAACCCAGTCACATGTGGCTGACAATTCATGAGTCAGTGGGGCATCCACTGGAGCTAGATCGTGTATTGGGCTACGAGGCTAACTACGCGGGCACCAGCTTCGCCACCATCGACAAGTGGAAGGCCGGCGATTTCAAGTACGGCTCTGATATCGTCAACCTGGTGGCTGACAAAACCCAGGTGGGTTCACTGGGACATGTTGCCTATGACGACGAAGGCGTACCTACCGGGAACTGGGATCTGGTGCGTGACGGAACCCTGGTGAACTACCAGGCTATTCGTGACCAGGTCCACATGATTGACCAGGATGCGTCCCACGGCTGCTGCTATGCCGATAACTGGTCCAGCGTGCAGTTTCAGCGCATGCCCAACGTGTCACTCGAGCCAGGCAAACAGCCGCTGACCCCTGAAGAGATGATCAAGGACGTGGAAAAGGGTATCTACATTGTGGGTTCCGGTTCCTTTTCCATTGATCAGCAGCGCTACAACTTTCAGTTTGGCGGCCAGCTGTTTTATGAAATTGAAAATGGCGAGATCACCAACATGTTGGAGGACGTGACCTATCAGTCCACCACCAATGAGTTCTGGAATTCCTGCACGGCTATCTGCGACGAGAGTGACTATCGCATGGGCGGGTCGTTCTTTGACGGTAAGGGTGAGCCCAGCCAGGTTAGCGCCGTTTCCCACGGCAGTGCCACTACTCGCTTCAACGATATCAACGTTATCAACTCATCGCGCAAGATCTAAGCCAGGAGACGCATCATGACCATAATGGACAGCAAGCAGGCCCAAGGCCTGGTGAATAAGGTTCTTGGCTACTCCAAAGCGGAGGAGTGCGAGGTGAATTTAAGCGGCTCGGTGACCGGCAACGTTCGCTACGCCCTCAACACAGTGACCACCTCCGGTGTGACCGAAGATGTCACCATGGTGGTGCAATCGGCCTACGGCAAGAAAGTGGGTGTGGCCACCATCAATCAGTTCGACGACAAGTCTCTGGAGCGGGCCGTGCGCACCTCCGAAGAGCTGGCCCGGCTGTCGCCGGAAAGCGAAGAGTACATGCCGGTACTTGGACAGCAAAAATACCTGAAAGGTAAAGGCTATGTGGACGCCACGGCGAAAATCACCGCCGAGTACCGAGCCCAGGCGGCGGCGGATTCCATCATCCCCAGCCGAAAGGCGGACCTGACCGCCGCGGGTTTCATTAACGATGACGCCAGCTTTGCAGCGATGGCCAACAGCAAGGGTCTGTTCGCCTACTACCCTTCCACCAGCATAAATTTTTCCACCACCATTCGGACCGCTGATGGCACCGGCTCCGGCTGGGCCTCCCGTGACTACAACGACGTTCGCCAGCTCAATACCGCCCGGGCCTCCAAAGTTGCCATGGACAAAGCGGTGATGTCCCGAGAAGCCAGAGCCATTGAGCCGGGTCGTTATACGGTCATCATGGAGCCCGCCGCCAGCGTCACCTTGATCAATAACATGGGCTTTGCCATGAACCGGCGGCTGGCTGAAGAAGGTCGAAGCTTTTTGTCCAAGGAAGGCGGGGAAACCAAGATCGGCGAGAAATTGTTCGATGAGCGTGTGACCCTGCACTCCGATCCACAAAATGCCGCTAACCCCTACTCACCCTGGTCCGGCGATGGGCAGGCCCATACCAAACGGACCTGGATCAAAAATGGTGTGGTGGAACAGGTTCCATGTCCCCGTTACTGGGCGGAAAAAAATGACTATGAGTCGGTGCCATTTCCCAACGGTTGGATCATGGATGGCGGCGAAGAAAGTCTGGACGACCTGGTCAAAGGCGTTCGACGCGGTATCCTGGTGACCCGCAGCTGGTACATTCGGCCAGTGGATCCTCAGACCCAGCTGTATACCGGCCTGACCCGTGACGGCACCTTCTTTGTGGAAGACGGCGAAATAAAATACCCGGTGAAAAATCTTCGATTCAACGAAAGCCCGATCATCATGCTTAACAACATCGAGAAAATGGGCAAGCCGGTGCGCATGAACGGCAATATGGTGCCGCCGATGGTGATCCGTGACTTCAACTTCACCTCGTTGTCCGATGCGGTCTGAGTGAGTATCCAGCGCCGGCAATTCTGCCAGGTACTGACAGGAATGGCGGCCGCGGCCGCCATTCCTGTTTTGGCAGAGCCTCAATACGATTTCCGTTTCACCCGCTTGATGTATGAATCCGGCAACTGGGAGGTGGATGAAAGAATGCCGTCCAACCTGCTAAACAGCCTGATTGAATATACCAATCTTCGGGTTGATCCCAATGAGTACGTAATTGCACTGGCGGATCCGGCAATGCTCAGCGCACCGTTTTGTTATTTGGCCGGGCACCGGCTGGTGCAGTTTACGCCGGAGGAACGACGCAACTTCGAACAGTATGTGCGCGGCGGCGGGTTTGTTTTTGTGGACGACTGCAACCACGACATAGACGGTATGTTTGCGCTGAGTTTTGAACGTCAGATGGCGGAGATATTTGGTGATGATGGGCTTCAAAAACTCCCCGATGATCACGATATCTATACCTGTTTCTTCCAGTTCGATGGCCCGCCCACCACCTCACTGGAACTGAACGGCTGGGGCGATGACCTGGTTCACGACTATCTAAAAGCCGTGACCATCAACGGCCGGGTTGGGGTGCTTTACAGCAACAAGGACTACGGCTGCGAGTGGGATTACGACTTCCGCAATAAACGCTGGCTGGCCGTCGACAATACGCGCTTCGGCGTCAACATCGTTACCTACGCAATGGCATCATGAATACGTCAATATCCAATGAAAAGCTGGACGATCTGCTCAAACCCCTAAGCCAGGTGGGTGAAGAAATGGCCAAGGTAATTGTTGGCCAAAGTGAGGTGGTTGAGCAGCTGCAGGTGGCCCTATTGGCCGGCGGCCACTGCTTGCTGGAAGGGGTGCCGGGACTTGCCAAAACCCTGATGGTGCAGACCCTGGCACGCTGCCTGGATCTTGATTTCACCCGCATACAGTTCACCCCGGACCTGATGCCCGCAGACCTGATTGGCACGGAAATTCTGCGCCGCGGTGATGACGGCAGCGCAAACTTTGAATATCAGCCTGGGCCCGTGTTCACACAGGTGCTGTTGGCCGACGAGATTAACCGCACACCACCAAAAACCCAGGCGGCGCTGCTGGAAGCCATGGCAGAACGATCGGTGAGCTATGCCGGCACCACCCGCAAGCTGCCAGCACCTTTTTTTGTGCTGGCGACCCAGAACCCTCTGGAACAGGCCGGCACCTACCCATTGCCTGAGGCTCAGCTGGATCGCTTCTTGTTGTTGGTTGACGTGCAATACCCCAGCCTTGACGAGGAGCTGGCGATCCTGGATTCCACCACCGGTAACCAGCGGCAACAGCCCCGGGCCCTGCTCAGCGCTGATCAGGTATTAGCTTTGCAGGGACTGACCCGTGATGTGGTCATCAGCGAAGCGCTGATGGACTATGCGGCGCGGCTGGTGCGGGCAACCCGTCCGGGCAACAGTGGCATTGAGGCGGTGGATCAATACCTGCGCTGGGGCGCTGGTCCGCGAGCTGGCCAGGCGCTGGTGCTGACGGCCAAGGCCAGGGCCCTGTTGGCGGGCCGGTTTGCAGTCACCGAAGGGGACCTGCGGGCCAACGCCCTGCCAGTGTTACGCCATCGTCTGCTGTTGAACTTTCATGCCCAGGCCGACCGGGTTAGCGCTGACCAGGTGATTGAATCGGTACTCAGCTCAGAGCCACGGCCAGTGAGCCCGCTGGATTAGCCTGAAGGTGGAACCTGTCAGGCCCGCCCAGGCCAACGATATCGTGATCGATGCCAACACCCTGGCCGCCATTGGCGATCTTGAGTTGGCGGGCCGGATGCTGGCTACCGGCTACCTGTTTGGCCGTCACCTTGGGCAGCGCCACGGCCCAGGTTTTGAGTTTGCCCAGTACCGCAGCTGGCAGCCCGGTGATCCCAGCCGCAGTGTTGACTGGCGTCTGTATGCGCGTTCAGAGCGTCTCAACGTACGCGAATCGGAGTTGGAAACCGACCAGCGCCTCTGGCTGTTGCTGGACACCTCAGCATCCATGGACTTTAGCTCGCCGGGCGCTGCGCTAAGCAAATTTGCCTATGCCTGTCGACTGGCGGCAGCACTGGGCTACCTGGCACAGCGCCAGGGTGATGAGCTTGGTCTGGTGACCCTGGGCCAGGAATGTGAGGTCAAAGTGCCTGCCAGCGCGGGCCGCTTGCAGTGGTATGAGGTGCTGGCAGTCCTGCGGGATCAAACCTGTGGCAGTTCGCTGTCGGCGGATGGGCTGGAGCTGCCGGCCAATTTCGGCGAAGCCTCCAACGGCTCCCTGGTGATTGTGTTATCGGATTTTTATCAGCGAGGCCAGGAGCTGCAGCAGCTGCTGATCCGGCTCAAAACCGCCCACTGTGACGTGCGCGCTTTGTGTCTTGAGAGCGATGCGGAACAGACTCTAGTCTATTCCGGGGTGGTCAGATTGGTGGATCCAGAAACCGGCCAGCAGCGGATCACTGATACGGGGCGAAGCCGGGCCGAGTACATACAATCCCGGGAAGGCTATCTGGCCGGAGTCTGCGCCGATCTGGCCGCCCACGATGTGTCCTTTGAACGATTTAACGTCGATCAGCCCCTGGACCATCGGCTGCGCAGCTACCTGACCGGCAGGCCATGATCAGCTGGGCGCAGGCAGGCTGGCTATGGGCCCTGACGGGGATGTTCATCCCGCTGCTGATTCACCTGCTCAATGCTTCTCGAGGGCGTCGGACGGTGTTCCCCGCGCTGATCTTCGCCGCCCCCAGCAAGGCTCGCAGGATTCGCAGCATTGCGCTGCGAGAGCCCTGGCTGCTGGCACTCAGACTGCTGCTGTTGGCTTTGCTGGTGTGTTGGCTGGCCGGTCCCTGGTGGCAGGCCTCGCCAGGGCCGGATGACCGGGCCCGGGTGCTGGTATCGCCGCTGGCGCTGCAGCTAAGCCCGCTTAATGCCAAAGAGATGGCCAAACAGATGGCCATTGAGCTGCAGGGACCTGACGCCCCGCCACCGGCTCAGCTGGCGGCGGGCTTTCCGCCCCTGAGCGCGGCGGCGTTTTACGCGGGTCCGGCGCCGGCCAGGGCCAATGAACTGCTAAACGGGGCGGACCAGCAGCAGGCCCGCAGCGGCCTTCCCCCCATCACAGTATTGACCGCCGACCATCCCCTGGACCGGCGCTGGGGACAGCTGGCCACGGCGCCCTCGGTGACGTTTAAAACCGTTGATCCCGATCCCAAGCTGCTACAGGTCGCGCTCTCTGTTGCGGCCGATCGCGCCACCGATGCCCCCTACCTGCGCTCAGCCCTGGCGGCCCTGGCAAGTCGGGGAGACCTACAGTGGCAAGAGCTGACCGGCGCAACCAGTCAGATCCGGTCCATAGATCAGCCCTTTGACGTATGGCTGGTGCTGGGTGAACCCAGGGCGCAGCAGGATCTTGAGTATCGGATGATGGTAAAAGATGCACCGGCGGGCGATAGCTGGTCGCAATTTACCACCGGCGGGGAAACGTTCAGGCTTAGGCGTAGCCCCTTGCCGCTGGAGGGGGAGCCGCTGCTCAACGATTGGAGCGGCCAGCCTCTTGTGGCAGTGGCTCAGCGCGACGGCCGGCCGGTGCTGCAGTTTGCCGGGCGCTTTGAAGGCAGCCGCAATACCCTGGTAGAAAGCGGGCTGTTTCCAGACCAGCTGGGGCAATGGCTTAGCCTGGTTCGTCATCAGGCCCAGCCGGTGGCGGTGGCCCAGCCCAAGCCACCCCAGCTGATTTTTGCTGCGCTGGTACTGGCGCTGTGGATTATCGAACGCCTGCTGGCCTTGCGCTCCATGGGCGCAGGCGAAGCCGAGCCAGCGCCGTGAAATACGATATTTCCCTGGCCAAACTGGTCCGATCTATGCGCCGTCGCCTGCTGCTGCTGGCCGGCGCCGGGGCGGTCTCGGTGCTGATCGTCGGCTGGCTACTTGGCCTGTCCAACTGGCCAGGCTGGGCACAGTTTGCGGCCCTTACCGCCGCTGCAGGTGCTCTGGCCGGTTGGACCGAGCACTGGTGGCGACAGCTGCAGGGAAAGCCCATTACGGAACATCTAAATCGTCGCTGGCCGGCCCTGGAAGACAGCGCTCAGCTGCTGCTGGATAACAACCTGGCGCCGGACTCCCTGTCTGGCTATCAGCGCAGAAGAGTCGCCCAGCGGCTGTCTAGGTTAAGCCCAATTACCTTACCCCGCGGACCGCTGCGGTCCCTGGCCTGGGTGCTTGGGGCGTTTTCGCTGCTGGCGGCACTGCCTCAGCTGATGCAGCGCCTCGAATCGCAGGCCGATGCTGGGCCGGGCAATCTGCCGGTCAAACTGATTGACCAGCTGCTGACCGTCCAGCCTCCGTCTTACACTGCACTGCCGGCAGGCCAAAGCCAGTCCCTGAGCCTCAAGGTCCCGCAGTTTTCTGTCATCCGCTGGCAGCTGACGTTTTCCGCTCAGCTGGATCAGGTATGGCTGGTGGACGACAGTGGCAACACCACCTACGCCCAGGAGGGCAGCCCGGGTGTTTATGGTTTGGAGCAAAGCCTCAGCGCCGATCAGGTGTATCAAATCGGCTGGCGCCGGGGCGAGGATTCGGAATTAACGACGCCGGCGCTGATTAGCGTGATACGGGATCAGGCCCCGGTTCTACAGGTGCTTTCACCGGAGTTCAGCCCTCAAGAAACGGCTAACCCTGACGCCGATGATCTGAATTTTGTGCTGGAGGCCAGGGACGATTACGGCCTGTCTGACGGCATCATTTTGGCAACCGTCGCTAAAGGTGATGGCGAAGGGGTGAAGTTTCGAGACGTGGAGCTGGCTTTTTCTGAAGCCTTGGAGCAGCCCGAGGGCCGCCGCTTTAGCCGCTCATGGAAGCTCCAGGAATTGGGCCTGGAACCGGGTGATGAGCTGTATTTCCGCGCTCTGGTCAGGGACAACCGGCAGCCCGAGCCCCAGGTCAGCCGCAGCCCGGTAATGCTGCTGCGCTGGTTGGCGCCCCGGGCCCGCAAGACCCTGGCCTTAGATGGTATTGCCGTGGATATCCTGCCGGAGTACTTCCGCAGCCAGCGACAAATCATTATCGATACCGAGCGGCTGCTGGCCCAGCGCGATGAACTATCGGCGGCCCAGGGCATGGCTCAGGCCCGCAGACTGGCTCAGGATCAGAAATCCCTGCGCATCCGCTACGGCCAATACCTGGGCGAGGAGTATGAAAGCGATATTGGGGTTACCGCCGCCGGTGGCGCTGAGCTGGACGAAAGCCACCAGGACGAGAGTTTTTCCGACCATATGGCCCATGGTGATCAGGCCCCCGAGATGGCTGAGGTCGGCCATCACCATGATCAATCCTCCCAGCCGGGCCAAACCACCATTGGCGGGTTACCTGCGTTCATGGCGGATTTTGTCCATGCCCACGACTCCGCTGAGCAGGCCACGCTGTTCGACAGCAAAACCCGCCAAACCCTGAAAGATGCGTTGTCGCAAATGTGGCAATCTGAGCTGTATCTGCAGCTCACCCGGCCGGCTACGGCGCTGCCGTATCAGTACCAGGCGCTGGCGTATCTGAAACAGGTCCAGCAGGCCAATCGTATTTATGTCCGGCGGGCGGGTTTTGAGCCGCCGGCGCTGGATCCGGGTAAACGCCTCAGCGGCGACACCGATGACAGCGCCGACTCGCGAATGAGCTGGCAGTCAGCTGACCCCCAGAGCCATCCACAGCAGCGCCTGGGCCGGCTGTTAGGTGACCTTACCCTGGGTCAGCCCCAGCCCCAGGACCTGGCGGCATTGAGCGAACTGATCAGCCAGCCCGAAGCCGCCGCGACGGCGCGACTGGCGGCGGCTCAGTGGCAGGCCGGCAATTGTCCTGAGTGTATTTCCGCGCTCCAGTCCATCGTCTGGACCGAGCTGATGGCGCTACCGGCGGCCCGGCTGGCGCCAGCCAACGTGGCCCGGGCCAGTGACTGGGGCACGCTGTCGGAGCTTTATCTGGCGCCGCTGCCGGACCTGCCAAAGGGCGTTGAATTTTCAGACGAGCCCAGGCCATGAGCTTTGCCACCCCCACGCTGTGGGTGACCCTGGCCGGCGTAAGTCTGTTGCTCATTTGCACTGTTTCATCCGCCAGGCTATTCAGGATGGCTCCAGGCGGCAGCCATCTAAAGGCGCTGCTGTGCTGTCACTGGCTGGCCGGCTTAAGTCTGTGGCTGTTGCTCAGCCAGCCACAGCAGATGGTGGACGGGGGCGATACCCTGGTGCTCAACACCCCGGGCGCCGCTGGAGTAGAGGCCGCCGACAGCTTGAACCTACCGAGTTTTGATCTTGATCCGCTGATCCTGCGCCAGCCAGCGGCCAGTCGCATTATCGTTCGCGGCCATGGCCTGCCTCTGAGTCAATGGCAGGCCACCGACGCGGCCCTGACTCTGGAGCCGCCAGCATTGCCCCCAGGCTTGGTTGATGTGAACTGGCCGCGGCGAATCATACTGGGTGACATGCTGCGGTTCTCAGCCCGTGTGAATCAGCTGCCTGAGGCCACCCAGGCGGTGTTGCTGGCCCCCGGCGGCGCTCAGATTCAGACCGCGGCTATCGGGACATCCGGTCAGTTTGGCCTCAGCGTATTGCCCCCGGCCCAGGGGCCCTTAAGCCTGGCCGTGGAGCTGCGGAACGCGGCGGGTCAGGCCCTGGTCCGTGAGCCGCTGCCGGTGATGGTGGAAGCGGTATCAGGCCCCAGGGTGCTGATGTCTCTGGGGCGGCTGAGTTTTGAGGCCCGGGATCTGAAACGCTGGCTGGCTGAAACAACGCCGGGACTGCGTCTGACCGCCCGGGTTGGGGTGGCAGTGCAGCGCCAGCTGGAGGTTGGCGATCCGCCGGCTGCTGGTCGCTGGCAGTCTGACCCCCAGCAGCTGGACCTGATGATCGTGGACGGCCAATGGTTAAGTCAGCTCAGCAGCATTGAAACCGCCCAGCTGGCAAGGGCAGTGGTTGGCGGGATGGGCCTTTTAGTGCTGGCCGACGAGGCCGCCCTGACCCTGGCTGACGGGCCGTTGCTGGACACCCTGAAACTCAGCGCTGATGAGCCCAGGCCGCTGGAGTTGGCGGTGAACGGCCAGACTGTGACCGTTGGCGGCACCGAGCTGAGCGCCGCCGCGGGTCAGCCACTGCTCAGCGATGCCAATGACGGCTCGCCGGCAGCGGTGGCCAGGCGGCTGGGAGCTGGCTCCATTGTGCTGTCGCTGATGGGCAGCAGCTATGCGTTGAATACCCAAGGCCAAGCAGCCCAGTACGCGTCGATCTGGCGAAACCTGGTCAGCCAGGCGGCCCGGCCGCAGCCAGCCCAGCAGTGGCTGGAGGCACCGCTGCCGGTGATGATCCAGGGTGAGACGGTCAGGCGCTGTAACGCTGAAGGTTGCCAGCAACGGATTCTTCCCAGCAGCGGCTGGAATGAGCTGGACGGCTACTGGTACTACGCTTTTACCCAGCAGAACTGGCAGGCCCATCGGGCCCAGACCCTGCAGCAGCAGACTGCCATGGCCGCAGCGCTTCGCAGCACTGAGGTTGAATCCAGCGGTCGCCTGCGGGACTGGCCACCCCGATGGCCGCTGTGGTGGGTGTTTAGCCTGGCCAGCGGCTACCTGTGGTTACGGCAGAAATTTCAGTGAACCTGCCGACGGACCCCCTGTTTTACCTGGCAGGAACGACGGCGGCGCTGGTGTTTGGCATTTCCAAAGGCGCCTTTGGTGGCGGCCTGGGGGTGCTGGCAGTACCGCTGATGTCCCTGGTCATGTCGCCGGTGCAGGCGGCGGGTATCCTGCTGCCGGTGCTGTTGGTGCTGGATGCTGGCGGCCTGCGAACCTACTGGGGGCAATGGCATTGGCCGAGTTTTCGTTTGCTGGGAGCCGGAGCCCTGCTGGGCGTGAGTGCCGGTGGGCTGACCTTCAGTCTGGTTAGCCCTGCCTTACTGATGCTGTTGGTGGGCCTGCTGGCGCTGGTTTTTTCTCTCAATTATTTTTATCGATGGATTCGCCCGCTGCAGCCATCAGGGCAGGCCAGCGCCAGCCACAAGGGCAGGGAGGCGGCCTGGGGCGTGGCAGCGGGTTTGGCCGGTGGCTATACCAGCACCCTGGCCCATGCTGGTTCGCCGCCGGTGAATATGTATCTGCTGCCCAGGGGCTTGCCTCGACATCAGTTTGTGGCCACGGCGGTGATTTTATTCGCCCTGATTAACGTCGCTAAGCTGGTTCCTTACGCCCTGTTAGGTCAGCTGGCGCCAGGCAATTTATGGGCCGCCGCGGTTCTGGTGCCGTTTGGCCTGCTGGGACTGTATCTGGGGGTGAGGCTGCAGCGGGTGCTGTCGGATCGTGTGTTCTTTCCGGTCTGCTACGGGCTGTTGATGTTGGTGGGTGCAAGGCTCGCTTCCTCAGGTTGGGCGGTACTGTGATCCCGGCCCGGGCGTTGCGCTGGTTCTCAGGAGGCGAACCGGTTATGGTTTCGCCGCGGCACTTTGCAGATCAACTTAAGGTATTGAAATGAGCGTAATCCGTCGTGAACTGTTTGGCCCTGGCCCCACCAACGTGCCAGAGGAAATTCTCAAGGCCCTGGCGGCCCCCACCATCGGCCATTTGGATCCAGAATTCCTGGCGGTGATGGATCAAACCAGCGCTCACCTTCGTTATGCCTTTGGCACTGCCAACCCCCTGACATTTGTCCTTTCTGCCCCCGGCACCATCGGGATGGAAACCAGCCTGGTTAACCTGCTTGAGCCAGGGGATAAAATCATCGTCTGTATCAATGGGGTTTTCGGCGGCCGAATGAAAGAGATCGCCCGGCGCTGCGGCGCTGAAGTGGTGACGGTGGAAAACTCCTGGGGCACGCCGGTGGATCTGGATCAGGTGGAAGCCGCCTTGAGCGAAAACCCCGATGCCAGGGTGCTGGCTTTTGTTCACGCCGAAACCAGCACCGGCGTTCGCTCCGACGCGGCGTCTATTTCAACGTTAGCCCATAAGCACGATTGCCTGGTGGTGGCTGACTGTGTGACTTCCCTGGCTGGGGTGGAGCTGCGGATCGATGATTGGGGAATTGACGTGGCCTATTCGGGCAGTCAAAAGTGTCTGTCCTGCGTGCCCGGCCTGTCGCCCATAACCTTCAGCGAAAGGGCGGTGGAGCGAATCAAAAATCGCCGGCAGCCAGCCCAAAGCTGGTTCTGTGACATCAGTCTGCTAATGGCTTACTACGAGTCCGGAGAAAAAACCCGGGCATACCACCACACGGCGCCGGTCAATTCCCTGTTTGCCATTTGTGAAGCGCTGCGATTGGTTGAGGACGAAACCCTGCAACACCGTTGGGCAAGGCACCAGGGTACGGCGGATCATCTGTATCAACGCTTAAGTGCTGCTGGCCTGGAATTGATTGTGGACCAGGAGCATCGACTGGCGCCATTGACCCTGGTGAAAATCCCCAATGGCGTGGATGATGCGGCGGTGCGCGGCGGCCTGCTGCGAAAGCGAAACATTGAGCTGGGTGGGGGGCTCGGTCAGTTTGCCGGCAAGGCCTGGCGCATCGGCCTCATGGGCGCCAACGCCCACCCCGAGCGGGCCGATCTGCTGGTTGATGCGCTGCTTGATGAAATAGGATGAGACGCTAATCCCATTTGCTGTTGGGCAGAGCTGGCGGCAGCAAAATGGCCCGGGCTTTTTGGGCCACGGCTTCTCGGTCGCTGCCAGCTGAGGGCGCTAGCTGGTAAATCTTTTCAATTAAGGCCACCGCCGATTCGGCCTGTTCCTTTGAAAAATGGCCTTTGCTGGGTTCAAGCACTTTGTCCAGGTTTTCGATCACCGCCTCACCGCTGCCCAGCAGAAATGTGCTGGATCTGAGCAGGGCTGCGGCGTCCTGATCGGTCAGGTGAAACTCTGACTGAAACAATTCGAGTATGGCTTGCTTTTCCTCAGCGCTGATGTCGCCATCAGCCTTAGCCACCGCTGCCATGATCAGCGCAGTTGCCTCCAGCGGTTTTTCGATGCCGTAAACCGGGTTGGCTTCATAGCGTTTCTTCCAGTTGCGGCGCCGACGCCACAGCCAGGGGTTCAAACCGCCCAGATCAATGCCCATTTCAGCCAGCCGGTAAAGTATCCAGGCCAGGCTCACCAGGCTACCCAGTAAACCAATGATGATATGCATAGGCCTATATCTTCTCTGTAAACGGAGAAAATGCCAACCGCTGCTGGCCCATTAGGTTTCTACCGCGCAGACTCCGGGCGCCCTCAAAGGCGAATAATGCCATGCCAGATTCGGGTGTCAGACCAGGTGCCCGGCGCTGGCATATGGTCAGCAGGCCTTTGGGGCGCGCCGGGCGGCAGGCCCGGCAGAGCGGTTTGCCAGTGAATCTGCAGCGAGGATTGGGCCCTGGCCTGAATCTGGATCAGGGTGCCGGCGGGAGCCCCATATAAGATCAACGGTGATGAAACACTGCCGGCCACAGCTATTGAATCGATGCTGACAGACTGCAGTCTGTCGGCAGGGCTGAAATACAGTCGCAGGGAAGGGGCGTCCTCAGTGAGGCTGAGGCTTATGGACTGGGGGCCGGAATCTGTAGTGGTGAGCAGCGGTCCTTTGAGCGCATTGGCCGCCGCCGTACTGCCGCGCCACACAGATTGTGTGCTGCCGGGGATAAGCTCAGCCAGGGGCACCTGGCTGGCGCGACCCATAGCTGCCTCGGCCCAGGCCGGTGGTTGGTCATCCCGACTGGCCCAAACGGTTTGGCTGGCGCTGGCATCGGTTAGGGTAAACAGCCCGCTGGGCTGAGGTTGGCGCTGATCAAAACGAAACTGCCAGGGGGCGGTGACCAGCACGCTGATGCCTGCGCTGACCAATAGCGTGGACAAAGCGCTGCGTGGGGGGGCAAAGGGCAGGAGTATTCCTGCGCTCAGCACTGCCAGCAGAGCCAGGGGCAGTTGCGGCATAAAGGTGCCCAGGCCCAGGTAAACCGCATACAACATGGAGCCCATCACCAGCACCGCAGGGATAAAGAGCAATCCGCTGACGGCGCTGACCTCGTTGCCATCAACCCTGGGTTTGGTCAGCAGCAGGGCCAGGCCGGCGGGCAACGCCAGAATGACGCCCATGTAGCTGGCATGGGGCAGCATCACCACCAGTGCGCCGCTGACAATCAGCCACAGCAGGGCAAAAGCCGCCAGCCAGTCAGCCCCAGCCAGCCCGCGCCGGGCCGGCAGCAATAGCAGTGCGCTGGCCAGAATCGTCAGCCCGGCCAGGTGCAGCCGTCCTGACCACCAGCCTATGCCTACCAGAGCAATAAACAGGCCACCAATCAAGCCCCAGGGCACGCCGTTGGCCAATCGCCGACCCAGCCACAGTACGCCGCCTAGCGTCAGCAGCGTGCCGCCCAGAATGTTGAGTTTGTACAGGTGGAAAAACCGCCAGAAGTCGGCGTCTCGCCACTGCGCATCAGCGATGTAGAGCTCGGTAAAACTATCAAACACGCTGTTAACCGTCAGTCCCATCGCCGTCATCGCTGCCAGGGCTGCCAGCAGGGATTGCCAGGTCACTACATGCTGCCTGAGGGCTTTTCCAAGACCAGCCAAAACCGCCAGGGCAGCAGCCCCAAACAACGCCCAGACCAGCGCCAGCGGATAGCTGACCAGCAATGCGCTGGTCAGGTTGAAATAGGTCAGATTGGCCGATGAGTTGGCCAGTGATAAGTCTGCGTTGGCAAGGGTAGTGGTTAGCTGAACGGCGTTTTGTGCCTGTTGCAGCAGGCTGCGTTGGGACAACATTTGAGGGTTGTCAGTGATTGAGTGGTAGTTGGGGTAACCGTCAATGAAGGCGAAATTCAGCCCGGCGATACCCTCACCGATGGAGATGGTCAGGTCGGTGTCGTTGGGCATGCGCCGGTAGACTTCAAAGCTCAGAGAATTAGCCACGGGGCGGCTTAAGGCCTTGCTCATGATTCCAATCAGACCGGCGTTGCCTGGGCTGGTCTGGAACATCTGCGGCGGCCCCTGGTTGCCCCTGGCTTCAAAATTCAGCACCAGATCGATGCTGGACGCCAGCGGGTGCTGGCGGAAAAATGCCTGGGCGCCGAACAGCCCCATTTCTTCCCCGTCGGTCAGCACAAACAGCAGCCGGTTGCGGCGCTGGTCAAGCTCAGTGGCTGCCCTGGCGGCGGCTAACACCGCGGCTACCCCGGAGGCGGCGTCCCCGGCGCCTGGACCCTGCCAGACCGAATCGTAGTGGCTCATGACGGCGACAGTGCCAGCGGCGTTTTGCCCACCGGCTGTGCCGGGCAGGCTGGCAATGATATTTTCTACCCAGGCGATGCGTTGCCTTGGGCTGAGTTTCGCCGGGTGTTGGTACTGAACCCGGGTGCGCTGAACCTGGACCTCCAGCCCCATGGCCTGCAGCTGTTCTGTCAACCGTTGCCGCTGACGTTTGGCCTCGGCAGACCCCACGGGATGAGGACTTTGGGCCAGCGCATCGACCTCCGCCAACAGCGGCGCTGGATCCAGTGCCCCAGGCGTGGGTCCGCGCTGGGTGTCCCAAACGGCTACCGCGGCCAGGGCGATGAGTAGCCAGAAAATAACTGAATGCTGATACCTGATGGCGCAATCGTCCTGAGGCTGTGAAACCCTCCGCCGGGAAGCACTAGAAAAAACCGCTTAATTAGCCCGCTTAAGTAGCGCCCGGGGCCCAGGTCGGCAGCTTAGCCCGCCTGCAGCTTATTGACCATGGGTAGCCGGTGAGCCTCATCGGGGCCTATCAGTTCCAGGCGGTTGCGGCCGCTGCGTTTGGCCAGGTACAGGGCCTGGTCAGCCCGCCGGCGCAAACTCGGCACATTATCCAGCGCGCCCAGCCAGGTCAGGCCTATGCTGGTGGTGATGGAAAATTTTTGACCGCCGCTGCCGTTGAAATAAAGGTCAGCCAGCCGCCGTCTGATGTTCTCGCCCCGTTCCCTGGCGTGGTTGAGGTCAGCGCCCAGCAACACAATCAGGAACTCCTCACCGCCGGACCTGAAGATCAGGTCAGAGGACCGGCAGGACTCGCGCATGACGCCGGCGAAGGCCTTCAGCACATCATCCCCCATGTCGTGACCGTGCACGTCGTTGACCTGCTTAAAATGGTCCAAATCCAGGGTCAGCAGTGACAGGGCGGAGTTGGAGGCCAGTGACATGTTCAGCGCATTGCCAAGGGCCTGCTCCATGCTGCGACGATTGCCCAGTCCCGTCAGGGGGTCGGTGAGGGCCATTTCCTGATATTCATTGCTGTTCATGTGGGTCAGTCGATTCCAACGAACCAACCCAAGACCGGTAAAGACGGTACCAAAAATCAAACAGAGGTTTTCCACCCAGGAGCTGAAGCCATTGGCATTGAGCCGAAACTCACTCAACAGGTCCTGCATAAATCCGGCGCACAGCAGCGATACGCCGATGAAGATGCACCAAAAGGTGAGCTTCTGGGTATCTAATCTCATCAGCCCCATTAACGAAGCGATGCTCAGGGTGAATAAGAAACCGGCGCCGGCAACATCGGGCCAACTAATGGCAGCAGTAACCCGGCTGGCAGTTGTCGAAAAATAGCCGAGCAGACCCAGCCCCACCACAACGGAGCAGGTCGCCAACACGGCAAAATTTCGATCGGGCCTTTGCAAACCATTGATCTCGCACGAATCCAGAGACTAGTGTACGAGCGAAACCACCACAAAGTGTGATCGGCTGCATCGAACACGTTAGTGTCAACATCGTTTGCAAAGGCCCGAAGATTGACATCGGGACCAAAACCTCCGACGCTGCGGGCCATTTTCGCAAATTCTTAAGGCGGCGCGCCATGTTTTTACCAAACGGCCTACTAGCTGTTTTGCTGGCCTCCCTGCACCTAACGGTAACTGCAGCGCCCCTGGATTCGGACCTGTTAGGGGGGCTTGAGGCTCGCAACGTGGGCCCGGCTGCCATGTCGGGTCGAATCTCGGCCCTGGACGCGCTGCATGCTGACCCCAATTTTATGGTTGCAGGTGCCGGTACCGGCGGCGTCTGGATCTCGGAAAATGGCGGTTTAAATTGGCGCCCGGTATTTGATAGTGAAGCGGTGGCTTCCGTCGGCGCGCTGGCCATCAATCAGAAAAATCCGGACATCATTTGGGTTGGCACCGGCGAGAGCAATGTGCGCAATTCCACTTCCATTGGCGCCGGCGTTTACAAATCCATGGACGGCGGCGATAGCTGGCAGCTGATGGGTCTTCAGAACTCTGAGCGCATTGATCGCATTGCCCTGCACCCGGACGATCCAGACACCGCCTATGTGGCTGCTCTGGGCACCTTGTGGGGGCCAAACGCCGAGCGTGGGGTGTTTCGAACCACCGACGGCGGCAAGAGCTGGGACAAGGTTCTGTACGTGGACAGCACCACCGGCGCCACCGACGTCAAGATGGACCCTGCCAACCCTCACAAACTGTATGCCGCCATGTGGCAGTTCCGTCGCTGGCCCTACCAGTTTAAGTCCGGTGGACCTGGCTCCGGTCTTTATGTGTCCCACGACGGCGGTGATAGCTGGCAGCAGCGTACCCAGGTGGATGGTTTGCCCGAGGGTGAGTTGGGTCGGATGGTGATCGCCCCATCGGCGGCGGACAGCAAGCGGGTGTATGTACTGGTTGAGGCGGAGAAAAGCGCCCTGATCCGGTCCGACGATGGCGGCCGCAGCTTTCATACGGTTAACAGCGACTACGACGTGGCCGATCGTCCGTTCTACTACAGCGAGCTGTTTGCTGATCCGGTTAACCCGGATCGCGTTTACAACGTAGCGACCCGGGTCCGGGTGTCTACCGACGGTGGTCAGAATTTCAACCCTATAGAACAAATTGACTGCTGCGCGCCGGGCAATTTTATCCATATTGATAACCACGCATTCTGGATCAATCCGGCCAACCCCGAACACATGATTGTGGGCAATGACGGTGGCATTGCGGTGACCCAGGATCGCGGCAATACCTGGCGCTTTGTCAGTAATCTGGCCCTGGCCCAGTTCTACCATATTGCGGTGGATAACGATGACCCGTACCACATCTACGGTGGCCTGCAGGACAACGGGTCCTGGCGCGGCCCGGCAGAGGTGCGGGACAACGCGGGTATCCGCAATCTGCACTGGCAGGAGGTGGGCTTTGGTGATGGTTTCGACACGCTGCCCCACCCCCAAGATTCCCGCCGGGGTTTGTCCATGTCCCAGGGAGGATTTCTTTACGCCTGGGACCTGCACAGTGGAGAAGTGCGCCTGAACCGGCCGGCGCCACCAACGCCGGATACCGTTTTACGCTTCAACTGGAACGCAGCGGTGGCCATTGATCCCTTCGACCCGGAGGTGATCTATTACGGCAGCCAGTTTGTACATCGCAGTAAAGACTTTGGTGCCAGCTGGGAGGTTATCAGTTCAGACCTCACGACCAACAACCCTGAATTTCAAACCTTTCGTGAGTCCGGTGGAATTACTCCTGATGTGACCGCGGCGGAAAACTTCACCGCCATAGTTGCCATTGCGCCCAGCCCTGTTCAGCAGGGTGTGATCTGGGTTGGCAGTGATGATGGCCGAATCCACGTGACCCGGGACGGCGGCGAAAGCTGGAGCCGGGTAGACACTAATGTCCGCGGCGTTCCCGACGGTGCATGGGTGCCGATGATTGACCCCAGCCCCCACGATGCATCTGTAGCCCACCTGGTGTTTGATGATCACCGGCGATCAGACATGAAAACCTACGTTGCCAGAGCCGAAAATTTTGGCGGCCGGTTTCGGCTGCTGAACAAAGACGACGCTCTATCAGGCTATGCGCTTTCTATCCGGCAGGACCCGGGCGATCCCAATCTACTGTTCCTTGGCACCGAGTTTGGTCTGTTTTTTAGCAGCAATGCGGGCAGCAGCTGGAGCAAATTCAGCGCCGGGGTGCCCACGGTTTCGGTAATGGACATGGCGATCCAACCCCGGGAAAACGATCTGGTTTTAGGCACCCACGGTCGCGGTGCCTTTGTGATTGATGACTACCGGGCGCTGCGCGGGCTTGATGAGACCGTGATGGGTCAACGGTTTGCCCTGCTCAGCGCCGGGCCAGGCCAACAGTACCCGCCGGCCCAGACGCCGGGTGGGCGGTTCACAGGCTCCGGTGAGTTTCGCGCTCCCAATGAGGCCTATGGCGCATTGCTAACCTTCGTCGCCGCCGGCGATGATCTGCCCCATCCGGATCTGGATGACGAGCGCCGTCGGCAGGCCGCGCTGCCAGCTGAGAGTTCCGATGAGGACGATCCCGCTGAACCGCTGAAAGTCGAAATGACCGTCGCCAATGGCGAAGGTCAAGTGATTCGAACCCAGCGCTTTCCTGTACAACAGGGCATCAACCGAATCCGTTGGGATCTGCGAGCCGACGGGGTGCGGCCCATGCCAGGGCCTGAGCCGGCAAAACTGGAAGACGGCCTGCCGTCGGGACCGGAAGTGCCGCCAGGTACCTATCAAGTCACCCTCAGTTTTGACGGGATCCAGCAGGGTGCCCAGGTTGACGTGCTGGCGGACGCCCAGGGCAGCTTCTCAGCCGGTGATCGACAGGCTAACTATGAAGCGTTGCAACAGCTGCAGCTGCTGGAAGAACGGGTTGTTAGCCTGGCGGAACAGATAGTCTATGCCAGAGATGATGCCCAGGTCATTGGGCAACGGATTAAGCGTGAGCAGGAAAAAAATTCGGAGCTGCATAAAGGGCTGCAGGAATCAGCCGATGAGGTGATCAAGCAGCTCGACGAGTGGGAACAGCGCCTGCGGGTACCCGCCAAAACTCGAGGCATCGTGTTCGAGGACGACAAGCTAACCTCGGTGCTGGGATTGGCTCAGTACTATGTGGGCAGCACCCTGGGTCAGCCTACAACCACAGCCTTAATTTACATGGAACATGCCGAAACCGCGGTGGACAAAGCCGAGGCAGACTATCAGGAGTTTGTGCGCCAGACCCTAACACCCTTCGCCGCCAGCGCTGGCAAAGCCCAGCTGGGGCTGTTTTCACCGCCGGCGCAATAGGGTGGCTGGCTGGGGCTTTGCATTGCTCATTGGCCTGGCCCTGGGGGCCAGCGTGTGGCTGTTTAACGGCCTGGTAAAAGCCCGCAATCTGGTGTCCTCCTCCTGGGCAGATATCGACGTGCAGCTGCAGCGGCGCCATGACCTGGTGCCCAGGTTGGTGAAGATTGTTAAAGCTGCGGCCAGTCACGAACAGCAAACCCTGCAGGCGGTGATTGCCAGTCGCGATGATGCCCTGCGGGCCAGTCAGGTGGCTGACAAGGGCCAGCGGGAAGAAGTGCTGGCTCAGTCTATGAACCGCCTGATGGCGCTGGTGGAGGACTATCCCGAGCTTAAGGCCACCGACAACTTCAGTGAACTCAGCGACGACCTGGTGGAGATAGAGGACAAGCTGCAGTACGCCAGGCGTTTTTATAACGGCGCCACCCGGCAATACAACACCCGGGTGGAGCGCTTCCCCGACCAGCTGATTGCCTCGTCTTTTGGATTTTCCATCGCCGAATATTTTCAGGCCCAGTCTGACGCCCGCTCGCCGGCCCAGGTGACCCTCTGATGGCTGCCCTGCGGCTGTTGCTGGCGATGCTGTGGTTTGCTGCTGGCAGCGCTTTGGCGGGCGAGAGCATCTTAAATTATGACACCGACATTGAGCTGCGTGCTGACGGCTCAATGGTGGTGACTGAAACCATCACAGTGCGGGCTGAAGGCCGGGACATCCGGCGCGGGATCTACCGGGATTTTCCTACCCGCTACAGCGATCGCTGGGGCAACCAGGTGCTGGTGGATTTTGAGCTGTTGTCGGCAAAGCGCGACGGCCAAACCGAAGGCTATCGCCAGGAGCGCCGCCGCAACGGCGTACGGATTTACCTGGGCCGCAGTAACTACCTGCTTCCGCCAGGCCAGTACACCTATGAGATACGCTATCGCACCAACCATCAGGTGGGGTTTTTCGACGAGTTTGATGAGCTTTACTGGAATGCCACCGGCAACGACTGGCTGTTTCCCATTGAGCAGGCCAGTGCCCATATTCGACTGCCGGTATCGGTGGCCCGGGACCAGCTTGAGCTGGCCGGCTACTCCGGCTACTACGGCAAATCAGATCCGGGGGTGAGCTTTGAAGTGGGCGCCAGCGGCGTCATTCATTTTGTGTCCAAAAGCCCTCTGGCGCCAGCCAAGGGAATGACGATTCTGGCAGCCTTTCCCAAGGGCATCGTGGCCCAGCCCACCAGGGCCCAGAAATTCCGCCGTTTGCTGGAGAACAATTCGGGTCTGTTGGCCGGTCTGCTGGGACTGCTAATGGTGATTGGCTATTACCTCAGTGCCTGGCAGCGACTGGGGCGCGATCCCAGTGCCGGTCTGGTTATTCCCCGCTATGAACCCCCTAAGGGTTACTCACCGGCAGCGCTGCGTTACATCTGGCGGCGAAAATACGATACCGGCTGTTTCAGCGCAGGGCTGATTAGTCTGGCGGTCAAAGGTGAACTGAGTATTCGTCAGACGAAAAAACTGATGAGCCGGAAGTTTTCCGTCAAACGGACCACGCCGGAAAACCCAAGCAAGCTGGCCGCCGGCGAGTTCGCGTTGTTAGATCGCTTGTTGGGGGGGCGGGTCAGCCGTCTTTACTTTGAGAGCAAAAATCATGCGCGTATCGCTGGAGCCATCAAAGACCATGAGCGCTCCCTGCAGAAAGACTACGGCAAACAATACTTCGTTCTGAACCGAGGTACCTTCAGTATTGGCATGATCGCCTCAGGGCTGACAGCCGCGGTGATGCTGGTCATGTCCCATTCTCTCAGTGCGCCCATGGTGTTGATTGGTATTGCCCTGCTGCTAACCAACTTCGCGTTTTATCGCTGGCTGGAAGCCCCCACCATGCACGGACGGAGTCTGCTTGACCATCTGGAGGGTTTTCGACTGTATCTTGGGGTTGCCGAGCGGCCGGATCTTGAGCGCCATCGCGAACCCCTGCCGACCTTTGAAGAATTTGAGAAACAGCTTCCCTATGCGGTAGCGCTGGACTGCGCCAATACCTGGGTGGACCGTTTTGAGAGCGAACTCAGCCGACTTGAGCAGGCCGGTCAGCTTCCCCAGCGGGGCTGGCTGTCCAGCAACGGCAATATTTCAGTGAGAAATATTGCCGACAGCGTGAACTCCATGGGCAGTTCCCTGGGCGGCGCGATTTCGTCCTCGTCAACGCCGCCCAGGGAACTGCCCATGGAGTTCACGCTGTTGGTAATATTTGTCACTGAGACATGGCCGTTGCTTGACAGCCAGCCACGCTGGGGCAACTGACCGGCCTGTTCAAGTCGGCTCAGTTCACTCTCAAATCGATCCACCCAGGTATTGGCACAGTCCAGGGCCACCGCATAGGGAAGCTGTTTCTCAAATTCTTCAAAGGTCGGCAGGGGTTCACGATGGCGCTCAAGATCCGGCCGCTCTGCAACCCCAAGATACAGTCGAAAACCTTCCAGATGGTCAAGCAGGCTCCGTCCATGCATGGTGGGAGCTTCCAGCCAGCGATAAAAGGCGAAGTTGGT
>CAYGPO010000034.1:28714-35504 GCA_964351665.1 uncultured Gammaproteobacteria bacterium | reverse complement strand
TTTTGTTGCTGGATTGTTGACGCAATCTACGCGCTCTTTGATTTCAGACTTTCCAATATATGTTGTTGTGCGGCCCCTGATCGGGGACGCGGAACGACCGCAAGATTTGTACGTAGGTGATGGCTTCGGCTTAACCTGTGTGCATACCAGTTTCCTGGTAAAAATAGAGCACTGGACCCACCCGATCCCATCCCGAACTCGGAAGTGAAACGGTGTATCGCCGATGGTAGTGTGTCAGATGGCATGTGAGAGTAGGTCATTGCCAGGATTTAAATAAGAAGGCTCGTCCCATTGGGACGGGCCTTTTTTTTGTGTGGCTTTGGGCGCACAAGACTATCAATATTGCTATGATTTCGCGTCTGTCCCTCACCACCAACACCCCATGTCCTATTCTCTAAATTTTCCGAACATCATTTCTCGACCAACTCAAATTCTGTGGCCTAGCTTTCCCAAGGTCGCCACCCAATGAATAAGAATATTGCTGTTCTGCTGCTCCTCATCAGCACCGGACCGGACCACGTTCAAGCTGACGACAAATGTGCTGACGTCAGTGAACAAGGCCTAACTGCCCATCCCTGCGCGGAAGTGGCGCCTAGTGCTGGAGACCCACGCACCAAATTGCCTGAGACTGAACTCCAAGATTCAACAACCAGCACAATCAAGATCACAACAGATTTACTAACTGGTCAATGGGTCTATCAAAGCACCGATTTAGGACTTAACTACTCAATGACTATCCATGATGATGGTCGATACGAAGGCTCAGGATCAAACGCCGAGGGGGCCTTCCGATCCGAAGGGTTGTGGTCGTTGGTAGGCCGGGTGTTAATCACCGACGTCACCGTTGTGACCACTATGAAAGACGGATCAACGTCTACAAAAACCGCAATCAGCAAAAGTAAAATCCAGACCCTAAGTCGCAGCAATCTGACCGTTTTATCTGCTCACTCAGACACTGCCGTGCAGTGGCACCGGTGATGCCTGTTCCAGATCTTCTGACGATCAACTCGCGAACTCGGTCCCGTAGCTAGCAATCTAGTTGCGTTTCAGGCCAAATCTTCCGCTCTGCCCGAGGTCATCTTTTGATAAATAATATAATAAATTCATCAAAAGACATATATGATATAGTTTCTCTATGAACCAATTAAGCCCATTAGATGTTGCCAGCCAGCCTGCCCAGTCGGTGGCAGACATTTCCGCCACAGACGCACAGATCGGCGCGAAAGCCGTGGTTGCCCTGTTTCGACACTGGAAGCTGTCGGACGCCGAGGCCTGCCAGCTGCTGGGCGGAGTGTCCATTGCCACCTATAACCGCTGGAAACGGGGCGAAATTGGCCGTATCGGAATCGATCTGCAAACCCGTCTGTCCCTGCTGCTGGGTATCCACAAAGCACTGCGACTGCTGTTTACCGACAATGCCCGGGCCTACGGTTGGGTCAGCCAGCCCAATCAGGATTTCAGCGGACGCCGAGCCTTGGACGTCATGCTGGATGGACAAATTACCGATCTGCTGAGGATACGAAGTTACCTGGACGCCGTTCGGGGGTGATGCCCCCAATAAAGCGAATTCGTTGGCAAGGAGCAAGCCGGATTCAGGCCACCCGTTTCCCCTCCATCGACCTGTTCGAAGATCTGTTGGAACCGGAAGACTGGGAAGCCGCCATTCGCCTGGAGAGCCTGACCAACCCAAGAATTGCTGAAAGCATAGGCAATCTGGCCTTGGTGCCCGTACCCCGACGGGTCTCTGGACCTGGCGCAACGCTGTTGATGGCACCTTTCACCCACGTGAGTCCAGATCGCCCAGGTCGTTTTCACGACGGTTCCTTTGGCGCTTGCTACCTGGCGCAGTCGTTTGCAACGGCGATGCGGGAAACGGCCTATCACTACGGACGCTTTTTCGCCTCAACCCAGCAATCGCCGGGCTGGTTTTCCCAGTACCGCGAGTTTGTTTTCAGGGTCGACCAGTCCTTCCACGATATCCGTCACTCAACCCAGTTTGATGATTACCACAAAGCCGACGACTGGCAGCCCTCTCAACAGCTTGCCCGCACCCTTAGGGCTGAAGGCAGCAACGGTATCGCTTACCACAGCGTGCGCCACCCCGGCGGACACTGCCTGGCAGTATTCTGGCCCGACCTGATGAATATTCCCGTCCCGGGAAAACCGCTCAGCTACCACTTCAACGGTGATTCCATCGACCTGGTCAGAGACGATGCCGGGCGCAAAGTTTATCGTATTGACTGAATGGCTGGTCATGCAGATATGGCATCACCGGTTGGCGGGCGTTCCGAGAAACAAAGACCTCAAGTTCGGGTTATCGACATAAATACAGTTTCGGCTTTTTTTCTCAACGACGAGAAACAAGTGATGGCCAAAAATCTGCGCACTCCATCCCAATGCAATAAGGCTGAGCTACTGCCCCAAAAGATAACAACAGCAAGCCGAGAGATGCGGCGATTTTTCTGGTTTGCATGACCAAGCCTTTTCTACGTTATTACCAATAGTAGTAGCGACTAAACGCAAAAAGGTTCGTTTAACCGTCGACCCCGTCAGCAGGAGCGTTGGCGAATCGGCAGTGTCCGCCGGGCAACCCGCAGTCAATTCCCGCCAATGGTCTGAATTGAGTGGTTTGTAGTTCGTCAGCGATCGCTGCCCGCTGAGCGTCTGATAGCTTCGTTCGATCCGGCGTACTGGGAATCTGGGTGAACAGTCCTATCGCCACCGCAACCAGCAGAAAGCAAAATGCCATCAGCGTTCCATAGCTCAGTGTTCGGCCGGCTGTCGCCGACCGAGAAACCCGACCCATCACCTCCTGGGTAAATGCAGGGTCCAGGTCAGCGGGTGGATGCGCCCGAAACGCCTGGGTCGCCCTTTGCAGCCGCTGATCGAATGTTTTACATCCCGGGCACTGGGTCAGATGGTGTTTAAGGCTCGGCGGCCGTTGACCGTTTTCGGGGTAAGTTAGCAGCTGTTCCCGGTACCATTCACAACTCATCGCTAAAGTTCTCCGTTAACAATTTTCGCGCCGCATGCAGTCTCGAACGAACCGTGCCCGTGGGTATACCCAGGATTTGAGCGATATCCTGATAGCTCATTCCCTCCCATTCGCGCAACATCAGCGTTTGAGCCAAATTCTCGTTGTGAGTGATCAAGAAATCAAACGCTTGATTGAGGGACCCACAAACCTCGGCGTCAACATCAGGTTGGGGCTTGGTCGAAATCAGCGTCGGGCTGGCGTCCAGCGCAAGGCGGCCATCCTGGTGTCGCCGCTGGGCTCGTGTCCAGTTGCTGATAATGTTTCTCGCCAACCCATACAGCCAGGTCTTGACGCTCGACTTTGCCTGATAGCGCCCGGCGCTGGTGTAAACCGAAATAAACACTTCCTGAGCAACATCTTCGGCATCTCTCAGCCCTACCCGCTGATCCCACGCCACAAACTGATGGATCTTGTTTTTATAACGTTCAACAAACTGCTCGAAGGACATCAGGTCGCCTCGCACGATGTCCGCCATTAGTTGTTCATCGGTCAGCACCGGGGAGTCAGAGGTCAGTTTTCGAAATCCAAATTTTCCGGTTTCGATGTCTGATTCAGCATGTTGGTAGAAGGCACGCTCTGGTCAACAACCTCCAACGAAAAGTCGTCAAACAATACCTCGCCTTTGCCAGATGAGAATACACCAAAGGCAATTTTTTGAGCCTGCCTGGGAACGTCTAGCACAATGCTGTATCGAGTCCAGCCGGTGTCGCCGACGATCGGCCGATTGTCCATATTATCGAACTGCAGCGACGGTTTTCTTCGGCCGTCTATGCGCATCCACATGGCAGCGTGCAATACGCCTATGGTTTTGACTGTTGCGCTGAGCCTGATTCGTTCTGATTTGTAATCGTCGGCATTGATCATCTGCATCAGAGTGCCAAAGGGTTGGGGATCTTCTATAGCCGGGCGAATATAAGCCACCCGTCTATCGCCCACCGACGCAGTGCCCATTTCGTAATGATCAGGTTCCGAACCGGCCTTCAGCCAGTTGCTTGGGATTTTGTCATCAGCGACGGCCAGGCTTGAGCCAGCCAGCAGCGCAAAAATGACGAAACGAAAAAATCTCCTCATGAGGTGGTTCTACCTTCGTATCTGCTAAGTTCTTAGTATCCTGAATGACTAAAAAGGTTCGCCGCGAAGGAAATTTGATTTAGGACGAATATATTGACCCGAAGAATAACGTCCTGTCGGCCCATGGGAACAGTAATTCCTGAACCCCTACGAAAGGATATCGCTACGACCAACTTCTCCCAGGATGGCCGCCGTTGTGTTCAATTTTCCAGTTCCTGCGAGCAAAAAAAAGGCCTGGGACAAAAAGTCCCAGGCCCATATTCGGCATAAGCCTAGAGTTGGATCAGAAGCTGAACTTACCGGTCAGACCGTAGGTTCGCTGCTCACCCAAGGCTGCCACATAGGCATTGGAGAAGCCCAGGAACAGCGAGTTGGAAACGTATCTTTCGTTGGCCAGGTTGCGGGCCCACAGAGATACTTCCCAACGATCGTTGCTGATACCCACGCGGGTGTTCAGCAGCTGACGTGAAGGCACCCAGCCCACGTTCAGCAGGCTAAGGAACTGCTTGGACTGGTAGTTCACATCGCCGCGCAGGAAGTATTCCCAACCGGTATCTCCCAGATCAGCGGTGTACTGGGCGCCCACCGTGCTTTGAACTCTAGGCGTGCGGTTCAGCGAATTACCACCAATGTCCCCATCGGCCCGGCAAACCACGTCATCACACCAGCCATCATTGGCCGCTTCAATGAAGATAGTTCCGCCATCAAATCTTGGGTCGTTGTAGGAGAATCCGTAGTTCAGGGTGACGTTGTCGGTGGCCTGATAGACGCCGTCAATCTCAAAGCCCCAGGTTGATGCTCCGCCCACGTTGTCGATGACCACCGGGTCATTGGCTGCGCCGCCAATGGCGGCCGTGTTGATCTGCAGATCTGACCAGTCAATGTAATACAGCGCAATGTTGGTCAGCAAAGTGCCGTCCATGAAGCGGTTCTTGGAGCCGATTTCAAAGGTCCAGTTACTTTCTTCATCGTAGGTGGCCTGAGAAGGGTCAATCGGCGTTCCTGAACCGCCCAGGATTGGGCTGTTGAAACCACCGGCCTTGGTACCCTGGGCCAACGACAGGTACAGCAGGTTTTCGTCGGTGAGGGCGTAGTCCACGGTCACTCTGGGGGTGAAGATGTCGAAGGTTTCTGAAGCCGCGGTGTTGGCAACGCCAATGGTTTCCACTGACTTATCTTCCTGAGAATAACGCCCCTCTACGCTGACTTTCAGCCGGCCGTCCATCAGGTTGAAGCCCACTCGGCCAAACACAGCCAGGGTTTCATCCTGGAATGAATCGGGGTTTGCGTCGAAGTTAGGCAGTGAGGGCAGTGGATCGGTGCCAAAGGGCTGCAGGAAGTAACCGATGGCTTCGTAGATGTCGTCGGACTCGTAGCTGAACAGGCCAAAGGAGGCGTCAATCAGATCTCCGGAGGCGTAGTCGAAGCGCAGCTCGTGGGAGTCTGACTCCAGTCCGCCGTTGGGCTGAGAATCAAAAATCACAGCGCCTGGGAAGAAGTTCAGCAGGGAATTGGGATTGCCCGAGCCGTTGATGGCGTCAGGAATGGACTGGCCGCCAGAGCGCAGCTCAGAATCAGCGTTGCCGTACAGGTAGGTCATATTCCACTGATCGTTGATGCCCCACTCAACCCTGAAGGTTGTTACTTCGTTGGTGCCACTCTGGCCGAAGGAGCGCGGGTCAAAGATCAGATTTTCGCCGTCAGCGCTGGCCGTTGCTGGCAGTGCTGTGCCCAGCTCGCCGCAAAGCAGCGCGTTATTGGCACCCAGAAACCCCAGGTTAGGCTGGCGGGTAGGGGAACAGTTCAAAGTGTTCTCAGCAGCAAATCCAAAGAAAGAGATACCGTCCCGACCCATGCGGGTGAAAATGGGCCGTGCTTCCTGCTCGATTTCTGTGCGGTAGTAACCCAGCTCAAACTTGAGGTCTTCGGTGGGGGTGAAGGTCAGGTTACCGGCGTAGGTTTCGTTATCGAAGCCGCCCAGATTGCCGTCGGTACCCGGGCTGATACCCGCGTTCGCCAGCGGATGGTCGTTTCTCCAGGTGCCATCGTATTCCTGCTGGCCAAGGGTAATTGAACCCAGCAGTTTGTCCTCGATGATGGGTCCTGAGAGCGTGGCTCGTGCGGTCAGAAACTCTTCTGATCCAGCGCTGACCTCTATATCACCTCGGAATTCGTTGGTGGGTTTGGTGGTCACATAGTTAATGGCGCCGGCGAAGGAGTTCTGGCCGTACAGCGCAGACTGGGGGCCTTTAACCACTTCGATGCGATCCAGGGCAATCATGCCCACGTCGATCATATAGCTACGCTGGAGATAAACGCCGTCGAGAAAGGTGGCAACGTTTTGCACCGGGTTGCTCAAGCGAACCTGGGTCTGGCCCCGAATCACTGGCGCTTCCAGCGCGCCGGAGAAGTCCTCGAAGGCAAGTCCGGGTGTGTAGGCGGCAACATCTACCAGGCTTTGAATGCCTCTGCGGGACAATTCGTCCGCAGAGAAGGCTGTGACCGAGATGGGAATATCCTGAAGATTTTCCTCGACCCGCCGGGCCGTTACGGTGATTTCTTCCAGCTGCGCCAGCGCTGGCTCAATGGCAAGGCCAAGAGACAGGGCGGCAACAGTTAATGACAAATTGGGTTTTAACGACATGATCAGCAAATCCTCTACGGGGTTGTTAATTTTCCGTT
>CAYGPO010000034.1:24579-28614 GCA_964351665.1 uncultured Gammaproteobacteria bacterium | reverse complement strand
GCCACCCCAACGGTCTTGGTCATAGATCCCGAAACCAACGTCATTGTTAACAATGACAACCGCCAGCAGTGGGGAGCCGCAGCAACGATCTCCATGGAACAGTCTATGGGGTATTTTCAAACCTATGCGGGAAAGTCCTCAGCGCCCCCTGAATTAACGCTTCAGCAGCGACTTCAGCTGGTGGAGATTGGGCGATTTGAACGCACCCAGGCGGAACGTGTTGCCCAGGGATATGCCCTGTTGGGCCCGCAGCTTAGGGTGTTGGATCAAACTGGGGTAAGCCCAGAGGGTTTTGATCGGTCCTGGCGGGAGCTCGCCCGGTTTCGGAATACCCTGGCGACGGATCTGCAACGATTGAGAAATCAGATCAAAAGCGACTCAAAATCTTTACCAACCCAGGTGTTGCCCGTCTACCCAGCCCTGTCCTGGGAGCGCTGAGCCCCGCCTGATGGGGCCCAACCGTTGTAGCCACCCCTGTCCCAAACCGTTGTTGAGAATTAGCCCAGTCCGTCGGCAACGACTAAACGGCCAGCAGGGCCTGCGTCACAGGCCATCCAAGACCCTGGGGTGCATCACCGATTAGTTTGCCACGGGGTGCATTTTTCGCCGTCCAGTAGCACGCTACTGTCTCCTATCGGGCCCTGTACAACGATTTCGTTGCAGCCTTCATTGGCTTTGCTGAGATTTTCCCGCAAATCCCCATGGGCCGCGCTGGCCCCAACCAAAAACAGGGTAAAAATTATCCGGCGAATGGCCATGGCCTGCCCCCTTGCCCTTAAGCGAGCTGGAGTCCGGTCTGGCCCAGGCTCCTTCATCTCGTGCTTAAGTGTGGCCCGGGCCATGGGCCGGTCGTCACCCCAAAATTTGGGGGTTAGGAGGGGTCGGGTACCTGCAGTGTTACCTGCACGCCGCCGGCGTCGCCGGCTTTTACCTGCAACTGCCCGTTCATAGCGCGGGCCCGGCTAAGCAGGGTCTGGGAGCCATACCCCTTTTGCGAATCAGCGGCGATTCCTTGGCCATCGTCGGCAATGTCCAGACGCCAGGCCTTATCGCTATGTGCCAGGCGAACGACAATTTGCGTTGCCTTGGCATGTTTAACGATGTTCTGGATCGCTTCCTGGGTGAGGCGCAGAAGCTGGATGGTGTGACTGGGTGACAAGGGCCAATCCGGCGCCTGGGGGTGTGGCTGCCATTGAAGGGAAATGCCCGCTGCCGCCAGCAGCGGCCGGTAGCGCTCGATCAGGCGTGCCAGGGCCAGCAGGCCATCTTCGCCGGCGGGCGATAGTGCGTCCAGCAATAGCCGCAGGTCAGCCAGCATCGCCTCTAGCTGGGCGCTGATCTGGCGCCTACTCAGGCCACCCGCCTGCTGGGCGGCGATCAATGACACCAGCTGACCACCGATGCCATCATGCATGTCCGCCAGCAGACGCTGTCGTTCGGAATATAGAGCCAGCCGGCGTTCCGTGGCCATCTTGGCCTCCGATGCCTGTTCCAGCTCCTGGGTGCGTTTTGCCAGCAGTTGGTTGAGTTTCAGGTTCAGATCTTCACTGCTCAGCAGCGCATGGGCGACACGGCTGACCAGCACCCCACCATAGCCCACGGTGATAAAAATGATGGCGTAGTGGGAGATGTAAAAGTCCCGCACCAGCCAGTGTTGAAAATCCATCAGTACCAGCACATCGTGGATGCCCAGCAGCAGCCCCATCAGCGCACCCACCTGCAGCCAGTGCAGATAAACGTGGCCGCTGCGCCCCAGGGCAATGGCAAGAATCACGTTCAGGTAGGCGATGGAGGCCAGCACCATAGGCAGGCTGGTCAAATAGGTCAGACGCAGAAAGCTGGTGTAGTGGTCGTTTAATACCATCACCAGACCAACGCCAAATACCAGCGCGAAAAAGGCTGCCAGACCCCATTCCAACACCGGCCGGCGGTGGCCCAGGAAACGGTGCACAAAACACACAAAGGCCCAAATACAGGCCGCACGGGCCAGCAGAAAAGACCAGTCATACAGGCTGTCGAAGGGCGGCTGAGAGGTGCCGACAAAACTGTTCAGGTAATAACTGAAGCCGGCAAATGCCAGCGCCAACCAACCGTATTCGGTAAAGTTCTTGCGCGCCCACCAGATGGTGGCCATAAACAGCGCCAGCAGTGCAGAAACCGCCAGGGCGCCGCTGATCAGGGTTTGCCGAAAAAAATCAAAGGCTAAGAACGTGGGTTCAAGGGCCGCTACGGGGCCCAGGTAAAACACTGCCAGCATCATCACAGGGCTCTGGCTGTGTAAGTCCACTCGCAGGCGATTGTTGGCTGGCTGGAGCAACTGGTCAGGCAGCGCAACCAGCTGGGGCTGGTATTGAAAGCTGGAGCGGTAGGTGCTTGGCGGGCTGGCAATGAGCTGGTCGTTGAGATACACGTGGGCATTGGAGGTCATGCGCGGAAACAGCACGGCCATGGCCTTATCCTGGGATGGAAAATCCAGCACCAGGGAGCGGGTTTGCGGGGGTGCCTTGACCAGCCGAACAAACCCCAGCTTCACCGGTTTGTAAGGGGGCGCCTCAAGGTCTGATGATGCCTGCGCCGATAGCTCAAGCATTTGATTGACCTGCCAGGGGGCGATGGTGTGAAAGGCTTGGCCCAGGGAAGCGATGAATCCCAGATAGCCTAGTGCCAGCAGCCAGGGCAGGATGCGCGCCAGTGCGGCCCAGGCAGTCATTAACACCGGGCTAAAGAATTCCCAGTTCCCGGGCTCGGTGTACTGCTTCACCCCGGGAGCGGACTGACAGCTTGGTATAGATTTCCTGGGCATAAGCCGAAACCGTGTGAAACGAAATCTCCATCTGCTGCGCTATCTGCTGATAGGTCAGGCCCCGGGCCAGCAGTTTCAGGGTGGCGAACTGGCGCGGCGGCAGGTTCATGCCGTAGCCCGTGGAGGGGTTTTCCGATGGCTGAGTTTCGCTGCGAATATGGCCCATGATGCATTGAGCCACCGACGGGCTAAGGGGCGGTTGACCGGCCAGAATTTGATCTAAGGCGGCCAGGGCATTGGCGGTTTCCTGCTTCAGCAGATATCCCGCAGCGCCCAGTCGAATGGCCCGAACGATGGTCTCTTCATCACTCAGCCCCGATAGGATCACCACTTTCGCTGGGTTTTTCAGTTCATGCTGGTCAACCAGCAGCTGCAGTCCGTTGCCGTCGGGCAGACCCACATCCAGCAGCACAAATTCTGGATGCTGACTGCGCTGAAGCGCTCGAGCTTCAGCCATCGAGGCGCACTGCCAGAGCTTCCCAGCGGTCACCCGTTCTGCCAGCTGCAGGGCCAGGCTGCTTCGCAGCTGTAGGTCGTCTTCAACTAACAGCAGGCCGTCGATTGTGCGGTTGGTCATGGTTGATGATCGCCCGCTGGGTGACCTGCCATCTCGGCCACAAAGCCTGGGCTCCCGGGCTTGCTCCAGCTGAAATCAAAGATCATCCGTGGATCGCAGATTGAGACATTCATCGCGTAACAAACCGTCCTGGAAAGTGCTTGCGCTCAGCTCTCCAATGTCGCCAAGGTAGTCAAGCGCTTTGGCTAAGCTGGATAGGGCCCACGGTAACGGGTATCGCGTATTTCCCGGGTCCAGTTGAGCTCCCCGGTGGCCAGATCCACCGCCCGCAACATCAGCGGTGTGTGCTGTAGCTCGCCAGACGGCGTGTTTAAGGTGTAGGGCTGGGTGACAAACAGCAGCTGGCCGGCAACTACAACAAAGGGCGAGTAGCTCATCGGGCTGCGGGCCTCGCCCAGCTTTACCCCGTCAGCGGAATAGATCTGCCATAGATAGCGGTCCCATTGGGTGGCGTCCGGGTCAAGCTGGGAAACCAGAATGTGGCTGGCATTGATGGCGGAAAATTGGCGTCCACTGACGCCGCTGATTTCATTTTGCGCCGCCGGCGTTTGTGCCTGCCACAGGGAAGACATGGCCGACGCCGTTGGGTTCGGGGAGGTGGTTACGCGACTACCAGCAACACGGAAGGCTCCGCTGCTGATCTGCTCCTGGTCTG
>CAYGPO010000034.1:6149-24479 GCA_964351665.1 uncultured Gammaproteobacteria bacterium | reverse complement strand
GTTACGCGACTACCAGCAACACGGAAGGCTCCGCTGCTGATCTGCTCCTGGTCTGTCTCCAAGGGAGCCATGCCCCGGGCCGTCCGCTTCTCATAGCGCCAGACGAACTGGTCAGCGTCAAAGGGTCGGTACTCAAAACGTTGCCCCAGGCGTTCATCAATCAGTGGGGTCACATCCGCGGGTAACGACAGGTTTTCGAAACGATTCACTTTGCCTGAGTCCAGGGCGAGCCTCGCTAAATTCATGATGCCGCTGGCAGCGGTATCGATCTGACTCAGCAGTTCGCCGTCGTTCACGCTCAGGGGGCGGTCAGCGCTGTCGCTCTGCCAGGCTGTGGACCCATCGACCCCATTGATGGACTCCAGCCCGCCGCCGGGGCGCATGATGATGATCTGACCACTTACCGGTTCAACCAGCAGCCCGTCGCGCAGCACCAGCGCATCATTGGCCAGGCAAAGCTGGCTTGTCAAAGTCACCATAGTTACGGCCAAGTACCGAAATAACATCGAGATTTCCTGTAGGTTGTCGATACAATAAAGGCCAGCATAGCAGGGAACGCTAGGATTCGGATGACCATGCAAAAAATCACCAAGGGCAAAAGTCCCAAACAATTGAGGTGGCTGGCAGTCAGCCTGATTTTTGCTTTTGCCAGTGCCTTTGCGCAAACCTGGCAACCCCTGGGGCCAGCGCCGATTCAGTCCAACGGCGGCGGCAATGTGGACAATATTGATGTGGACGACCCGGCTTCCGGCGCCATCCACGGCGTCGCGGCGCACCCTACCGACCCTGACACGGTGTACATTGCGGCGGTCAACGGCGGCATCTGGAAAACCACCAACGCCACCAGCGCCAGTCCAACCTGGATCCAGCAGACCGACGGCCAGCTCAGTCTGTCGGCCTCTGATGTGGCCTTTGACCCTACCGACGGCAGCAACCAAACCCTGATTGCCGGATTCGGACGGTTCAGTAGTTTTGCCAGCCGTGGCGGGGCCAGAAACGGGGTTATTCGGACCACCGACGGCGGTGCAACCTGGGTGCAGGTGGGAACCCCCATGATTGGGAGAAACATCAGCAAAGTAGTTGCTCGAGGCAATACCTTACTGGCCTCGGTGGACGTGGCCGACTCCTTCACCTGCGGCAGCGGCGGCAACGTGGGCATCTGGCGCTCTACCAATGGTGGCAGCAGCTGGTCCCTGGTAACCAGCGGGCTGATCGGCGGTAGCGCCGACGCGCTGGCTGAAGACCCCACCAACAACGCGGTGCTCTATGCCAGCATGACAGACCTGGGAAACGTTTGTGGTACAGGCGACGGCATCTTTCGCAGCGCCGATACCGGCGCAACCTGGAGCAAGGTGAGCGATGCCACCATGGACGGCCTGATTTTTGATCAAAACACCTCGGGTAATCATTTTGAGATCGCCGTGGGCCCTACCGGAACGGTGTTTGTGGCCATTATCCCCGCCGATACCCGCCGCCTGGCCGGGGTGTTTTATTCCACCGACAGCGGCGCTAACTGGACTCGCATGGATGTGCCTGAGACTGACAGCGGCGCGGGCATTCATCCCGGGGGGCAGGGCAATCTGCATTCGTCCCTGGCTGCAGACCCCAACGACCCGGACATTGTGTACATCGGCGGAGACCGCCAGCCTAGAACCAACAATGACGCCGGCGGCTTTCCCAACGCCATTGGCGCCTTTTCGTTTTCGGGACGGCTGTTTCGTGGCGACATTAACGAGAGCTTCGGCAGCGAATGGACGCCCATCACCCACGTTGGCACCAGCAACGGCTCAGCCCCCCATCCGGATTCCCGGGATATGGCCTTTGATGCCAACGGCGCTCTGCTGCAAACCGACGATGGCGGCATCTACCGTCGTACATCCCCACTGACCGGCAGCGGCCAATGGGTAGATATGAACGGTGACCTGCAGGTGACCGAACAGCACAGCGGCATCTTTGATATCAACTCCCAGATCGCGGTGAGCGGTAATCAGGACAACGGCACCACCCGCCAACAGACCTTTGCCAATCAAATCTGGCGGACTTTTCAAGGCGGTGACGGCGGCGATGTGGCCGTGGACGAGCTGATCCTGGCCGGCGTCAATCGGTCGGTTCGCTATGCCAGTTCACAAAACTTCGGCGGCGCGCGCCGACTTATCTATGACCAGAACAATGGCTTCTTTGGGTCAACAACCCTGGCGCTAAATGTGCTCAGTGGCGCTGCCCTCAGCGCCCAGTTCACCACACCCATCGCGGTCAATCAGGTGGCGGGCGGTCGGCTGATCATTGGCGGCGGCAACGCGGCCTACGAATCCCTGGATCAGGGCGACACCATTACTCAGCTAACCCCTGCTGTGCCGGTACGCTCCGGCGGTCGACGCACGATTGCTTACGGCAGTGCTGGTAATACTGAGCTGCTATACGTTATCGGCTCCGATGGAAATTTATACCAGCGCGCCGCCAGTGGTGGGGGTTTAAACTGCGTATTCACCTGCTCGTCGGGAGAAGACCTGGAAGCTGTTGTGCTGGATCCAACCAACGCCGCCCAGGCCTTTGTCATTGATGACAACACGGTATCTCGAACCACCAATACCGCCGCGTCATTTAGCGATGTGACTGGCAATTTGATCACCAGTTTCAGCCCAGGTCAGCTGCGCACACTGCAGTTCATGGAGCGCCCCGGCGGGGACGCCCTGGCCGTGGGGACCAATCGGGGAGTGTATATCGCTGAAGCCGCCAGCGGTTATTCCAGCTGGGCCGAAGCGGCTACCGGTATGCCTTCGAGCCCAGTTTTTGATCTGGCCTACGATCCGGCCCAGGATCGACTGGTGGCCTTCACCCTGGGCCGCGGCGCCTTCGCTGCCAGTCTTGGTGGTGCTGCCAACCAGGCTCCCAGCGCTGGGGCCGACAGCGCCAGTACGACCACCGGCGGCACCGTCACGGTTCTGGACAGCGGCCAGGCCTCGCTGCTGTTCAACGACTCCGATCCTGAGGGCGACAACCTGACCCTGCAAACCGCTGCCGTTAGCGGACCGGCGTCAGGCAGCGTGACCCTCAATGCCAACGGCACTTTCAGCTACACCCATAACGGCAACGGGGTTAATTCAGACAGCTTTACCTATCGGGTCTGTGATGACGGCACGCCCTCTGCCTGTGACGACGCGGCGGTGAGCATTACCATTAACCAGCCGCCAATGGCAGTCGATGACAGTGCCACCGTCGCTATTTCGGGCACGGTAACCACCCTGGACAGTGGCCAAACCTCGCTGTTGTTCAACGATGACGACCCTAATGGCGATTCTCTGACCCTGCAAACCGCTGCCGTCAGCGGACCGGCTTCAGGCAGCGTGACCCTCAATGCCAATGGCACTTTCAGCTATAGCCACAATGGCAACGCAGCGACCAGCGATGCCGTGATCTATCGCGTCTGTGATGACGCCTCCCCAAGCCTCTGTGATGACGCAACTTTATCTATCACAATAACTGCAGCGCCAAATCAGAGCCCCCAGGCGGTGAATGATGAGATTTCAACCACCAACGGCGGGGTGGTTGCAGTGTTGGACAGCGGCCAGGCCTCGCTGCTTTTCAATGATACAGACCCTGACGGTGACAACCTGACGCTGCAGACTACGCCAATATCTGGACCTGCATCCGGCAGTCTGTCGCTTAATGCCAACGGTACCTTCAGCTACACCCACGATGGTACTTTTACGTCCTCCGACAGCTTTACTTACCGGGTCTGCGATGATGGTAACCCCAGCGCCTGTGACGATGCGGTGGTGGCCATCAGCATCGATCTGGGCGACGCCCTTTGTTCTGCGCCGGCAGCTGTGATTCCCGATCCCGGAGCGGTGACCGATGTGATTAACGTCACGGCGGCGGATGTTCTGACCGATATGAACGTCTACCTGGACATCAGTCATACCTTCGTAGGCGATTTGACGGCAACCTTAACTCATCAGCAAACGGGCACTTCGGTACAGCTGCTGGACCGACCAGGCCGTCCTCAGAATGACCCAGGATTTGGCTGTGATGGCGAAAACGTTCAGGCCTCTTTTGATGACAGCGCCTCGCAAGCCGCTGAAGATCAGTGTGAGAGCTCCGCTCCTGCCATTGTCGGGTCCGTCAGTCCAATTGGCAGTCTGTCGGACTTTAACGGCGAGGGCTATCAGGGCGACTGGTCCCTTGAGGTCACCGATGACGAAGGCGTGTTTGCCGGCACCCTGCAACGCTGGTGCCTGGCGCCAGCCCTGTCCTCTACTCCCAACCTCGCACCTAACCCTGCCAACGATGGGCTGACACTGGCTGAAGGTGGTACCTCGACCAGTCTGGATGGCGGGGCTACCAGCGTACTAGCTAACGACAGCGACCCGGAGGGGGATAACCTGGTGGTCACAACCACGCCAGTGACCCCACCGGCTAACGCCGCCAGTTTCACCCTCAACAGCAATGGCAGCTTCAGCTATACCCATAACGGCGGTGAGACCAGCGCGGACCTGTTTGTCTACGAGGTATGCGACGATGGCATACCGACACAGTGTGCTCAAGCTCAGGTCGATATAACGGTGACGGAAGTCAACGATCCGGTATCTGCGACGGATGACACACTGGCTGACATCGACGAGGACAGCCCCCCGCGAACCATCAACGTGGCAGACCTGTTGGCCAACGATAGCGCTGGCGCCGGTGAAGACAGCCAGAGTTTGTCCGTTAGCGCTGTGCAAAACCCCACCGGTGGTACGGTGGCCATCAGTGGCAGCACCATTACCTTCACCTTAACCCCGCAGTTCAACGGCGCGGCAGGTTTTGACTATACGGCCACCGATGATGGCAGCACCGATTCGGCCCCGGACCCTCTCTCCGACAGCGCCAGGGTCTCGTTCGGCATTTTGCCCATCAACGATGCACCTTCTCCTGCAGATGACGCGATAACCGTGGCCAGCGGAGACACCGCCAACGTTCTGGTGGGCGGCGCAACCTCACTGCTGGCGAACGATTCTGATCCTGACGGTGATGAGGTGTCGGTGCAGGGCCTGCCGCCGGTGCCGCCGGCCAACGGTCAGCTGACCCTGAATAGCGACGGCAGCTTTGAATACATCAACGATGGTTTAGGCGGCGCCAGCGATAGCTTTGACTATCAAGTCTGTGACGACGGTTCACCCAGTCTATGCAGCGATGCTACCGTGACCATTACCGTGACCACCGACAATCAGCCGCCAGTGGCCCAGGACGATCAATTTACCCTTGAAGTTGATCAACAGCTTAGCGCTACAGTGGCGGGCAACGACTCCGATCCGGAAAACGACAGCCTGAGCTTCAGCGTCATTACCCCGCCACAAAATGGCCAGTTGATGCTGGAGGCCGACGGCAGCTTTGTTTACACCCCGGACCCCGGCTTTACCGGCGTCGACGGATTTACCTACGACCTCACCGACGGCACTAGTACCGTTCAGGCCTCGGTGATTCTACGGGTAGGTAACTTGGTGTTTATGGACAGTTTTGAGGACTGATAAGTAACCGATCAATCAAATAGCTCAACATCGCCACTAGATTGGGTCAGGTCGAACAAGCTCTTACGATAGCGCTTCTCGGCCTGCTCAATACTGGCCACCTGGCTGACCGGCATCTGGCGAACCAGGGCTGTTGCCGTGGCAGGAAAATACAGCATTTTTGGGGGGTGCCTACCACCCAGGTCGCCAGCCACTACGTTCCGCTTTTCCAGCGCTAGAAGCTACAAAAAAATGCTGGCTGCGGTGAATTTGTTTGGCTAATAGTCCAGTCAGTGGGGTGAGGCCTTGGTCGAAATTTTCTGGCTATACCTATCAGGTTGCAGGGCTGTTAACGTCAGGACAGCCGCTAAAAGCAGCTGTCTTCAAAGCTGGAGAAGAACGACACATCGTTGCTGGCATCAACCGTCAGCAGGAACCGCAGAGTCTGCTGATCGCTGCTGTTGTCGGCGGTCACGGTCACCAGGTACGGCGAATTCGTAACGTCATTGATCTCGGGCGTGCCAGAAATCTCTCCGCTGACCGGGTCAATGGTTAGCGAGGCGGGCAGGCCGGTCTGGCTAAACTGCAGCGGACCTGCGCCATTAAACTGCCCGGCCGTTGCAATGAAGGCATTGACTCCAGACTGCACTCGTCGGCCGCCGGGCCCGCAGGCCGCCAACGGCGGCGGCGTGCCGTTGGTGGGTATTACGGTCAGATTAACCGCAGCCACATTGCTGGTGGCGCCTTCGCTGTCGGTCACCTGGTATTCAAACAGGGCGCTCAAGCTGGCGCTGTCATCATGAGTGAAGGTGAAGGACTGATCGCCGTTGTCCACCACGCTGCCGTTGCTGGCGTTGCCGGTGAGGATCACAATGCCCTGGGGTACACCGTCCTCGGCATCACTGTCGTTGGTGGTCAGCAGCCCGGCGCTGAATGTCACCGTCATGCCCTGGTCAACAACAAAACTGCCTCCTGGGCCATCGTTGTTAGCAACCGGCGTATCGTTGAGGGCGGTCACCGTTAACGATACGGTGGCGATATTGCTCAGTCCGCCATCGCTGTCGGTAATTTGATATTGGAAGCCTGCGCTGGTGGTCTCGCTGCCGTTGTGGGTAAAGGTGAAGCTCTGGTCGCCGTTGTCTGCCACGCTGCCGTTAATGGTGGTGCCGGCAATGCTTAGGCTGCCGCCAGGAATACCGTCTTCAGCGTCGGCATCGTTGGCCGTCAGCTGGTTAGCGCTAAAGGTCACCGAGGTACCTTCAATCACCACAAAGACGCTGCCCGGGCCGTCGTCCTGGGCCACCGGCAGGTCATTCACCGGCTGCACCGTGAGGTTTACCAGTGCCGTATTGCTGAGTTGTCCACCGCTGTCTGCCACCTGATAGCTAAAGGAGGCTGCGCTGGTCTCCGAGCCGTCATGGTTAAAGGTAAAGGTCTGGTCTCCGTTATCAATTACCTGACCGTTGCTGGGCATGCCAACCAGGGTGACAGCGCCGCCGGGCAGGCCGTCTTCGGGGTCGGAATCATTGGCCTTCAGTTGCTCTGCCGTCAGGGTGACGCCGGCCCCTTCCTGGGTAGTGAAGGCGCCGCCGGGCCCGTCATTGGCCGCAATGGGCGCATCGTCCTGGGGTCCTACGCTCAAGGTTACCGTTGCCAGATTGCTGGCCTGGCCCCCGGCGTCCAGGACCTGATATTGAAACGTCGCTGATGTGGTCTGGCCATCATCATGGGTGAAGGTAAAGGTCTGGTCGCCGTTGTCCACAACGCTGCCGTTGGTGGTGGTCCCGGCGAGGTTGACAGCTCCTGCAGGGGTGCCGTCTTCGGCGTCAGCGTCGTTGGCCTTGAGCTGCGTTGCGTTTAAGGTCACGGCAAGACCTTCATCCACGTTAAACGCGCCCCCGGGGCCGTCGTTGTTGGCCACCGGTGCATCGTTGATGGGGGTCACGCTCAGGGACACCGTTGCCACATTGCTGCTACTGCCATCAGCGTCGGCAATCTGATACTGGAACGAGGCTGACGTGGTTTCGCTGTCGTTGTGGGTGAAGGTAAAAGTCTGATCGCCGTTGTCGCTAACGCTGCCGTTGCTGGCGCTGCCAGCGATGGTGACAACGCCGGCAGGAATGCCATCTTCGCTGTCGCTGTCGTTGGCCGCCAGCTGGCTGGCTGCCAGGGTCAGGGTTTGTCCTTCATCGACGCTGAAAACGCCGCCGGGACCATCACTCATGGCCGCCGGCGCGTCGTTCACTGGGCTGATGTTCAAGCTAACGGTGGCCGTGTTGCTGCCCGCGCCGTCTGCGTCCAATACCTGATATTGAAAGCTCGCTGTTACGGTTTCAGAGCCGTCGTGGGTAAAGGTAAAAGTCTGATCACCGTTATCTGCCGCAGCGCCGTTGGTAGACATGCCCAGCAGGGAAACGATGCCGGCGGGTGTGCTGTCCTCGCTGTCAATATCATTGGCCGTCAGCTGTGCGGCACTAAAGGTGACACTGCCATTTTCACTGGCGCTGAAGCTGCCGCCGGGACCGTCGTTAACCGCCACCGGAGCATCATTTTGGGCGATCACGCTAAGGTTGACGCTGGCCAGTCCACTGAGGGCGTCATCGTCATCGCGAATCTGATACTGAAACAAGGCCGTGGTGGTTTCTGAGTCGTCATGGGTAAAGGTAAATGTTTGGTCGCCGTTGTCCGCGGCAGTCCCGTTAAGCTCAATGCCTGCCAGGCTGATGGTGCCCAGGGGCGGCGAACCGTCTTCCGGATCGCTGTCGTTGCCAGCCAGCTGGGCCCTGGTGAGAGTGACGCTCTGACCTTCATTGACGGTAAACGCCCCGCCGGGGCCATCGTCGGCGGCGCTGGGGCTGTCATTTTGGGGGGTGATGGTCAGATTGACTGTGGCCACACCGCTAAGCTCATCATTGCTGTCGGCAATTTGATATTGGAAGCTGGCGCTGGTGGTCTCGCCGCCGTCGTGGCTAAAGGTAAAGGTTTGATTACCGTTGTCCTGCACCGATCCATTGCTGGTTACGCCAACGATGGAAACGGCGCCCAGGGGCGGCGTGCCGTCTTCGGCGTCGCTGTCGTTGGCAGATAGCTGGGCGGCGCTCAAGGTAACCTGGCCCTGCTCTAAAGCCGCAAACGCGCCTCCCGGACCATCGTCGCTGACCTGTGGCGCATCGTTTACCGGCGAAATCGCCAGGCTCACGGTGGCGATGTTACTCAGTGCCCCGCTGGAATCACGGACCTGGTAGCGAAACGATCCACTGCTGGTCTCGGAGTCGTCATGGGTGAAGGTGAAAGTCTGGTTGCCGTTGTCCGTAACGCCGCCGTTGCTGGTGGTGCTGGCCAGAGAGACGGCGCCGCCGGGGATGCCGTCTTCGCTGTCGGTGTCGTTGGCGGTCAGCTGGGCGGCGCTCAGGGTCACGCTCAATCCTTCATCAGCGGAGAAGATGCCGCCAGGCCCATCGCCCACGGCCAGGGGCCCGTCGTTTTGTGGCTGGACCGTGAGGGACACCGTCGTCGCAGCGCTGGGGGCACCGTTGCTGTCGGTCACCTGATATTGAAACGAGGCGCTGGTGGTTTCCGATCCATCATGGGTGAAGGTAAAGGTCTGGTTGCCGTTGTTGACCACGGCGCCGTTGACGGTGTTACCAGTAATGGACACCGAGCCGCCGGGCGGGCTGCCGTCTTCCGGGTCGGTATCGTTGGCGGTTAGCTGCGCCGCAGACAAGGTGACCGCTGCGTCTTCATTCACAGTAAAGGCACCGCCGGGGCCGTCAGGGACGGCGCTGGGGCTATCGTTTTGTCCATTGACGGTGAGGCTTACCGTGGCGGTGCCACTGAGATCACCGTCGCTGTCAGCAATACGGTACTGAAAACTCGCGCTGCTGGTTTCACTGTCGTTGTGGGTGAAGGTAAAGGTCTGATTGCCGTTGTCCACCACCGAGCCATTGCTGGTGCTGCCGGCAATCTGCACCGCTCCGCCCGGCGGTGTGCCGTCTTCCGGGTCGCTGTCGTTGGCCGATAAGTTGGCCGCAGTCAGGGTCACGCTGTCACCCTCGTCAACCTGAAAAGCGCCGCCGGGTCCATCGTTGTTAGCCGTTGGAGCCACGTTGGCGGGGTCAATAATTGTCACGTTGACGTATTGATGGGCGCAGGAGTTGGTTTCAGCGCCTGCCCCGTTGTCTCGACAGGCGCGATAGACAAACACGTCGGCGCCTGTGCTGACGCCGTCGTGGGTGTAGGTGAAGGTGCCGTTGCTGTTGAGGCTAATGCTTGCGGCCTTGTCGCCGCCAAAAAAGATGCCGTCGTTGGCGGGTTGGAAGCCGCCGGTGGTGGTTAACAGCAATCCGGAATCATCGTTGGCAAGCAGCGAGCTGCCGCCGCCATCCAGGCTGCTGGTGGAGCCGCCTGAAATAACGGTGATGGCGTCGATGCCCAGGGCGGGGATTCGCTGGGGGCTGAAAAACCAGTTGAAGCCCGTGTTATAAAAGGTATTGGCGCTGGAGATTCGGATGTTGTTTGAATTGCCAACAAAGAAGCCGCCGGTCTGACACACGGCAAAGCCGGTTTCTACGTCGTCAAAATCCACGTTTACGTCACAGGCCGTAGCCAAGCCACCGTAGCTGAGATTAACGGTGTAGTCATCGGCGGTGCCGGCTATGCGATCGATACCGGCCTGGGCGTGGGACAGTGTTGCCACTTCATCAGCAGCCAGGGCGCGCTGGTCTTCATCGAAAAAAGACCCCTGCTGCATGATGGCTTCGCTTTGCGGCAGGCCAAAAATGCTGGTGGAAACGTTCCGGTCGGCATTGGTGGCAAAGGTGTCCCCGGTGGGGAGGTCTGCCACATCTCTTGAGAATGTGCCCGCCTGGGGCGCGTTGGGGATTTCAAAAGGGTTGTTTTCGTCAACAAAAAACCAGTGTAGATTGACGTCGTCACCCCGTACATCGTCGCCTGATCCGCGCACGCCATCCGCGCCGATGGTTCGGTTAAAGACGTTGTCTGCGCCGTCGGTGGATTTGGTGTAGTCGGTGTCGGGCCCAGTCAGGCCAGACTCACTGGCCAGGTTAACGTGGGCCAGGCCAATGCAGTGCCCCAGTTCATGGATAAATACGGACTCAAAATCCACCTCATTGGATGCCAGGTCGTTGTCCCCTCCCAGGCGCACGTTACCCACCGTGGGAACTAAGGCGTTCAGACGATCAATGGCGTTTTGGACGGGGATTTCCATCGCCGTGGCATTGGCAGAGGCGGGGTCTATACACACCTCAACGGTAATTACGCCGCCGCTGCCCAGATAGCCTGTGGGGTGGGTTACAACATCCACGCCGTTTCCCTCGCCGGCAAAAATGTAGGCCCCAGCATGAATATTGACCGGCGTTGCAACGATGGCAATGGCCGCCACTGCACCGCTGATACGACCAATCATTGTCCTACTTCCGGTGTGATGGACTTAGCACCAGCGATGGGTGCACCCAGGTCGCCACTGGCAAGATCCAGCAGCTGGCGCTCAATGGCGGCCAGCTCGCTAACCTGAGGCAGGGCAGAAAATCGACGATCGGTTTCCTGCAGGTTTTCCACCACCAGCGGATCATCCCCGGCCCCGTCCCAAAACATCGTCATTAGCGAGACGGTGGACTCGGAGGAATAGTAGAGCTGCGCCGTTGCCGCGCGGCCGGCGATGGCCGCCTCTTCCGAAGTCTCAGCCAGCACTGAGGATGCGTTTAAGTGCAGCCCGTTATTCACCAGTTGTGCCACCAGGGTATCCAGCTCCGCGGGGCTGAGCTGGGTTTGGTACAGCCCGGCTTTGGGTGAAAATATCGAGTAGTAAACCTCTACTCGCCCAGAGCCATAGATACGCAGCAGTGGCGTCGAGTCCGGACGGTGGATCTTGAGAGAGTAACGGTCGTACTCAAGCAACAGGGCAGTGTCGTCTCGTGAATACTCGGGCAGGGTTTGTGCGCTTACAACGCCGCTGAAGATCAGCAGGCAGGCTGCCAGCTTGAACAATCGTGGCATGACAATGACTCCCCATGTGCGCGTTCTTTATGACGCCGTTAAAAAGACTGCCCGTCTTTGCGCCTCGCCGGTTAAAAAACCATGCCAGCTGGTTACGTTCCAAGACGCTGAAAAAGACCTAGTGGGAGACCACAATGACGTGGTCCACCGTCGCAATTGGCTAAGATCATAGCGGCCCAAATGAAAAAAACTATGACGTGGGTTGAACTAACGCTAATTGTTGGCGGTTTTGCTTTGATACCGGATATTAGTCCTGAAATCAGCCCGCTTCAGACCGGTAGTTATCACCCCCGGTTGGCGCTTAGCGCAGGTTCAGCCTGGACAGGTTCTGATAGCGTTTTTGTAGCTTCCACACTTCGATGTCGTCACAGCCTTTGCGGTCGATCAGCTCCTGGGTTTCGCTGGCTGCGCTGAACTCAAGTTCGGCAAGGGCTGCTAACTGGGCCTGTTGATCCAGGCTGGGGTTGTTGGCCTGGATATGTTCCAGGGCGCGCCGCCTGACGCTGATGCTGTTGGCCTGAAATCGATCGTGCTGATTTTCATCGCCGCCGCCGCAAACCGTTATCGCCTTGGCGGCGCCGACAAACTGCTGAAACACAAAGTCCCGCTCGGTGCGATAGCTGTTGCGCCCGACGGCATGCATTTCAAAACCCAGATAGGCAACAATCGCTGCCGCCGCCACGATGGGACCCGCTCGCATCAGCCTAACGTCCTCAGTAGATACACTTCAGCAACATCCTCATTAATGGTGGGCCTTATGCTACGCGTGGTGCATAGGGTTGAGCCGGATCATGGACAGGTTAAGCACCCCTGCAATGCTGACCCAGATACCGTAGGGCACAAACAGCGCCGCTGCCAGGGGCAGGCTTTGGGCGTTGATGGCCACAAAAGACCAGATCAGCAGCCACATTAGTGACAGGTCGAGCAGGGCGGTGCGCATCTGTTTGCGGCCAAAAAACAGCCAGGACCAGGCGCCATTACAAACAAGCTGGATGGCCCACAGGCTGATGGCCAGGCTATCGCCAGCCTGCCAGACCAACCATCCGGCGTATCCAATCATCAGGTAAAGGGGCGTCCAGACCACCGGAAATAACCAGTCCGGTGGGGTCCAGGAAGGTCGGTTGAGGGCGCGATACCAGGGCCCCGGCTTGAACGCGCCACCGGTTGCCGCGGCGCTGAAAACCAGCACGCCGATAACAATTCCCGCCATCATTGAGACCACCGGCGCCGCATTACAGCGGCAGCTGTATTCGGGTAGGATTTATTCATACCTAACTCCTGACCTGGCGCCGCCCCATGGGGCTGGCAGCCTGTCTGATTATTCACCACATCCAATTGGCCATCCTATAGTGTACCCGGATAGGTAAACATCGCGTAAAAAGCCCTCCTAAACAGGGTTTCGTCGATAAGGAATGTACTCAGTGGCCGATTTTCCCAACCTGGTATCTCATCTGGAATGCTCCATCACCGGCAAACGTTATCCCGCCGGCCAACAGCAGGGACTGTCTGAGGCGGGCCGGCCACTGCTGGTGCGATACGACCTGCCGGGTTTGGCCAGTGCGATCACTCGAGACCAGCTCACTGCTCGGCCGGATCGAGATGGATTCTGGCGCCATCGCGGTGGAAGATGAGCACATCATGGCCTGTAGAGATCAGATTGCGCGCCAGCAGGGGCTGTTGCTGTGCCCCGAAGGCGCGGCAACCTGCGCCGCCTATGAGCAGGCCCTGGGCTCAGGTCTGGTGAGCCAAAATGACCAGGCGGTGCTGTTTAACTGCGCCACGGGCCTGAAATATCCCATGCCTGAGGTGACCCAGGGTCTTGATCAGACCCAGAGCATTGACTACACCCGCTGGGCTTAAACCAAGCCTGAGCCGATTGGGCTTAAGTCGCCGGGTTCACTCAAAACCGTCAGCAAAAATTCCGTCATTGGCCAGCGGTGGGTTGTTGCTTGCCCCAGTGGCGGTTGGGTCCAGACACCAACTTTCCAGGGCGCCGGTGTCTTGCAGGGCGGCATCGGAAATTTCTAATAGCCACTGTCCCTGAAGGGTTTCACCATTGAACTGTGACAGGGGTTCAGCCGGCGAGTGGGTGCCGGAGATTGCCGGTGTGCCGCTGCATTGATCTTCCGCGCCGCTGTTAGCGGCGTCATCCAGGGTCACAGCGATATTGTCGTTGCCGCAGCCAAAGTTCGCATTCACACCGGGTAACCCCGGACGATCAAGCAGTAAAACTCGGGTGGTGGCGCCTGCGCCCTCGTGGCTGAGGCTTGCGCTAAGGTCACCGACAAAGGTGTGGCTGATGTTCAGCACCACGTTGAGGTCGGTCAGGGTATCGGTGCTGTTGAGGGTTATGGTGCTGGTGAGGGTGTCGTTTGGAGCTCCGTTATCGGGTATGCCGGCCGCCGGCGACAGGCAAACTGCTGGAGCTAAATCCACGTTAAGAGTGACTTCGGCATTGGCGCAGGTCACCGGCGTGCCGTCGTCACAGACCTGGTAAACAAACCGGTCGGTGCTGGTTAAAGACCCGTCGTGGATGTAGCTGAAGTTGCCGTTGGCCTGGATCTGAACCATGCCGTTGGCCGGGCCGCTGACCGGTGAGGTGGATACGGTCAGGCTGTCCATATCCGGGTCAGAGTCATTGCCCAGTAGCGAGCGCTGACCGCTATCAAGTCGGTTGACCTGGCCGCCCCGGGCCACCGAGGCGCTATCGTCCCCGGCCACGGGTGGGTTATTGCCGGAACTGAGCACGTTGACGTTTACATATTGATGGGCGCAGATGTCCGTCTCACCGCCTGCGCCATCGTCCAGGCACACTCGGTAAACAAACTGGTCGTTGCCCGCTGATGTGCCATCGTGGGTGTAACTGAAGCTGCCGTCGGAATTTAAGATGATGTTGGCCGCGCTTTGACCGCCGAAAAACGTTGTGCTACTCATGACCAGGCCCGGCGACCCGGCTGCCTGATCGATGTCGTTGGCCAGCAGCGACTGCGCGCCGCCATCCAGGCGATCGGTGGACCCGCCAAAGGCCACTGTGAGGTTGTCCACCCCGGGTAGCGGTGCTCTGCTGGGGGTGTAAAACCAGTTGGAGCCGGTGTTGTAAAAGGTGTTGGCGGAGGTAATCACAAAGTTGTTGCTGCCCAAACCTCGGGCGCCGGTCTGGCAGACGGCGAAGCCCGTTTCGGCATTGTCAAAGGCCACGTTGACGTCGCAGCTGGCGGCATCGGAAATGCCGCCGTAGCTAAGGTTCATGGTGTAGTCGTCCGCGGTGCCGGCCTGGCGGTCCAGCCCTGCCTGGGCGTGCAGAAAGGTGGCCACCTCGTCAGCGGACAGGCTGCGCTGGGTTTCGCCGCCGAAGGTCAGCTGCTGCATGATGCCCTCGGTTTCGGGCAGACCAAAAATTACTGTTGATACGGTGCGGTCGGCATTGACGGGAAAATTATCGGCGCCGGGTAAATCCGCCAGGTTTCTTGAATAGCTGCCGGCCTGGGGCGTGGTGGGCAGGGCGAAGGGGTTGTTATCCCCAACAAAAAACCAGTGCAGGTTGATGTCATCGCCCCGCAGGTCGTCGGCGGAGCCGCGAACGTTGTCTGGCCCTATGCCTCGATCAAAGGAGTTGTTGGCGCCGTTGGTGGACTTGGTGTAGTTGGTGTCAGCGCCGGACAGGCCGGATTCGCTGGCCAGATTGACGTGGGCAAGCCCGGTGCAGTGGCCCAGTTCGTGGATAAACACCGATTCGAAGTCAATCTGACCGCCGCTTAAGGGGTTGTCACTGCCAGTGCGCACGTTGCCTTCGGTGGCCACCAGCAGATTCAGGGTATCAATGGCGTTGCGGACAGGAATCTCCATGGCCCCAGCGTTGGGAGTGCCCGGCACAATGCAGACCTGCACGTTGGCGGTATCAACCACGCCATCGTAACCACTGGGATGAGTCACCACGTCGGGCCTGGTTTCGTTGGCGAAAATGTAGGTGCCGGCAAAATTGCTGTTTGGCAAAGCGGTGAACGCGATCCCGACCAGGATTATCGGCAGCTGCGTCCGGTTCAAAAGGTTTTGCCCTGGTTGGGAGACTTGGCCGCAGCAATGGGCTGGCCTTTGTCCTGCTCGGTCATTTTCAGCAGAGTGCGTTCCAGTTTTGCAAAGGCGCTGATCTGGGGCAGGTTGGGAAATCGGCGGTCCGTAGACTGCAGGTTTTCTATCAGAACCGGCTCTTTGCCGGCGCCATCAAAATAGAGGTTCATCAGGCTGACAGTGGCATCCGATGAATAGTAATGCTCGTCTCCGGCGCCCTTGATGGCGGCAAGCTCTGCCGTCTCGGCCATCGCCGTTGATGGATTTTGATGCAGGCTGTTGGCAACTATGGTTCCCAGCAGCGACGCCAGCTCCAGGTCGTTGAGCCAGATTTCGTATAAACCCGATTGCGATGACTGGGCTGAATAGTAGATTTCCGCCCGGCCGGACCCATAGACCCTTAGCAGCGGGGTGGTGTCGGGTCGGTGTAGTTTCAGGGAGTAGCGATCAAACTCCAGCAGCAAAAACCCGTCATCCCGGGGGAAGGTCGGCAGTTCCGCGGTTTGAGCAAGTCCAGCCCCTGAGCTGAGCAGGGCAAACAGCAAACCAGCCGCCCTTAGGGCGCCGGCCAGGGCCGTGCTGGGACGAGTGTTAGTTGAACAAATCCTTGTTCTGTCCATCAATAAATCCTGCAATCACACCAGATGTCCATGGTATATCGGCGGATCTCAGAAATTCTGGGGTGTGCGTCAGGAAACGGCGAATGGGCTGATGGGGCCCAGTGCCTGGCACAGCTGGCGACCCCGCGAGCGCAGCGAATACTGGGTTATGGGTGGATAATGATGGGTCACCTGGCGCGCCACCCAGGCGCATTTTTCCAACTGAGCAAGGCCCAGCGCCAGGGCCCTGGGGGTGATGGGCATTAAGCTCTGCTTGAGATCGTTGAAGCGCTGGCAGCGGTCCACGGCCACCACCAGGGGCAGGCTCCATTTGCGATAGGCCAGCCCCTGGCAGTTCCACGCCTGCACCTGCTGGTGCAGGGAAGCGCAGGCACTGGCCAGGTCAGCTGCGTTGTCAGTCATCAGATACTCCGGCCGCAGGGGATGTCCAAGCCCGGTATTGCGCCGTAACAGGCCCAGCTCGATCAAATGACTCAGGCTGCTACTCAGGGCGCCGCGACCGCAGCCAAGATGATTGGCCAGGGTGACAAATTTGCCCTGATGGTGGGCCGAAAACCATGCCAGCACAGGAATACTCCAGCGCCGGTGAGTCAGGCTGGCCAGCAGGGGCAGGGATAATGAGCAGGTTTGGGCTTGCAAGATAAAAATATATTAAGTATAAAAATAGAACTAATCAACAGCCAAGGAGCACGCAGTGGAAAATCATCTGGGGTTTGACGGCGGATTAACGCTGTCGGTACCGGTTTCGGATCTGGCCACATCGGTGGCCTGGTATCAGTCCGTCATGGGGATGAAGCTGCTGTATCAAATGGACGAGATCGGCTGGTGTGAGCTCAGTTCACCGGTGGGGCGGGTCAATCTGGGGCTCAGCCAGGTGGAGCAGGTAAAGGCCGGTGAAACCACCCCTACCTGGGGCGTGGCGGACATCGAAGCGGCCAAAGCCGCACTGGAACAACAGGGAGTGAAGTTGGACGGCGACATCCAGGTCATCGATGGGATGGTGAAGCTGCTGACCTTTTACGACCCCGACGGCAATCCGGTGATGATGTATGAGGAATTACCCCAGACCTGATCCTACCCGCCGACGGTGAGGCTTATCCTCAACTCGCTGCCCCTTATGGCATACAATGGCCTCAACATGCAGGCAGGGGATGGTTTTGGGGACCAGACTTTACGATGGACTGAACAGGGGGCCGTTGGCCAGCAGCTACGCGGGCAAGCTGCTGCTGACTGCCGCCTTTGCCGGGCTGCCGCTGGTGGCCGCCGGGGTTTACCTGGGACTTTCCGGGCCCAGAACCGCAGCGATGGTGGTGGCCGTGGTTGTTATAGCAGCAACCGGAAGCCTGCTGTTAGGTTTGCTGGGATTTCGAGCCCTGGTCCAGCCTCTCCATAACACCAGCCAGGCCCTGCAAGACTACGCCGATAAAAAGATCATTCCAAAGCTTCCCACCGACGGTCGGGATGTGGTGGGTCAGATCATGGGACAGTCCCAGCGCGCCGCCGCGCTGATGGAGGATGCCCGCCGCCAGCGCAGTGCCGATCGAACCACCGATCCTGTGACGGGACTAATCAACCAGCGATCGGCGGTGCGCAGGCTAGGCCAGGATATTCTCCGAGCCAGCCGAGACAGCCGGCCCCTGTGTCTAGCCATGGTTCAGGTGGACGATATCGAAGCGCTGGCGGGACAGTATGAGACGAAGTCTCTGGATGAATTGTCCAGCCGAGTTTCCGACACTATCGTCAAGGCTATTCGCCGCTCAGACTGGGTGGCCAGTCATGGCAATCACGATTTTCTGGTGGCTTTGTGGGGGGTTAAGGCGGATGCTGCGCTGACCGCCCTGGGACGCGTCGCCGCCTCGCTGCGGGAACATCACCAGCAGCCGGTGACCCTGAGCATCGGCATAACCGCCGTGAAGAGTTCCGAGGCCCCGGATACCGCCATTGGCAATGCCAGCAACGCCATGTACAGGGCCCGCACAGCCGGTGGTAACCGAATTATTGTGGATCTGTAACACCAGTATAGCGCTGCCTGAAGTTCCTCTTAAGCCGCCTTAAGTGGTTTCAAGGGAGCAAGCCGAAACCTTACAGCAGGATATTGAGCACCGCCGCGCTGAGAATCATGATCCAGGTGGCCATGGTGC